>CANHZX010000166.1 GCA_947465215.1 Betaproteobacteria bacterium | reverse complement strand
TCCGGCGGCAACGAATCACCCGGCGGTGGCCCGAGCGCGGGCATGATCGGCGGCGGTGCCGGACTGCTGATCGGTCTGGTCCTTGTGGTCTGGATTGCCAGCGGTTTTTATATCGTCAATGAAGGTCAGCGCGGTGTGGTGCTGCGTTTCGGCAAGTTCGTCGAGGCGACGATGCCGGGACCGCGCTGGCATCTGCCGTACCCGGTGGAATCAGCCGAAGTCGTCAACGTCGCGCAGGTGCGCACTGTGGAAATCGGCTATCGCAACAACGTCAAGAGCAAGGTGCTGAAAGAGGCGCTGATGCTGACCGACGACGAGAACATTATCGACGTCCAGTTTGCCGTGCAGTACGTGTTGAAAAGCCCGAATGATTATCTGTTCAACAACCGCTCCACGGATGACTCCGTGCTGCAGGCGGCTGAAACCGCCATCCGTGAAATCGTTGGCCGCAGCAGCATGGACTTCGTGCTGTATGAGGGCCGTGCCGAAGTGGCGGCCAAGGCGCGCAAGTTGACCCAGGAAATCCTCGACCGTTACCAGACCGGCATCAATGTCAGCAACGTGACCATGCAGAACGCACAGCCGCCGGAGCAGGTGCAGGCGTCATTCGACGATGCGGTCAAGGCCGGTCAGGATCGCGAGCGGCAGAAAAACGAAGGCGAGGCCTATGCCAACGACGTGGTGCCGAAGGCGCGCGGTATGGCAGCAAGGCTGATGCAGGAATCCGAGGGTTATCGCAGTCGCGTGGTCGAGCAAGCGCAGGGTGATGCCGCACGCTTCCGCCAGATCGTCGCTGAATACAGCAAGGCGCCGCAGGTGACGCGTGACCGTCTTTATCTCGATGCCATGCAGCAGATCATGACGAGCACCACCAAGGTGCTGATCGACCAGAAGGGCGGTGGCAATTTGCTGTATCTGCCGCTGGATAAACTGATGCAGATGACTGCGGCGGGTGCTGCTTCCGGAGCTGCGCCGGAAGCGCCTGCGTCGGCCAAGCCGAACGAGCCGGCGGCTCCGGCAGCCGACAGCGCCGCGCGGGGGCGTGAAGCCTTCCGCAGCCGTGAACGGGAGGCCCGCCAATGAAACCGAATTTTGGAGCAGTGATAGCCGGCGCCATCGCGCTGCTGCTGATCCTCAGTGCGTCGATGTTTGTGGTCGACCAGCGCCAGAACGCCATCGTGTTCAGGCTGGGTGAGGTGGTGTCGATCAAGAAGGATCCGGGCCTTTACTTCAAGGTGCCGATGCTCGACAACGTGCGTTACTTTGATGTGCGCATCCTGACCATTGATACTGCTGAGCCGGAACGTTTTCTGACGTCCGAAAAGAAGAACGTGCTCGTCGACCTGTTCGTCAAATGGCGGATTACCGACGTGCGCAGTTATTTCACCTCTGTCGGCGGCGACGAGTTGCGCGCGCAGACGCGCTTGCTTCAGACCATCAATGACGGCTTGCGCGCCGAGTTCGGTAACCGCACCGTGCATGACGTGGTGTCCGGCGAGCGCGACAAGATCATGGACCTGATGCGCAAGAAGGCCAATGAGGATGCGTCGAAGATCGGTGTTGAAGTGCTGGACGTTCGTCTGAAGCGGGTCGATCTGCCGCAGGAAGTCAGCGAGTCGGTGTACCGCCGGATGGAAGCCGAGCGCAAGCGTGTCGCTAACGAACTGCGTTCGACCGGTTCGGCGGAATCGGAAAAGATCCGTGCTGATGCCGACAAGCAAAAGGAAGTGATCCTCGCCGAAGCCTATCGCGACGCGCAGCGGATCAAGGGCGAGGGTGATGCCAAAGCTTCGGCGATTTATGCCAAGGCCTATGAAATCAACCCCGAGTTCTATGCTTTCTACCGCAGTCTGGAAGCCTATCGCGCCAGCTTCAAGAACAAGAGTGATGTGTTGGTGCTGGAGCCGAACTCCGATTTCTTCAAATACATGAAATCGGGCGGCAAGGCTGGCGGCAAGTGACCACGGCGCGGCTCCGGCCGCGCCGGTTGACCGCAGAGGGACCTGTCATGCAGCGCCCCGGCCATGACTGACAATCTGCTGACCGCTTTTGCCCTGATGCTGGTGATCGAGGGGCTGATGCCTTTCCTGTTGCCTGGCGCTTGGCGCGAGACTTTTCGCCGGCTGATCGAGATGAATGACGGCCAATTGCGCTTCGTCGGCCTCAGTTCGATGCTGGCAGGGCTCCTCCTGCTTTATTTCTTGCGTGGTTGAGGGGCTGCCAAGCTTCTATAATGTGCGCTTTTGCGCTGATCACCGCGCACTCGGCCCTTTTTTTCGCCCCTTTTTGAATATTTGCCATGAGAACCTGGCTGCTGCCTGAATACATTGAGGACATCCTCCCCGCCGAGGCGCGACGCATCGAGCGGCTGCGCCGGCTCATCCTCGACGACTTCGCAGTGCATGGTTATGAGCTGGTCATGCCACCGCTGCTGGAATACGTCGATTCGTTGCTGACCGGTACCGGGCACGACCTTGATCTGCAGACCTTCAAGCTGGTGGATCAGCTGACCGGCCGCATGCTGGGCGTCAGAGCCGACATCACGCCGCAGGTCGCGCGCATCGATGCCCATCTGCTCAACCGTGGCGGTATTACACGGCTGTGTTACACGGGCAGTGTGCTGCGCACGCTGCCGGGCATGAACCGCACCCGCGAACCGCTGCAGATCGGCGCCGAGATTTATGGCCATGCCGGCATCGAAAGCGATGTCGAAGTGCAACGGCTGCTGCTGCGTGCGCTTCGTCTGGCCGACGTCCGTGATGTGTCTCTGGACATCGGTCATGTCGCGGTATTCCGTGCGCTGCTGCGCCGGGGGCGTGTATCGCGCGAACTGGAAGCTGATTTGTTTCAGGCGATGCAGTCCAAAGACATCACCACGATCACCGCGCTGACCAAGGGGCTGGATCGCGTCACTCGCGCGGCGCTGGCGGAACTGCCGGGACTCTACGGCGGCACTGAAGTGCTGGCACGGGCCAAACGCGTGCTGCCGGCGCTGCCGGAAATTCGCGCGGCATTGCGCGATCTGGGCGCGCTGTCGCAGCGGCTGGCGGATCTGGCCAAGATCCGCAGCTTCGACCTCGGCGAACTCCGCGGTTACCACTATCACAGCGGTGTGGTGTTCGCCGCGTATTCGAACTCGCGCCCCAATGCGGTAGCGCAGGGCGGTCGATACGATGAGGTTGGCAAGGCCTTCGGCCGTGCGCGACCGGCAACCGGCTTCAGCATGGACATGCGCGAGCTGGCAGCGGCCAGTACCGAAGTGCGGCCGCAGTCGCGGGTGCTGGCGCCTTTCCGTCCCGACGACCGCAAACTGGCGCAGCGCATTGCAGCTTTGCGCAGTCGGGGTATCGTCGTCATTGAGGATCTGCCCGGGCATGCCCGTTTCCGCGCTGAACTCGGTTGCGACCGCGAGCTGGTGCAGCGTTCCGGCCGCTGGGTCGTGCAGAAGCGCAAAGATTGAAGCAATCAACTGTTTTTAAAGTAATTTTTAGCCATACCCGGTATGGCACTTTCGATGAAAGCCGGATGAAATGAGCAAGAACGTGGTGGTGATCGGCACCCAGTGGGGTGACGAAGGTAAAGGCAAAATTGTCGACTGGCTGACTGATCGCGCCCAGGGCGTGGTGCGTTTCCAGGGCGGACACAACGCCGGACACACCCTTGTGATCAACGGCAAAAAAACCGTGCTGCACCTGATTCCGTCGGGAATCCTGCGCGAGAAGGTTGCCTGTTACATCGGCAACGGCGTCGTGCTGTCGCCGGAAGCGCTGCTCGATGAAATCGCCACGCTGACGGCTGCCGGTGTTGATGTCGCCTCACGGTTGAAAATCAGCGAAGCCTGCCCGGTCATTCTGCCGTATCACGTCGCCATCGACCGCGCGCGTGAAGCGGCCAAGGGCGCGGGCAAGATCGGCACCACCGGCCGCGGCATCGGCCCGGCTTACGAAGACAAAGTGGCGCGCCGCGCCATCCGGTTGCAGGATCTTTTCCATCGCGAGCGTTTCGCGGCAAAACTCGGCGAAGTGCTGGATTTCCACAACTTCGTGCTGAAGAATTATTTCCGCGTCGACACCGTGCCGTTCCAGAAAACACTGGATGACACGTTGGCGTTTGCCGAGCGCATCAAGCCGATGGTGGCCGATGTACCGCGGCTGCTCTACGAATCACAGCGCTCGGGCGACCATCTGCTGTTTGAAGGCGCGCAGGGCACGCTGCTCGACGTTGATCACGGCACCTATCCCTTCGTCACTTCGAGCAACTGCGTCGCCGGCGCAGCGGCACCGGGCGCGGGTATCGGTCCGCAGAGCCTGCACTATGTGCTGGGCATCACCAAGGCATACACCACGCGTGTCGGCTCCGGTCCGTTCCCGACCGAGCTCGATGACGACATCGGCCGCCAGATCGCCACCCGCGGCAATGAAGTCGGCGCCACCACGGGCCGTCCGCGTCGCTGCGGCTGGTTTGATGCGGCGGCACTGAAGCGTTCGATCCAGATTAACGGCGTGTCGGGGTTGTGCGTGACCAAGCTCGATGTGCTCGACGGCATGGAGACGGTGCAGCTCGGCGTCGGTTACAAGATGAGTGGCGTTGCCCGCGACATCCTGCCGTTCGGCGCGGAATTGCTCGCCGAATGCCAGCCGGTCTACGAAGAAATGCCGGGCTGGCGCGACAGCACCGTCGGCATCACCCGTTTTGATGACCTGCCGCAGGCAGCCCGCAATTACCTGAAGCGCATGGAAGAGGTTTGTGCCGTGCCGATCGACATTGTGTCTACCGGCGCCGACCGTGAACACACCATCGTACGCAGAAATCCGTTTGACTGAGCATAAAAAAAGGGCGCTGTGCAAAAGCACAGCGCCCTTTTAACTTGCGGTCAAACTTTAGTCTTCGGTGTTACGTGACTTAGGTTCAACATGATACTGGTGCCCAGAAGAGGACTCGAACCTCCACGGTGTTACCCGCCAGTACCTGAAACTGGTGCGTCTACCAATTCCGCCATCTGGGCAATGAGGGCGCGATTTTAGCCCATGAAAGCTGATAGTTCAAATGAAAAAACAGAAAAAATCCACAGCCGGCATTCCTAAAGGTTCACGCCGCGAAAACGATCCCCACCACGAGCGCGAGGCGGGGTTATATGAGCATCCCGTACCCAGTCGCGAGCTGATTCTTGAAGTCATGGTCGAAGCCGGCGTGCCGCTGGAAGAAGCCGATCTCGCTCGTGAACTCGATATCCGCAAGCGGGAACGCGAAGCCTTCGGCCGGCGCATCGCGGCGATGGAGCGCGACGGCCAGATCATGCGCAATCGACGCGGTGATCTTTGTGTTGCCGACAAACTCGATCTGGTCAAAGGCCGCATACTGGGCCACAAGGACGGTTTTGGTTTCCTGGTGCGTGACGACGGTGGCCAGGATCTGTTCCTCGGCTCCGGTGAAATGCAGAAGGTGCTGCACGGCGACCGCGTGATGGCCCGTATCTCCGGGATGGACCGGCGCGGACGTCCGGAAGGCAAGATTGTCGAAGTGCTGGCGCACGGCCAGACACGTTTTGTTGGCCGCCTGCATATCGAGCACGGTGTGAGTTTTGTCGCTGCCGAAGACAAGCGCATCAGTCAGGATTTTGTGATCCCGGCGGGTGAGTCCGGCAAGGCCAAGGCAGGGCAGGTGGTGACGGTGGAAATCATTTCACAACCGGGCAGCAAATCCAAACCCCTCGGTCGTGTTGTCGAAGTGCTGGGCAACTATGCTGACCCCGGCATGGAAATCGAAATCGCCCTGCGCAAGCACACGCTGCCGTGGATATTCCCCAAGGAAGCCGAGGCGATTGCCGCCAAACTGCCCAAGGGCGTACGCAGTACCGATCACAAAAGCCGCATTGATCTGCGCGATCTGCCGCTCGTTACCATCGATGGCGAAACCGCACGCGACTTTGATGATGCGGTATTTGCCGAGCCGGTTGGCAGCGGTTTCCGTCTGGTGGTGGCAATCGCCGACGTCAGCCATTACGTCAAGCCGGGAGATGCTCTGGATGTCGAGGCGCGCAGCCGCGGCAACTCGGTATATTTCCCGCGTCGCGTGATTCCGATGCTGCCCGAGGCACTGTCCAACGGACTGTGTTCGATCAACCCGGATGTCGAGCGTCTGGCAATGGTCTGCGACATGCAGATCGACAGCCACGGCCATGTCAAAGGCTACAAGTTTTATCAGGCGGTGATGCTGTCGCATGCGCGATTTACCTACACCGAGGTCGCCGCCATTCTCGCGGATGCGCGCGGTCCTGAGGCCCGCCGGCGCAAGGCGCTGGTGCCGCATCTGCAGACTTTGTACAAGCTCTATCAT
>CANHZX010000165.1 GCA_947465215.1 Betaproteobacteria bacterium | reverse complement strand
TCCGGGGATGTTTTAGCCGGTGCAGCGATGCCGTACCAGACGCTGGCTTCGTAACCCGGAACGCCGGATTCCGAAATCGTTGGCAGGTCAGGCAGTTTGGGAATGCGCTTGGCGCTGGAAATTGCCAGCGCTTTCAGACGCCCGGCTTTCACCAGCGGCATCGCGCCCGGGGTTGACGCAAACGACAACTGGATGTGGCCCGCAACGAGGTCGGTGTTGGCCGGCGCTGCACCCTTGTACGGCACAAACACCATATCGAGGGCGGCAGCGCTTTTGAACAACTCAGTCGCCAGATGGGCCGCGTTGCCCGGCACGGCACCGAAGTTTAGCTGCCCGGGCTTCGACTTGATCAAAGAAATCAGCTGCCTGATGTTGTTCGCCGGAAGTGAAGGATGGACAACGACAACAAACGGCGCCGACGCCGCCAGTACAACCGGCGCGAAATCGCGTGCAGGGTGATATCCGATCTTCGAATAAATGCTGACGTTGATCGACATCGGCCCTGATGTCCCCATGAACAGCGTGTAACCGTCAGCCGGCGATTTGGCGACCATCTCGGCGCCGATGTTGCCGCCTGCTCCCGGACGGTTATCGACAATGACCTGCTGCCCGAGCCGCTCACCCAGCGGCTGCGCAACCAGCCGCGCCAGCAGATCGGTAGGACCGCCGGCAACCAGTGGAACCACCAGACGTACGGTTTTGGTCGGATAGTTCTGGGCTTGAGCGAGGCTGCTTGCAGCCAGCGCAACAGCAAGAATCAGTCGCAGCATGATTTACTCCTTTTCAAATTCAAAGACCACGATCTCATGGTCGCGCAGTTCCGGCACGGTGACCGCACAGGCGCCTTTCTGGATCGTTGTTTCCAGCTTGGTTTCATTCGAAGCAAGCCGCACCTCCCTGATGCGCTGTCCCGCCGGCGGACGCAACCGCACGACGATGCCATGCACCGGAACGAGATTGCGTCCCGGATGGCGCCAGCCGGTATTGAGCGGCTTGTCGAGCGGCAGATTGATCAGATGCACCATCGCGCGCCCCGGCTGCCCCATGTGGGTGACATCAACATAATCGGGTGCCTCCACTTCCAGCGCCGGAGCAGCGCCCGAAGCCCAGCGCACCGCGTTGGCCATCACGTGTGCCAGATCGGGAAAACCGTAGTGGTAATACAGGGCTTCCATGGTATTGGCGAAATACACCACACGCCCCTTTCCGCAATCGCCGCGCACGACTACCGGAATATCAGTGGTCGCACGGATCGCACTGTATTCCGGGATGCTGATCGTAGCGCCGGAATGCGCGATCACCGGCGGGATCAACGTGAGAGGCACTATCTGACCGGCACCCGCTTTCACCTCCACCAGCGCGCCCTCATTCGGAATGAGATCGGTATCGCCGATATCATCGAGCAGCGGGTCGTTGCGGTCTTCGAGTTTCGCGTAGGAAGACTTGAGTCCTTCACGCCGCCCGCCGTAACTGATGCCCAGCGTGCCGGCAAAGGCCGGTGTCTCGCGCGGCGTGCCGTCCATCGCATAACGACCTGCATCAAAACCCGCAATCAGACCACCGCCGTTCCGTGCATAGCTATCCAGCGCCGCTACAGTAGCATCCGACACGCAGGCCAGATTCGAAATCACCACGGTCTGGTAACCCTTGAGCCGCTCGGCAGTGACCAGCTTGTCAGAGATCACATCAAACGGGATATGCGCTTCCTGCAGTGCGCAATACCAGCCGCGGATGAAATCCAGATAACGTGCATGCGGCTTGTCGCGACCGTAGTTATCCTGGGTATGCCGCGACAGCACCAGCGCCACGCGCGCCTGTGATTTCGCACCGTCGAGATAACTCTGCCAGCGTTCAAGCCGCTGGAACACTTCTTTCATCGGCGCGAGGCCACGCCGGTCGAACAGATCGGAGTAACCGCCGTTGATGTGCAGCCACGGACTCACACCATTGGCGACCTGCTGCGCGATCCACGGCCGGTTCTCCGCTTCGGGTGCGGCATAGAGCCGCCACCAAGGATAAAAATAACTCACCGTCATCCAGCGCGGCTTGTCCGGCGCCAGCGTAGACAGATATTTCGCCTGTATGCCCGGCCACCACGGCGCGGTGTGGCGACGCTGACACTCAAAGGTGGGGATGTCCTGATGCTCCAGCCAGTAGTCAATGTCCCAGCCGCCGGGACGTATGGTTTCCAATGATTCCATCAACTGCACGGCGGCGATGAATACAGCGTCGCGCTTCACCGCATGGATTTCGCGGTGCATCAGCGCCACCCAGTCGGCAATGCGCCGGTAACGCCATTCGTTGTATTGCCGCCAGACGGGATCGTCCCAGTTTTCATCGGGAATGTCCTGACCCGATTCGGCGCGGAACATCGACTGACAGGTGTTGCAGTAACAGGCGCCGGTATCCCAAGCCGCGAATTTACCTTGGTTGTTCCAGATGCCATCGGCGTCGTATCGCACCAGCATTTCACGCACGACTTCGACAATGCGGCCGCGGTAGTACTCGGCGTTCGGGCAGGTCACATAGTGTTCGCTAACCTCACAGAAATTGCCCTTGCGGTCTCGTGCAAACCATTCCGGATGCTCGACGGCCAGCGACTTTGGCGCGCAGCTCGGATCGATCCGCGCCAGCACGCGCATGCCTTCGCGATGCGCGACAGGAATGATTTCAGCCAGAAGATCGCGGCTGCCCAGACCATTGGAAATGCGATGGCCGGCGATTTTTGTCTGATAAAAAGCCACAATGCCGCCGCCGCTGATACAGAACGCGGTGGCGCGGTATTCCTTCGCCGCGGCGACCAGCGCCTCGGCTTCCACTTTGGGTTCATCGCCCTCGCGCAGATTGAGCAGCAGTACGCGGTGCGGTCCCTCCCACCAGGCTGTGGTGGTGGCGGATTTGTTCATTGATGTTGTTCCTGTCGATGGGGAAAACAATTACAGAACCGCAAGAATAACGCCGTCGCAGGGCAATCGCTGCTTCTGGTCCGCATGTTGTTCTGTTGGGATTGGCGGGACTTGCGGTTTGCACCTAGAATGTCCGCAACGGCTTCAAAATCGAACAACAGCCGGGAGGAGATTCATGCGCAGCATCCCTTTGATCATTGCCGTGATGGCGCTTTGGGCTGCAACGGCAGCCACGCAGGCCGCAGAGCCGGCCTACCCAACAAAACCCGTACGCGTGATCGTGCCTTATCCGCCCGGCGGCACCACCGACCCGACGGCGCGCGCTTTCACCGGCTGGTTCACCGAAAAAATGGGCGCCAACTTTGTCATCGACAACCGTCCCGGCGCCGGTTCAACGCTGGGCCATGGCCTCGGTGCCAAAGCCACACCCGACGGCTACACGCTGCTGCTCGGCACTTCCGGCGGTCTCGTCGTCAGCGCCGCGTTCGGCAGCAAGCTGGCCTATGACCCCGTCAAGGATTTCACGCCCATCGGCGTCGGCGTTTATGTGCCCTTTCTGATCGTCGTGCATCCTTCGGTGCCGGCAAAAAACGTCCGCGAACTGGTCGAACTCGCCAAAACACAACCCGGTAAGATCAATTTTGCTTCGCCCGGCACCGGCACGCCAAATCACCTCGGCGTTGAACTGCTGACGTCACTGACCGGCGCCAAATTCACGCATGTTCCCTACAAAGGCGGCGGTGCCGCAACAGTGGATCTGCTTGCCGGACGCGTACAGGCGATCTTCGGCGGTGCAGCGCCGTGGCAGCCGCACATGAGTACCGGCAAAGTTCGCGCCATCGCCATCGGCCATCCGCAACGCCTGCCGCAGCTGCCGGATATTCCGGCCATCGCCGAAACCTACCCGGGCTTCAACAACACGACTTGGTACGGTTTCCTCGGCCCCAAAGGCACGCCCGCCTATGTCGTCAACAAGATCAACGCCGAAATGAAACGTGCCGTCGCGGACCCCGCGCTGATCAAACACCTCGAGGGCATCGGCATGGTGCCAACGTGGACATCGCCGAAAGAAATGGGCGAAATGATTCGCACCGAACTCGCGCGCTGGCAGAAAGTGGTCTCCGAGGCTGGAATCAAACCGGAATAACCGCACCAAAACGGAAATGCAGGCACAAGGTGCGCCTATGTATCCGACCGCACAGACAGCCGATTGCTTTATGTACGGTATGAGACAAAATCCTTGTATTCCGTGAAGCAAGCGCCTATGTTGGGTTACATCACCTGATCTTGCCGCCGGAGCCGGGCTCCCATCCAGTTCGAGCGGTGTTCATGACGTCCCGCACGAAAAGGAAAAGCTCATGAACAAAAAAAACTCCGTCAGCCCCGCACAATCCGCCCCGCTGTCCCGTGAATGTCCTGGTTGCGGGTTTATAGACTGGGCTCAGCGCGGCATGTTGTCCGCCGGTGACATGCGGCGCTTCTGCGACCGGATTGAACACCGCCGGATGAGAAAAAATCACGAGCACCTGCATCGCGCCGGTGCAGCGCTGGTCGCGCTGTACGTGATCAACAGCGGCTTCGTAAAGACCATCATCAGTGACGGTAATGGCCACGAACAGATCACCGGCTTCTCGATGCCGGGCGACCTGGTCGGTCTGGATGCAATCGCAACCGGAAAACACCAATGCAGCACCATCGCACTGGAAGACAGCAGCCTTTGCGGAATGGCCTTTGCAGATCTGGAACAGCTCAATCGCGAAGACCAGGCCCTGCAGCGTCACTTTCATCAGACTTTGGGAGTGGAAATTACCCGCGATCACGGCATGATGCTGCTTCTGGGCGCAATGCGCGCCGAGGAACGGGTCGCCATGTTCCTGCTCAACCTCTCCCGGCGCTTTGCCCTGCGCGGCCTCTCTGAAACCCGCTTCCGTATGCCGATGACGCGCCAGGAGATCGGCAACTATCTCGGTCTCACGCTTGAAACCGTCAGCCGCGCATTTTCACATCTTGCCGGTGAGCGACTGATCACCATTGACAACAAAGAAGTCGAAATCAGGAACATCGATAGACTGCAGCAGTTACTTCAAGGCAAGGGCTGACTGGCGTCTCCGCATCGGCGCCCTTCTTATCAAGGCGGTCGTGCAAACCTTCGATTAGACAACCCGCAACCAGGTTGCATCGACGCAGTTATTTTTACACTGGCGCCGAGCGCTGGTTGACCTTACCCTTCGGCAGAAGCACAAGCGGTGGAGTGGCTCTAAATTTTTTCGATCTGCACTTGATTTTTCGATCTGCACTTGAAACCAACGGCACCACCCCAACTTGCAAACTCAGATATTTCAACTGCCCGGAGACACTTCGTCATGCCCTCGTTACACAGCCCGATCCAGTTCGGCTCCGTCAGTGCGCCCAATCGTATTTTCATGGCGCCGCTGACCCGTTGCCGCGCCGATGCCGACCACGTACCCACCGACATCATGGTCGAGCACTACGCCCAGCGCGCCAGCGGCGGACTGCTGATCGCCGAAGCGACGATGGCAATGGAAGGCAATTCCTCGTTCTGGATGGAACCGGGTATTTATTCTGCAGCCCAAGTCGCCGGCTGGAAAAAAGTCACCGATGCCGTGCATGCCAAAGGTGGACGGATATTCCTGCAGATCTGGCACGGCGGCCGCGCCTGCCACCCGCTGCTCAACAACGGTGTGCAGCCGGTGGCGCCGAGCGCGATACCGATCACCGGAGATGAAGTGCACACGCCGGAAGGCAAGAAGCCTTATGTCGAACCGCGCGCGCTGCGCGACGATGAACTTCCGGGAATTGTTGCCGGATTCAAAAAAGCGGCGGAAAACGCCAAGGCCGCAGGTTTCGACGGCGTCGAGGTACATGGCGCCAACGGCTATCTGCTCGATGAATTCCTGCGTGACGGTGCGAACAAGCGCAGCGGCCTTTACGGCGGTTCCATTGAAAACCGTGCACGGCTGCTGTGTGAAGTGATTGATGCAGTGTGCAGCGTGTGGGGCAGCGACCGCGTCGGCGTTCGCCTGTCGCCGTTGAACAGCTACAACAGCATGATCGACAGCGATCCGGTCACACTGATCTCAACCGTTGCCGCAATGCTCAATCGCTTCAACCTCGCTTACCTGCATGTGATGCGCGGTGATTTTTTCCAGCAGCAGAAAGGCGATGTGCTGACACCGGCACGCGCCAACTTCAAAGGTACGCTGATCGCCAATATGGGTTACAGCGCGGACGAAGCGGAGCAGGCGATTGCTGATGGCAAGGTTGATGCCGTTGCTTTCGGAACACCCTTCCTTGCCAACCCGGATCTGCCCGCGCGCTTCAAGGCCAAAGCGCCGCTGAATGCGCCGGATGTTGCGACGTTCTACACGCCGGGCCCCAAAGGCTATACCGACTATCCGCCGATGGCAGCCTGA
>CANHZX010000164.1 GCA_947465215.1 Betaproteobacteria bacterium | reverse complement strand
GGGATGAACTGCCACAGGCCCGAGGCATGGGCTTTGGAGTAAGCCTGCGGGTTGTACGCGGACTCGATCATCGGCAGCAGCGCTACTTCGGTCGGCATCTTGCGGCGTTCGACTTCTTCGGTGATGTGGAACAGGTAATGGCTGCTGCGATTCACCATGCGCGCGAAATATTCGGGCTTGGCGGAGTAGAAGATTTCCCAGTGACGCACCAGATCGGTATCCATGGGCTTCATGGTGTAACCGTTGCGCACTCGTTCCCAGACATCTTTGGGCGGTACTTTGACTTGGTTGACTTGGGGTTCAGCTTTTACGGGTGCTGTTACGGCCGGTGTTACCGGACCGGCCTGCGCAGCGATTCTGGCGATGGGATCCTGTGTCTGCGTCTGGGGCTGCGGCCTGGAAGCACCCTCGTTTGCGGTCATTTCTCCCGGCAATTGCGCGCAGGCTGCCGCAAATACGACAAAGCTGATGAGGGTGCAGCGCGCAGCGATTTTGATCATGCAGAAGATTCCGGTGGCAGCCTGACAATGGGCGGATGTTAGCCGCCGGGCCGCAGGCTTGTCAAACCGGATTACTCTTCAAAATCAACGTTTTACTTAAAAAATCACAGGTTCGGTGTGAATTCCGGCACACCATGTTCAGAAATTGTTCTTCCAGTCGCGGATTTCAGCCAGAACACTGACCGGATCGGACAGTGTTTTGCCGGCGCGGGCGCTGGCGGTTTTGATGACTCCAGGAGCATTAACCCGCACAAACGGGTTGGTGGCTTTTTCCTGGGCGATGGTTGTGGGCAACGTTGGCAGGTCCTTTTCGCGCAGCGCTTGCATGCGGGCTTCAAGTGCCGGCAACAGCGTATTGTCCGGTTCCGCGGCGCGGGCGAACTTGATGTTGGAGAGCGTGTATTCGTGGCCGCAGTAGACGCGGGTGTCGTCGGGCAGGCGTGCCAGCCGCGTCAGCGAATCGTGCATCTGCCGCGGCGTGCCTTCAAATAGGCGACCGCAACCGGCGGCAAACAGCGTGTCGCCGCAGAACAGCATGCCGCCGCCGACAAAGGCGATATGCGAGCGGGTATGGGCGGGTATTTCCAGTGTTTCCATGTCGATGTCGAAGTGCGGTAACTGAAAATGCTGGCCGTCGGCGAGCCGGACACTGACTTCGGGAATGCGTTCGTCGCGCGGACCGAATACCGGTGCCGGTGCATAGGCAAGCAGCGCGGCATTGCCGCCGACATGATCGGCATGGTGATGGGTGTTGAGGATCGCGGCGAGCGTCAGTTTTTCGCGCTTCAGGTAATCGATCACCGGCTGCGCTTCACCCGGATCGACAACAACGGCATGCGAGCCGTCGCGGATGGTCCAGATGTAATTGTCGGCGAAGGCGCGCAGCGCCACGACTTCATAGGCAGCCATATATTGCTCCGTTACAGATGAGCGGCCGATTATGATTTAAACTCGAGGCATGTCAATTGCCGACAGGATAACCGCAGCGACGCATTGGCTGGCGACGCCGCCGGGTCAGTACGTGCTTGCGCGCGAGCAGGCCTATTTTGACAATGCAGTCGCCGATATTTTTGGTTATCACGCACTGCAGCTCGGCATGGAAGAACTCGATCTGCTGCGCAGCAGCCGCATTCCGCTCCGGGTGCATGTGGGGCGCGGCGCCAACGCCGGCCTGCGCGCCGATTTCCGCGATTTGCCGATTGAATCCAACAGCGTCGATCTGATGGTGCTGCCGCATACCCTGGAATTTTCCGACCATCCCCACCAGATCGTGCGCGAAGTGGCACGTGCACTGCGGCCCGAAGGGCAGGTGGTGATTGCCGGTTTCAACCCTTTGAGTCTGTGGGGGCTGCGCCGCGGTTTCGGCAGTCGTGATGAATATCCCTGGCAGGGGCGCTTCATTCATCTGCCGCGGGTCAAGGACTGGTTCGCACTGCTGGGTCTGGAAATTGTTGCCGGTTCGATGGCCTGTTACGCGCCGCCCTGCGCCGACCAGAAATGGCTGGACCGCTTCGCCTTCATGGAAAAAGCCGGCGATCGTTGGTGGCCCATCGCCGGCGGCGTGTATTTTCTGCAGGCGATCAAGCGCGTGCGTGGCATCCGACTGATCATGCCGAAGTGGAGCGACAACGTGGTGCCCAAAAAGAATCTGGCGCCGATGCCAGAGCGCGTCAGTGACAAGGAAGGAATTGCGGCGAGGACGCGCGTGCGATGAGCGAGACCATCGACATTTACACCGACGGAGCCTGTAAGGGCAATCCCGGCGTCGGCGGCTGGGGTGCGCTGTTGCGCAGTGGCGGGCATGCGCGCGAGATTTTCGGCGGCGAACTGCATACCACCAACAATCGCATGGAACTGACGGCGGTTATCCGGGCGCTGGAGGCTCTGAAGCGGGAGAGTCTGGTGCGGGTACATACCGATTCCAAATATGTGCAGCAGGGTATCTCGGAATGGATACACTCCTGGAAAAAGCGTGGCTGGAAAACAGCGGATAAAAAGCCGGTCAAAAATGAAGATCTGTGGCGTCAGCTCGATGAACTCGCCGCGAAGCATCAGATTGAATGGTTATGGGTGAAAGGTCATGCGGGGCACGACGGCAATGAGCGTGCCGATGCGCTGGCCAATCAGGGTGTTGAAAGCGTGATCAACGGGAAAATCGGTTAATGGCGACGCGGCAGATCATTCTGGATACGGAAACCACGGGTCTTGAGCCCCGGCTCGGTCATCGCATCATCGAGGTGGCCGGCGTTGAAATGGTCAACCGGCGGCTGACCGGCAAACATTTTCACCGCTACCTCAATCCCGGACGGGAAAGCGATGAGGGCGCGCTTCAGGTGCACGGCCTGACCACGGAATTCCTCAGCGACAAGCCGAAGTTTGCCGAGATCGTCGATGAGCTTCTGGAATACATTGTCGGTGCGGAACTGATCATCCACAACGCACCATTTGACATCGGTTTTCTGGATGCCGAGCTGGCTCTGGTTCGCAAAAAGAAACTCGTGACCTATTGCCCGGCTGTCATCGACACGCTGCGCATGGCCAAGGATCTTCATCCGGGAAAACGCAACGGCCTGGATTCATTGTGCGATCGTTACCAGATCGACAATTCGGCGCGCACTCTGCACGGCGCTTTGCTGGATGCCGAGCTACTGGCGGAGGTTTATCTGGCGATGACCCGCGGGCAGGACAGCCTGATCGGGGAATCGGATGGTGCGCGCGAGGAAACCAAGGTCGCTAAATTCGAGCGCGGCAACCTTAAGCTGTCGGTATTGCGTGCCACGGATGAGGAAGTCGCTGCCCATGAATCGCAGCTTGCCGACATCGACAAAGCCAGCGGCGGTTCGGTTTGGCGCCGGCTGGCGACCTGACGGCTTGACCGGTGGTCAGCCGGCGGTCAGTGCCAGCAACTGCTGGAAAGATTCCTCGAACAACTTCAAACCTTCGGTCTGCAGCTGCTCGCCGGCGGCATCAATATCAATACCCAGACGCTGTAGCGCTGCGAACTGTGCGCGAGCGTTTTCGATATCCTGCGTGAGCGTCTCTTCGGCCTTGCCGTGATCACGGAATGCCGCGAGCGTGCCGTCGGGCACGGTATTGATGGTGTCGGTGCCGATCAGCGATTCGACATACAGCACGTCGCTGTAAGCCGCGTTTTTGGTGCCGGTGCTGGCCCACAGCATGGTCTGCGGGCGCGCGCCGCGTTTGGCCAGTTCGCCGAAGGCGGCTGCGGAAAAGTAGCTCAGTGCATCCTGATAGGCGATGCGGGCTAATGCGACCGCCGTGCCTCCGCGCAGCGCCAGCGCATCACCGCCAATGGCTTCCAGGCGTTTGTCGATCAGCGTGTCTACGCGACTGAGGAACACGCTCGCCACCGATCTGACCTTGCGCAGTTCGCCGCCAGTTTCGGCGAGCCGCTGGATGCCGCGCAGGTAGGCTTTGGCGACATCGCGCACATGGCGCAATGAAAACATCAGCGTGACATTGACTGAGCAGCCTTGGGCGACCAGTTCCTCGATTGCCGTCAGGCCGGCGGGCGTGGCCGGTACCTTGATCAGCAGATTGTCGCGGCCGACGGCGGCTTTCAGGCGCAGGCCAGCGGCGACCGTTGCTTTGGCGTCATGAGCCAGTGCTGGTGAAACCTCGAGGCTGACGTAACCGTCATCGCCGTTTGTGCTTTTGTAAAGCGGTTGCAACAGATCGCAGGCGCCGCAGATGTCGGCGACGGCGAGCGTTTCATAACGCTGTTCGGCGCTGAGGCGGCTGTCGGCTTTCAGGGATTGCAGTTCTTCGCGGTAATAAGGGCTTTCGCTGATCGCCTTGTAGAAAATCGTCGGGTTTGATGTCACGCCCGCAATACGGTCTTCGGTGATCAGTTTCTGTAATACGCCTTCGCGCAGCAGCGTGCGTGACAGGTTATCGAGCCAGATGCGCTGGCCGATAGCGTGCAGTCGCCGCAGCGGGTTCATGTCCGGCATGTTCATGGTTTGTTGTCCATCCCAATTCAGTTGCGGCGCGGATGCTTGCGCGCGAGTTCGGCGGCGACCGTGGTGATCAGGCGGCGCGAGATGCTGACGCTTGGCGGCAGGTTGGGCAGGGCTTCGGCGTCGAACCAGGCGGCTTCCTCGATCTCGACACCGTCAGGTTTGACTTCCCGGCCGGCGTATTCGGCGGTGAAGGCTACCATCAGTGAATGCGGAAACGGCCAGGGCTGGCTGCCGAAATACTGCAGGTTGCGGACTTCGACGCCGACTTCCTCCAGGGTTTCGCGGGCGACAGTGTCTTCGAGCATTTCGCCGGGTTCGACAAAACCGGCAATTGCCGAATAACGTCCCGGCGGCCATACCGATTTGCGCGCCAGCAGCAGTTCGCGGCCGCGGGTAATCAGGACCATCACTGCCGGTGAAACCAGCGGATAGGTGGTAAAGCGACAGGCGGGACAGGCGCGCGCGCGTTCATCCGTGCGAGCCTGCATCGGCGTGCCGCAGCGGCTGCAGAACTGGTGATTGCGTTCCCAGTCGATGATCTGCAGTGCACGGCCCGACAGCGCCGCAAGCGTGCCGTCGACCATGCCGAACAGATCGCGCAATCCCAGTGTCGCCCAGCCTTCGGGCAAGGGGTAACCTTCCTCGACGTCGGCGGCGTAGCAATGCTGTTCACCGAGCAGGCCGAGGTAATGGCTGCGCAAGGTATTGACGCCGTGTTCGGCGAGATTGCGGCAGCAGGGCAGTGCTGCAGAGGCCATGTCGCTGACGATGATGTGCGAGCGCTGGAATGCGAACCAGACGGCAGGGGCATCCTGTGCCGGCGGCGGTGTCACGAGCGGAGTGTATTGATCAGGCACGATGGCTACTCAGAATGGGATTCGCAAGTATAGCTGCTGACGGAGAGCAGGGCCTGACAGTGCTGAATTCCGAGGAGAGTGGTGGGCGGTACTGGGATCGAACCAGTGGCTTCCACCGTGTGAAGGTGGCACTCTACCGCTGAGTTAACCGCCCGAGCCGGCGCGAATTCTACCATTGGAGGCCGCAGGTCGCCAAACCGCTGGCTATAATCGGCTTCTCATGCAAACCCAGAACATTACTGTTATCGGCGCCGGCATCGTCGGCATGGCAACCGCCAGCTATCTGCAGCGCGACGGCCATGCCGTGACGGTGGTCGACCAGCGCCCCCCCGGTGAATACTGCTCCTTAGGCAATGCCGGCATCCTCAGTCCTGGTTCCTGCGTGCCGATAGCGATGCCCGGGATTCTGTCGCAGGTGCCGGGTTATCTGCTGGATCCACTGGGGCCGCTGTCGTTGCGCTTGTCCTACTTTCCGCAGGCCTTGCCCTGGCTGCTGCGTTTTGTCGCGTCTGCGGACCGTCGCAAGGTTGAACGCATTGCCGACGGCCTTCGCGCTTTGCTGTCGCAGACTTTTGACGCCTACGCGCCGCTGGTCAAAAGCGCTGGCGTCGAAGACCTGATCCACAAAAGCGGTTACATGGTGGTTTACTCCGACCACAAGGCCTATGAGGCCGACGCTCTCGGCTGGAAGCTGCGCCGTGATCGCGGCGTGGTCATTGATGAACTGGATGCCGATGGCATCCGCGCGCGCCTGCCGCAGTTGCAGGGTGATTTCCGCATAGGCCTGTTCCTGCACGATCACGGCTGGTGCGCCAATCCCGAGCGATTGACCAAATCGTTGGCCGCTGAGTTTGAACGCAACGGTGGGAAAATCCTGCAACGGCAGGTCCTCGGTATTGACGTCGGGCCCGACGGTCCGCGCGCTTTGAATACCGATGCGGGCCAGCTGCCCATTGAAAAACTGGTGATCTGCGCCGGCGCGCATTCCAATGAATTCAGTGCGGCGCTGGGAGATGTGGTGCCGCTGGAAGCGGAGCGCGGCTATCACGTG
>CANHZX010000163.1 GCA_947465215.1 Betaproteobacteria bacterium | reverse complement strand
GCCGGATCAATCCTGCACCTTGATATGATGCCCGCCTGTCTATTGAGGGAGCGTCATCGTGTCGGATCAAAGAGCGTTTGCCGGAGTCAAGGTGCTGGATCTCACCCGTGTGCTGGCCGGGCCGTTCTGTGCCTATCAGCTGGCCTTGCTGGGTGCGGAAGTCATCAAGATCGAGCCGCCGGGCAAGGGTGAAACCGTGCGCTGGCGTTCCGAAGCGGCTGATCCTTCCTACGGCCAGCAAGGGCTGTCGCTGGGTTTTATGACCCAGTCCTCGAACAAACGTTTCCTGTCGCTGGATTTGAACTCTCCGGAAGGCTGCGACATTTTCCTGAAACTTGCCGCCGAATGCGATGTGGTGGTGCAGAACCTGCGCAGCGGCTCCGCGGCCAAACGCGGCATCGATTACGAAGCGGTGAAAAAGGTCAATCCGGAAGTGATCTTCATGTCGATCACCGCCTACGGTAATACCGGACCGAAAAAGAAGCACCCGGCCTATGACAGCGTGATCCAGGCCTGGTCCGGATTCATGAGTGTGACCGGAACCGAGGAAAGCGGTCCGCTGAAAGCCGGTCCGCCCATCATCGATTATTCAACGGGACTCGCTGCGGCCTATGCCGTGTCCGCGGCGTTGTATCAGAAGCAGCGTACCGGCAAAGGCCAGTACATCGACCTGTCGATGCTCGACACCAACATCATCCTGATGGCCTCGGTGGTCACGGCCCACATGAACACCGGTTCGCTTCCGAAGCAGGGCGGCAACGATGCGGCCAGCCGTTCGCCGGCATCGACCACATTCAATACCGCCGACGGACTGATTGCTTTTGCCATCAACGAGGAGCACCAGCACCAGGGTCTGCTCAAGGTGTTGGGTCTGACCGCGCTGAATGACGATCCGCGTTTTGCGACGGGCCCGGCGCGCCGAGACAACATTCCGGCGCTGCGCGCGCTGATGCAGGAAAAGTTGATGACCCGTACGGCTGCAGAGTGGGAGCCGCTGTTCAACGAAGCCGGCGCGCCCGCGGGCCGCGTGCGCACGATTCCCGAATGCATGTCGGAAGCGCAGACCGAGTCGCGCGGACTGTTCCATACCTTCCCGCCGTCGGTTACCGGTTTTGCGAAAGATCTCAAGGTGCCGCTGTCGCCTTTCAACTTTGCGCATGACGGGCCGCGTGCCGATACGCCGCCGCGCAAGGTGGGTACTGACAGCGAGGCGATTCTGGGTGAACTCGGTTATGACGCCGGAACCATCGCCGCTTTGAAAGCGAAAAAAGTGATTTGAAAGGCAGGTTTTCCGCATGCCGATTGATCCGCTGGTCCTGACTTTCGCGCTCGGCGTCGCTGCAAGGCTGGCGCGATCGGATCTGCGTTTCCCGGAGCCGGTATACGAGGCGCTGTCAATTTACCTGCTGCTGGCAATCGGCCTGAAAGGCGGTGTGGAACTCTCGCACCAGCCCTTGTCGCATGTCGCTTTGCCGGCCTTGTTTACCGTGGCTGCCGGCTTTGCGCTGCCGTTCATTCTATTTCCGCTACTGCGGCATGTGGTCGGCCTTGCGCGCAGCGATGCCGCCAGTGTCGCTGCTCACTACGGTTCTGTTTCCGTGGTGACCTTCGCCATCGCAACGGCCTATCTGCAACAGCGCGGCATTCCGGCGGAGTCGTTCATGCCGGTGCTGCTGGCGCTGATGGAGGCGCCGGGCATCATCGCCGGCGTTATCCTGGCGCGCTCCGGCGGGACGACCGGTGCGCCGGTGTTCCGTGAAGTAGCGGCCAACAAGGGGATCGTGCTGCTGGCCGGCGGCATCGTCATCGGCTGGGTTGTCGGCAGCGACGGTTATGCGCCGCTCAAGCCGCTGTTCGGCGATCTGTTCCGCGGCCTTCTCGCGTTGTATCTGCTGGAACTGGGTCTGGTGGTCGGCGGACGATTTGCCGATCTGCGCCGAGCCGGCATGAGATTGGTGACCTTTGCCGTGATCACGCCGCTGGTCATGGGTGCGACGGGTGTGGCGCTCGGCGCAGAGTTGCTCGGACTGTCCGCTGGCGGTGCAACGCTGTTCGGCGTACTGCTGGCGAGTGCTTCCTATATTGCCGCGCCGGCGGCGATGCGCATGGCGGTGCCTGAGGCCAATCCGGCGCTGGGCATTTCGGCGGCGCTGGCGGTGACCTTTCCATTCAATGTTTTCATCAACATACCGCTGCTCACGCTGTTGGGAGGAATGTCATGAACGTGACCACGCATCGCCGCTGCCAGCTGACCATCATTGCCGAATATGTGCTCGAAGAAAAACTGATTGTCCTGGCCGGACAGCTCGGCGTGCACGGCTATACCGTGCACGAGGTTCGCGGGGGCAGTTTTGCGGCTGATGGAGAACGCCGGCGCGAAGGCGCGGGCGATACCGATCGCACTATTGAGATCAAGATGATCTGCGAACGTGCTGTTGCGGAGAATGTTGCGCATCAGGTTCTGCGGCAGTTCGCCGGAAATTTTTCGGTGAGGGTGCTGCTTTCCGAGGTTGAAATTTTCAGGCCCGGTAAGTACTAGCACATAACGCGTCGGATGCTTTTGAACATCAGGCGGCGTATTTCACGTTCTCCGATTGCATGGACTACCTGTCGTAGCTACGGGCGGCCGGTAAGCAACGCGCGCTTCAGGTCGGGATCGACGGGGCGATGGCCCAGCCAGATGCGGAGCAAGGCGCGATAAAGTTCCCGGCCGGGTATGGGCAGCCCCACAGGCTGTCCGTTCATGACGACCTGCGAGCCTTTCTCCGGCAGATAGTCGAGCGCAACGGTCGCCCCTTTTTTTGCGATGCCCAATGGCTTCATGGTTGCGGCCAGTGCATCGGCCCAAGCTTTTATCGTTGCGAATTCGGCGTCGCTGGAATTGTCACGGACGCCCTCGTGCAGTGCCTCGATCAGTGCCTGTGCCGTGACGTCGCGCAGGAAGGTCAGCGAAATGCGCCTCGTCCCTGGGCCATCCGTGACAGCTTCCGCGACAGTCGTGCGTTCGGGCATGTACAGGCCGAGGATGTACACATCGACCATGAATTTCTGCCGGAGTCCGGCGCCGTTCAGAACAAGCTTGATGCCGCCGACCCGCGCTTCCGGATCCATTCGAACTCCGGCAACCTCGGCGCCGTGAACCGCGTTTGCGGCAACCGCGAACAGTAGAAGCATTGTGCGGGCGAGAGCGGCGATACTCGCCCTTATCCGGGCCGCCAGTTTTTTTTGTGGCAATTCGGGCTGCCGCACCGCTGTTGATATCCGTTTCATTTTTTTTGCGATTTCCGCGTCGATCCGAGAGCCGGTGCATGCGCCAGCGCAATGCTGATCCACACCGCAACGGTGAAATAAAGCGTCAGCCAGGGCACATCCTCGCGCCAGGCGCTCCATTCGTGAACGACCATGCAGCGGTGGATCAGGGTGCGCAGCCCTTCGTCGAGGGGCAGGCTGCCGTCACCGGCTGGAAAAGCCTGCCACCGCGTCAGATACATCGGCACGTCCACAGTCACCATGAACACGACATAGGAGCCAGCGCACAGGCAGGCGGCCTTCAGGAAGCGCGCGGCATCCGCTGCGGCAGTCCGGTGCAATGACAGGAACCCGGCGAGCGCGAGCGCCGCGGCCAGGGTCCATAGCGAATTCTCGATGGCATGCAGCAGGTAATTGGAGGTGGTGACCGCGCCCCATGAGAAGACCTCGGCGACTGCGATCAAAGGCATGATCATGCGTGCGGCGAACGCTGCCGCTCCGCTACGATGCCGTCCTTCCCGCAGCAGGAGTGTCCACTGCAACGCAAAGCACAGTTCAGCGACCGTAGCGACGGTACGGCCGATAAAAATATAGGACAGCCAATGGTGGTGAAGGCACATCCGTTCCACATCAACCATGGGAAATACGGAGCGAAAGGCGCAACCCGCGACATAGCCTGCCGACAGGAGCATCAGCCAGCGCCTGGTGGCGAGATGATCGGAGGGGTAATGTGCTGCACTGCGCGCAAGCCGTTGTGCCGACCAGATCCAGATCAGGACGTTGCTTGCGGCAGCTGCGCACAGTATCAGCCACCAGGTGAGCAGCGCGCTGTGCATTTCAAGGCAGCCGCATCAGCGGTTCTCCGGCGCGGATGGGCGTGCCTTCGCGGATTCCCTCTTGAAGGGTGAAGCCGTGCGGTGCAAAGACCAGAATGGTCGAGCCGTGCTGGAACCAGCCCATTTCAGTACCTTTGCTGTAGTGGGCATCACAATCGATGACATTGGGTCCGCGGTAGCGCAAGTGGAGCAATTGGTCCAGACAGTGCAGCCGGATGCTGGCTACAAGTACGGCGGCAACCGGCACCAGTAATACTTCGTGGCCGCCCGCATCCAGTCGGGTCCGCAGCAGCGCGCGCTCGTTTTTGCAGAACAAACGCTCAACCCGCTGCAGTGCGATGGGATTGACATTCCAGGTATCTCCCGAGAAGTAGGTGACCTGTTCAACTCGGCAGTTATGGGGGGCGTGAAAGCGGTGGTACATCGTCGACGTGATGCGCAGCGTCGCGTAAGCCGCGTTACGGTAGGCATGTACCAGCGCTGGATCGCCGAACAGGTCGTACAGGGTGTAAGGGAATCCCTTGGCCTGCAGCACCTGGACCCCGTCCAGCCGTCCGCAGGCGCCGACGATCGCGTCGCAAGGGCTGGTCAGTACCGCAGGGTCGGGATCGGCGGGCCGTGCACCGGGTTTGAGTTCCCTGATGAAACAGTCGTGCAGGCTTGTAAAACGTTCCTTCCGCGCTTCTTCCAGTTTCAGGTCCGCGAATAACCGCCACGCCGCGATCGACAGGTCGCGCACCAGGGGCTGCTCAATCTTGCTGAACCAGCCCATGAAACGCGTCATCAATTGACGCGGGATCCGGTTGGTAAGCAGGAAATTGATGTCCTCCTGCTGGATGATGCGCAACATTGCAGTACGAACCGTCATGGTTTTGTCATACCTCCGTAGTACACAGCAGCAAAGGAATCCACATGGAAGAAACCACATTTCTGATCGGCATGGGCGCGGTGGCGGCGGCGCTGTCGTTGAAGGCGCTGCGCACGCGCCTCGAACTGTCCAAGGCCAAGCACCCCTCTCTGACCGGCCACGCACGCATGGCGCGACGGATCGCTGCGCTGATCCCGTACTATGCTTATGACGAGGCGCGATTTTTTGGATCTGACGGCGCGCCGGCAGAGGTAGTAGCCCGTCGCCGTGCCGGATTCACGCGGCTGGCTGAAATTTACCGTCAGCGATTTGTAAGCAGTGCGGCGCTGACTGCTGAAGCCGAGAGCACGATCTCCGACCTGCAGTTCACCAGCCGCTACCGCGTGCCATTCCAGTACAGCCGCTACTTGCGCCAGCATCTGAAGGCCGGCAGCTTTCTGCAGTCTTCCGATGGTGTGCAACTGACCGACCTTGACGGCAACCGGTTCTACGATCTGGCAGGGTCTTACGGCGTCAACGTGTTCGGCTACGATTTTTACAAAGCCTGCATGGCTGAAGGCAACCTGCGTGCCGCGGCTCTGGGCCCTGTTCTGGGTGCCTACCATCCGGCGGTCGCGAGCAATGCCCGCCGCCTGTGCGAGATATCCGGAATGGACGAAGTATCGTTCCACATGTCTGGTACCGCGGCGGTGATGCAGGCTGTTCGCCTGGCGCGGTTTCACACCCGGCGTACTCATCTGGTCCGTTTCTGTGGCGCCTACCATGGCTGGTGGGAGGGCGTGCAGCCGGGTATCGGCAATCCGGTGACGCAACGTGAGACCTATACGCTGCGCGACATGGATGATGCCGCACTGCGCGTGTTGCGTAAGCGTCGTGACATTGCCTGCGTCCTGGTGAATCCGCTGCAGGCGCTGCATCCGAACATGAACGCGCCCTCCGACGGTTCGTTGGTGGACAGCGGGCGCAATGCCCACTTCGACCGGGAGGCCTATGCGGCCTGGCTGCGCCGCCTGCGCGAAGTTTGCACGGCGCGAGGCATCGTACTGATTTTTGACGAAGTGTTTGTCGGTTTCCGTCTCGCGCCGGGTGGCGCGCAGGAGTATTTCGGCGTGAGTGCCGACATGGTGACCTACGGCAAGACCCTGGGCGGCGGTTACCCGGTCGGCGTGGTTTGCGGGCGAGCCGAACTGATGCGGCGATTCCGCGAGGAACGGCCGGCCGATATCTGTTTTGCCCGCGGTACGTTCAATGCCCATCCTTATGTGATGACCGCAATGCAGGTCTTCCTTGAGCGGATCGAGACACCGGAAATCCGGGACATTTACGCGGGGCTGGACGAGCGATGGAATACCCGTGCGCGGGTATTGAACGCGCGGTTGAAGGCTGAAGGGTTGCCGGTAAGGGTCGCGAACCTGTCCTCGATCTGGACCGTCTGCTATACGCGGCCGTCCCGCTACAACTGGATGCTGCAATACTACCTGCGCAGTGAGGGGTTGGCTTTGAGCT
>CANHZX010000162.1 GCA_947465215.1 Betaproteobacteria bacterium | reverse complement strand
TGCGGTGCTGGACGCCAGTCTGCGGCGCGTCATTGCGATGCGGCCGACGAATGCGCATGCCCACAACGCCCTTGGTTCTTCGCTGCCGGACCGCAATGAACGGCTGGCGGAGGCTTACACGCTGATCGAAACTGCACACAAGCTGGCACCTGAAGATTCGTACATTCTCGACAGTCTGGGCTGGGTACTGTTCCGCCAGGGCCGGCATCAGGAGGCACTCGGTTACCTGCAGCGCGCCCATGAAGCCCGGCCCGATGCCGAAATCTCTGCCCATCTGGGCGAGGTTCTGTGGGCTTTGGGCCGCCAGGCTGAAGCGCGAAAAGTATGGGCAGAGGCGCTGCGCGGCCAGTCGAAGAATGAAGTGCTCCAGAGCACCATCAAGCGACTCGCGCCGGCGATCCTGCAATCGGCGCAATGAGTGTTGTCCGCATATTTGCGGCGTTGCTGTTGTCCGGACTGCTGACCGCTTGCGTCGCCGTTGTTCCCGGTTCAAAGCCCGCCGCTGCGGATTTCGACATGCTCGGGCGGGTGCTGATCAGCGGCGAAGGTCGCGCGTTTTCATCCAGTCTGCGCTGGCGCCATGATGCGGCAGGTGACGAACTTTGGCTGATGTCACCGGTGGGCCAGACACTGGCGCATATCGTTGCCGATACTGCCGGGGCGGTTCTCACGACCCCGGATCAGCTGGAATATCGGGACCATTCGGTCGAGAGCCTGACCCGGCGCGCGCTGGGCTGGCCCCTGCCTTTGGGTGGGCTGCGCCACTGGGTTCAGGCGGCACCCGTGCCCGGTGAAAATACGACGGCATCCAGCCGCGATGATGCGGGACGGTTGCTGCTGCTGGAGCAGGCGGGCTGGAGCATCCGTTACAGCTATCCCGATGTGCCGAATGCCGTGCTGCCGCGGCGTCTTGATTTGAATCGCAGCGGTCAGCAGATCCGGCTGGTGATTGATTCCTGGCGCAGCGGGGATGCACCGTGAGCGCACTGATCGCATTTCCGGCGCCGGCAAAACTGAACCTGATGCTGCGCGTTGTCGGTCGGCGTGCAGACGGCTATCACCTGCTGCAAACGGTGTTCCGTTTTATCGGGCATGGCGATGAAGTGCGGCTGCGGGTTCGCCGGGATGGCGTGATTGCGCGGCTCAAGCCGGTGCCGGGTGTTGACGAAGCCGACGATCTGACGGTGCGTGCGGCGCGGGCACTGCAGGCGGCGACCGGCACCCGACTGGGAGCTGACATCGACCTTGAAAAGCGGCTGCCCATGGGCGGCGGATTGGGTGGCGGCAGTTCCGATGCGGCCACGGTGCTGCTGGCGCTGAATCATTTGTGGCAGACCGGACTGTCCCGCCAGCGTCTGCAGGCGCTGGCCTTGCCGCTGGGGGCGGACGTGCCAGTTTTTGTCTATGGTCAGAGTGCCCTGGCCGAGGGTGTTGGTGAGGAATTAACCCCGCTGGCACTGCCGCCGGCCTGGTATCTGGTGCTGACGCCCCTGGTGGCGGTGCCCACGGTCAGGGTTTTCCAACACCCTGAATTGAAAAGGGACTCAGAAAAGGTTAAAATCCAAGGCTTTTCCGTGCCCCGGGGCAATGATCTGGAACCGGTGGTTTGCCGGGAGTATCCCGAGGTGGCGCGGCATCTGGAGTGGCTCAACCAATATGGTGAGGCGCAGATGACTGGTTCTGGCGCCTGCGTTTTTGCGGCGTTTGCGGATGAAGGGGCTGCGCGGCTTGCGCTGGCAGCCTGTCCGGCAACCATGCGGGGCTTTGTCGCCCGCGGGCTGGATGTGCATCCTCTGCACGGACTGGCGGAAGGTTTTGACGGCTGACGCGACAGCGGCGCCGGCGGTTTTGTAGCATCGGTTGGGGAGTCGCCAAGCTGGTTAAGGCACCGGATTTTGATTCCGGCATGCGAAGGTTCGAATCCTTCCTCCCCAGCCACTCTTATTCTGCAGTTCAACGGCTGTTGTTCGACAGTCGCAGGAAGTCACAATTCGTAGCGATTCATCAGGGGGTGTGTGGTGGCTCTGGACAGGATGATGGTTTTCACCGGCAACGCCAATCCGCGGCTCGCGGAGGCGGTGGTCGGTCATCTCGACATCCATATCGGTCGCGCCAAGGTCGGTCGTTTCAGCGACGGCGAAGTGGCGATCGAAATCCTCGAAAACGTTCGTGGTAAGGACGTGTTCATCCTGCAGTCGATCTGCGCGCCGACTAATGACAACCTGATGGAACTGCTGGTGATGGTTGATGCGCTCAAACGCGCCTCCGCTGGCCGGGTTACAGCTGCAATTCCCTATATGGGTTATGCGCGACAGGACCGGCGTCCGAATTCGGCGCGCGTGCCGATTACGGCCAAGGTTGTGGCAAACATGATGAGCAGCGTCGGTGTTGACCGCGTGCTGACCATGGACCTGCACTCCGAGCAGATCCAAGGTTTTTTTGATATTCCGGTGGACAACATCTACTCGGGCCCGATCATGCTGGGTGATGTCTGGAAACAGAATTTCAGCGAACTGGTCGTGGTATCGCCCGACGTCGGCGGCGTGGTGCGCGCACGGGCGCTGGCCAAGCGGCTCGAAGCCGATCTCGCCATCATCGACAAACGCCGTCCGCGCCCCAATGTCGCGACGGTGATGAACATCATCGGCGAAGTTGCCGGCCGCACCTGCGTCATCGTTGACGACATGGTTGATACGGCGAACACGCTTTGCGAAGCCGCCGGTGCGCTGAAGAAGCAGGGTGCGCAAAAGGTCATTGCCTATTGCACGCACGCCGTGCTGTCGGGTCCGGCCATTGAACGCATTACCAATTCCGCGCTGGACTCGATTGTGGTGACCGACACGATCCCGCTGACCGAGGCCGGGCGCAATTGTCCCAAGATACGTGTGCTGACCGTCGCCGGTTTGCTGGCCGAAACGATGCGCCGTATCAGTGCCGAAGATTCAGTCAGTTCACTGTTCGTCGAATAGATTTTTAGCGGAGGCCGGTTCATAGCCGGTTTCCTTTTTAACGCGGGGCAGTCTGGTCGCGGACCCCCGCAACACAGGAGAGCAACATGAAAATTGAAGTTACCGCGTTTCCGCGTACGAGCCAGGGCAAGGGTGCGAGCCGCCGCCTGCGTACGACGGGTCGCGTTCCTGGCGTCATTTATGGCGCCGGCGTGGACGCGCAAAATGTCGAGTTCGACCACAAGGCGCTGCTGCGCCACCTGAAACTCGAGGCTTTTCATGCTTCGATTCTGGATCTGACGGTTGAAGGCAAGAAGGACCGCGTGCTGCTGCGCGACTTTCAGATGCATCCCTTCAAGGAACAGGTCCAGCACGTCGACTTCCAGCGCATTGATCCGAAGAAGAAGATTCACATGGCGGTGCCGCTGCACTTCATGAATGCGGATATTGCGCCGGGCGTGAAGCTGGGCAAAGGCGTTGTTCAGCACATCATCAATGAACTGCAAATCCAGTGTCTTCCGGATCATCTGCCCGAGTTCATTGAGGTGGATCTGAAAGATCTCGAACTGGGTCATTCGCTGCATGTGTCGGATCTGAAACTGCCGCAGGGCGTCGAGCCGATGTCCAAACTGAAGGCGGACAATCCCTCCGTCGTCACGATCCAGGTGCCGAAAGAAGTTGCGGTCGAGGAAGCTGTGGGTGCACCTGTCACCGAAATCACCGGCCAGACCCCGGAAGCTGCCGCAGCTGCCGCAGCCGGCGACAAGAAGGACGGCGACAAAAAGCCGGCCGAGAAGAAGTAAGGTGGTGTGCCAGCCTTGCGGCTGGCGGCATCCCGGAGCGCCCGCCAGAATTTTTTCGACTGGCGGGCGTTTTCTTTTTAGAAATTCAATTAAAAACAATCACTTATAATGCGCGGCATTCTCTAACCTGTAGTCAACGCCATGAAACTTGTCGCCGGCCTGGGCAACCCGGGCAAGAAATACGAAGCCACGCGTCACAACGCCGGCTTCTGGTGGATCGACGGCCTTGCCCGCGCGGCAGGGGCGCAGTGCCGCCATGAGGCGCGTTTTCACGGCGAAGTGGCGCGGATCGCCACACCTTCCGGCGACGTCTGGCTGCTTAAACCGGCGACGTACATGAATGAATCGGGACGCGCGGTCGGCGCGCTGGCGGATTTCTACAAGATTGCACCCAAGGACATCCTGATCGTGCACGATGAGCTGGACCTTCCGCCCGGCGGCATCAAGCTGAAGTTCGGCGGCAGCGGTTCCGGCAACGGCGTGCGCAACGTGATTTCCCGGCTGGGCACGCAGGAGTTCTGGCGTCTGCGCATCGGTATCGGCCATCCGCGTGAACTGGCAGCGAACGAGCAGGAAGTGGTTGATTACGTACTGCATGCCCCCCGTGCTGAAGAACAGCGGGCGATTGAAGAAGCGCTGGACCGCGGCTATGACGCCTGGCCGCTGATGGCCGCCAACGACATGCAGGCGGCGATGCTGCGTCTGCATACCAAACCCGGTGAAAAGCCGCGCCCGAACGCGCCGGCCAAACCTTAACCGTTTTATTTCAAGGTTCAATAATCATGTCTCTGAAGTGCGGCATCGTCGGTTTACCCAACGTCGGCAAATCCACCCTGTTCAATGCCCTGACCAAGGCTGGCATCGCAGCGGAAAACTATCCCTTCTGCACCATTGAGCCCAATGTTGGCATCGTCGAGGTGCCTGATCCGCGCCTTGCGGCGTTGTCGGCCATCGTCAAACCGGAGAAGGTGGTGCCTGCGGTCGTCGAATTCGTTGATATCGCAGGATTGGTGGCGGGTGCCTCCAAGGGCGAAGGCCTCGGCAACCAGTTCCTCGCCAACATTCGCGAGACCGATGCGATTGCCCATGTCGTACGCTGCTTCGAAGATGAAAACGTTGTCCACGTGGCGGGGAAGGTGGATCCGTTGTCCGATATCGAGACCATCAATACCGAACTCGCGCTGGCGGATCTTGCCGCTGTCGAACGCCATCTTGCCAAATTCGTCAAGGCGGCGAAGTCCGGTACTGACAAAGAAGCAGCGCGCTTGGTTCCAGTGCTGGAGAAGTGTCAGGCCGTGCTGAACGAAGCCAGGCCGGTGCGCTCGCTGGATCTTGATGAAGAAGAGCTCGTATTGCTGCGTCCGCTGTGCCTGATCACTGCAAAACAGACGATGTATGTGGCAAACGTGCGCGAAGGGGGATTCAACAATAATCCGCATCTGGCGGCAGTGCAGGCGCTGGGCGCGCGGGAGAAAGCACCCGTTGTGGCCGTTTGCGCTGCGATCGAGGCCGAGATTGCCGACATGGACGACGCCGACAAAGACGTTTTTCTGCAGGACATGGGCATGACAGAGCCGGGGCTGAACCGGGTGATAAGCGCGGGATATACGCTGATGGGGCTGCAGACCTACTTTACTGCCGGTGTAAAAGAAGTCCGGGCTTGGACTATTCACCGCGGTGATTCCGCGCCGCGGGCGGCGGCGGCAATCCACACTGATTTCGAGAAAGGTTTCATCCGTGCCGAAGTCATTGCCTACGAAGACTTCATCGAAAACAAGGGCGAGCAGGGTGCAAAGGAAGCCGGGAAGATGCGTCTAGAGGGCAAGGATTACATCGTCAAGGATGGTGATGTGATGCATTTCCGCTTTAATGTTTGATATACCTTTTTACCGGGCGGCATGAGTATCTCGTTTTAAAATCAGCAAAACTCCTGTCAGTTGCTGGGTCATCACATGACGCCATTGCTGCAGCAAGCCACTACCGCCGACCGCACTGTTCAGTCGATTGTGTATTCGGCTGACGGTATTGTCGCCCCGCGACTGTGGCAGGACTTTTTGCTGCAACTCAGGAGCATGTGATGCTGGACGTTACTGCCTTTCAGTTCTCTTCATCTGCTCTCAAGATCCGGCGGCTCGCGCTTTTTGTTGCCGGAACGATTATCGTGGTCACGCTGTTGGCCATAGTCTGGAAGTTCGGAATTGAGGAGTGGGTCGATCCCTTGCTCCCTGGGACTCATCAGGAGGACAGCGAGGCTGAACGTTGGGAGTTTGTTATTGCCTGCGCCATGTTTACCGGTCTCGGGCTGGTGTTACCGCTACTTGCTTATTCCAAGCTCGCCGCTGAGAGCCTGGCAGCCGCACGGTTATCCCGCGATGTTTTCGTTCTGGCGCCGCAACCGATGATGGTCACATCGAGCAGCGGGCTGGTGTTTGCCGTAAATCAGGCTTGGGAATCTTTTACCGGGCTGCAGAAAAGTCAGGCGCTACAGTCGCCAATCGCTGCCGTGTGTGAATCGTTGCTGGATGCATCAATGCTGCGACGTATTGTCGAATCAGTCGATCATGCCGGTGCCTGGGCCGGGGAGGTCCAGGGCATGACCAAAGCAGGAAGTCCATGCTGGTCCTGGCTCGCGGTCAACAGAATCAAGCACGGCGAAGGCGGGGTTCGGCATCATGTCTGGTCTTTTTCAGACATCACGGCGCAAAAACTCCGCGAGGCCTCGGCGGAGCACGC
>CANHZX010000161.1 GCA_947465215.1 Betaproteobacteria bacterium | reverse complement strand
TTTGATGTCATCGATGGATTTCATCAGGCGCTGGTTGCGCAGATAGCCGAGCACCAGCGCTTCGGGGTTCTGGCCCAGCGTCATCAGCGTGACGATTTCACGCTTGTCGATATAGATCGTCAGCGGATGTTCGCCGGCGATGGGCGTCGGCACGGACTCGCCGTGTTCGTTCAGCGCGTCGACTTCGACGGTGAGCGGGCGGGATGCCTGGGTGATTTCGGGTTTCGGCATGATCAATCGACCGGCTTAACCGCCGATGTAGGACATCTCGATTTTTTTCAGTGGCATGGTGTGTTCACCGCGGATTTCCGAATAGCGGTCTGCACGGGCGGTCCAGACTTTGCCGATTGCGGCTGAGAGTTCGTCATCGCTGGCGCCGCCGCGCAGCAGTGATCGCAGGTCGTGGCCGCTGGTGGCGAACAGGCAGGTGTAGAGCTGGCCTTCGGTGGAGATGCGCGCGCGGGTGCAGTTGCGGCAGAAAGCCTGGGTGACGGAGGCGATGACGCCGATCTCGCCGGAGCCATCCTTGTAGCGCCAGCGTTCTGCGACTTCGCCGGTGTAATTGGGGTCGGCGGGTTCCAGCGGCATTTCACGCGAGATGATGTCAACGATCTCGCGTGCGCTGATCACATCGTCCAGGCGCCAGCCGTTGGTGGCGCCGACATCCATGAATTCGATAAAGCGAAGGATGTGGCCGCGTTCTCGGAAAAAGCGCGCCATCGGCAGGATGCTGTGTTCGTTGAGGCCGCGCTTGACGACCATATTGACCTTGATCGGATCAAATCCTGCGGCGGCAGCAGCGTCGATGCCTTCGATCACTTTCGCCACCGGGAAGTCGACGTCGTTCATCGCCTTGAACACGGCGTCGTCCATCGAGTCGAGACTGACGGTGATGCGTTTGAGGCCAGCGTCGCGCAAAGCCTGCGCTTTTTTCGCCAGCAGCGAGCCGTTGGTGGTCAGCGTCAGGTCCAGGCCGGGAATGTCGGCGAGCAGTTTGACCAGCTGCTCGACATTGCGGCGCACCAGCGGTTCGCCGCCGGTGAGGCGGATTTTTTCAACGCCGTGGGTTTTGAAAATGCGCGTGACGCGGGCGATTTCTTCGAAGGACAGGAGTGCCGAGCGTTCCAGAAACTGATGGTCACTGCCGAACTTTTCTTTCGGCATGCAATAGACACAGCGGAAGTTGCAGCGGTCTGTGACCGAGATGCGCAAATCGCGCAGCGGTCGGCCGAGGCGGTCGCGGGTGTTGGGGCTGCTGGCGTCTGGAATCGGAAGGGTCATGACGGTGGCCGTGAGGGGCACTGATTATGGCAAAGGAGAATCCGCAGGCGCAAGGATGACAATACTTGCAAATCAGGTATTTACGCGCATCCAGCGGTTGAATCCCCGAGGGCGGTAGCGCAGAATGGCGCGCATGTCGCAATCCGATGCCATTTTAAGCACCCGTTGGCCCGCTGCCGTGATCATGGAGCGGCAGGCGCTGAACAATCGCTGGGCCTCCGAAAAGTGGGAGGCCAAGGGCGTGGTGCCCGATCTGGAGCCATGTGCCGAGCCCCGGGTGATCCTCGACAGGCCGGAACTACTGCAGGTGCTGTTTTGCGGTTTCGACATTGTTCTGCAGCGCGATGAGGCCGAGGGTTATTACATGAACATCACCTCGCCGCAGCCCAAGGTATTCGTGATGTGGCGGCTGGACGAGGAAGGCGGGTGGGCGCGACCGCAGCGGCTGACGGTGAGTTATCACGAAGGATCGCGTTGGCTGGATAGCGGCGAACCGGTGGATGGCGTGCCGCTGCCGGCGGAGCTGATTCCGTGGATGGCGAAGTATTGCGAAGAGAACTACAAACCCGAGCCGCCCAAGAAGAGGAAATACGCGAGCAACAAGGACAAAGGGCGCATGGGTAACTGGCGGCCGGATTGAGCCGTTGCCGTTTGCGCAGATCATGAACGATCAAGAACCCAAAAAGACCGAAGCGCCGGAGGAATTCCTGTCCCGCTGGTCGCGCCGCAAAAAAGAGGCGCGCGAACAGCCTGTGGCAGTGAAGCCCGTTGCCGAGACGCCGGCGACTCAGGCGCAGCCGCCGGTGCTGCCGCCGGTCGAAGGGCTGAACATGGAATCGGATTTCCGCGGCTTTCTGCATCCGAAGGTGGATGAGTCGCTGCGCCGTGCTGCACTGAAGAAGTTGTTCCATGAGCCGCATTTCAATGTCATGGACGGGCTCGACATCTATATTGATGATTATTCGATATCGGATCCGATTCCGGAGGCGATGCTGAAGCAGATGAAACACGCCCAGGACATCATTGTTGCGGGTGAGGAGCGGCGCGCGGAAGCCAAGAAGCTGGAGGAAGCGGAAGCCGAGCAGCAGCGTCTGGCTGCGGCGGGCGGCGAGGAGAGTGGTACCGAAGCGGCACTGCCCGCTGAAACGCAGGAACCGGTGGCGGAGGCGATAGCCGAGCCGCCGGAACCACATAACAAGAGCCCGCGGCCGGTCTGAGCGCTGCGGGTCGTTGTCGAAATAAAAATATCGGTAATTAATACGGGATAACCATGCGTCACAAGACTTTGCTGTGCAATTGCAACCGCACCATGAAGATCGACGGCAAGACCATTAACGCTGCGCTGGGCGAATCCGGCGAGCCGCGCATCCATGACGCGCTGTGCCGGCAGCATGTTGCGGCATTCGAGGCGGCGGTCAAAAGCGGCGACGATCTGCTGGTGGCCTGCACGCAGGAGTCCTCGCTGTTTTCAGCCTTGCATGATGATTTTGGCGGTCAGGCGGCGATCCGCTTCGTCAATATCCGCGAGACGGCCGGATGGTCTGAAGAGGGTGCGCAGTCGGCGCCGAAAATGGCGGCGCTGCTGGCGGCAGCCGATCTGCCCGATGCCGAGCCGGTGCCGGTGGTCAACTACGAAGCTGGTAACAATCTGCTGATTGTTGGTCCCGGTGCGGCAGCGCTGGGCTGGGCGGAACGTCTGGCAGACTCACTGTCGATTTCGGTGCTGATCACCGATGACGCGCAGGGCGCTGAATTGCCCGCCGAGCGGCGGTTTCCGGTGTATTCGGGGCGGGTCACTGATTTGAAGGGTTATCTCGGCGCATTCGAGGTGTCCTGGGAACAGGCGAATCCGATTGATCTTGAAGCCTGTACGCGCTGCGGCGCCTGTGTCGAGGCCTGTCCGGAATCCGCGATCAGCGTGGCGCTGCAGATTGACATGGATAAATGCAAATCGCATCGCAGCTGCGTCACCGCCTGTGGTGCAGTGAAGGCGATTGATTTCAATCGCGCCGATAAGGCGCGCACCGACCGTTTTGATCTGGTGTTTGATCTGTCGGAGACGCCGCATATCCGCCTGCACCAGCCGCCGCAGGGTTATCTGGCACCCGGACGCGATCCGCTGGAGCAGGCGCTGGCCGCGGCCAAGCTGCCGCAGATGACCGGGGAATTCGAAAAGCCGAAGTTTTTTGTCTACAAGGAAAAAATCTGCGCGCATTCGCGTTCGGGGATTACCGGCTGCACCAAATGTATTGATGTCTGTTCAACCGGGGCAATCACCAGCCTGATCAAGCAAAACCGCATCGAGGTTGAGCCGCATCTGTGCATGGGTTGCGGTGGCTGCGCGACAGTGTGTCCGTCAGGCGCGATGACCTATGCCTATCCGCGCGTGGCGGACATGGGCGCGCGGATCAAAGCCATGCTGAAGGCCTATGCGGCAGCCGGGGGCAAGAATCCGCGGCTGCTGTTCCACAACGGCAGCGATGGCCGCGAACTGATTGCGCGGCTGGCGCGGTCGGGCAAGGGCTTGCCAGCGAATCTGATTCCGGTGGAAGTGCTGCATGTGGCTTCAGTGGGACTTGATCTGATGCTGGGCTCGGTGGCCTTGGGTGCGGCGCAGGTTGCGGTGCTGCTGGCCGGCTCGGAGGCGGAGGAATACGCCGAGGCGCTGGGCCGGCAGATGGCGATCGGGGATGACATCCTCGCGGGCTTTGGTCATGCGGCAGGCCGCCTGCAATTGCTGAAGGCGGGCGAGGCTCAGGAACTGGTGCGTGGTATTGCGGCGCTACCGGCGTCGGTATCGATGCCGGCGGCCGGATTCAATTTCGCCAATGACAAACGCGCGACGCTGGATTTTGTGTTCGATCATCTGCGTGCGCATGCCAAGCCGGCGCCTGATGTGATCGCGCTGAAATCGGGCGCGCCCTTCGGTGAAATCACTGTCGACAAGGCCAAGTGCACGCTGTGCATGGCCTGCGTCGGCTCCTGCCCGGAAGGTGCTTTGCAGGACTCGAAAGAAGCGCCGGCGCTGCGTTTCATAGAACGCAATTGCGTGCAGTGCGGATTGTGCGTACGCACATGCCCGGAAAAGGCGATTGATCTGCTGCCGCGACTGGCTTTGATGGCCGAAGTGAAGCAGCCCAGGGTATTGAATCAGGCGGAGCCGTTTGCCTGCATCAAATGCGGAAAAGCTTTCGGAACCAAGCAGATGGTGGATGGCATGCTGACACGGCTGGGTAAACACTCGATGTTCTCGCAGCCCGGTGCGCTGGAACGCATCAAGATGTGTGCGGATTGCCGGGTGATGGATCTGATGCAGAATTCGCCGCAGAGCAACATCGATGAATTCTGACAACATCCTGAATGCTTGTCCTAGACCTAATGCCCCTTGATTTTTAGGGGCATTTTTTCATCCAGATATTGTGGAAATTTGCCTTGAAGACCCATAAGATAGGCAGAATTTCACATGATGACGGCCACTACAGAACATGCTACGGGCACGATCCCGGAAGCAGCCGCAGAGGGGGAGAACGGTGTCAGAGCCGCTCTCTATGGCGTATTCGCGCATTTGTTTGCCGATCGCCCTTCCGCAGAACTGCTTGAACGCATCGCCGAGGCGGATCAGATGATCGTCGCTGAGGACTCTGTACTGGCCCGCGAATGGCAGTCGCTTTGTGGGGCTGCTGCTGCGGCAAACCCGGCCTCGGTCGCCGCCGAATACGATGCACTCTTTGTTAGCACCAGCCTGCCGCCGGTTTCGTTATATGCCTCGAGCTATATGTCCGGCCGCCTGCGCGGCCAGGTGCTCGCAGAACTGCGCGAAGACCTCGCCCGCATTGGCTATGCACGCGCCGAAGACAGCAATGAATACGAAGATCATTTTTCAGCCCTTTGCGATGTGATGCGCGGGCTGATCGGCGAAGCCGCAATGTCGGAGGATGCAGCCGAGCAGCAGATTTTTTTCCAGCATTACCTGGCACCTTGGCATGGACGGCTTTTTGAAAAAGTCGACCACGCTGCCGGTGCTGATTTTTACCGCAAGGTTTCACGTGTCGCCGATGCTTTTCTGACCCACGAAACCCAATATTTCGAGCTTGCCTGAAGGAGATCCAGCCATGAAAGACAAAATGAGCCGCAGGAAGTTTTTTGCAGCAGTCGGAGCCGGTGGTGTTGCTGCCGCAGCTGCCGTTGTTGCGAACAAGGGCAGTGAAGAGCACAAGGCTGACGCCACACAGGCAGCCCGGCAGGGGCAGGGTTACCAGCTCTCCGAGCACGTTCGCCGTTATTACGAAACCACCAAGGTCTGAGGAGCAACGCCATGTTACTCACCCGGAAATCCACGAAAACCGCGACCTCGCAAAGCCGTCTGACGCGCAGCGCGTCTGCATTCATCGGCAACACGATTGATCGTCGCACCTTCCTCAAACGCAGCGGCCTCGCTACCGGCGGTGCAGTGGCACTGTCGCAACTACCGTTCCCGGTGATGCGCAAGGCGCAGGCGGCCGACAAGCCGGCCGGTGATGTCCAGGTCAAACGCACGATTTGCACCCACTGCTCGGTTGGCTGCGCCATCGACGCTGTGGTTCAGAACGGCGTGTGGATCCGCCAGGAACCGGTGTTTGATTCGCCGATCAACCTCGGCGCGCACTGTGCCAAGGGTGCTTCGATCCGTGAGCACGGCATGCACGAGATTTCGCATCGCCTGCGTACGCCGATGAAACTCAAAGACGGCAAGTGGGAAAAGATTTCCTGGGATGTGGCCTTGACCGAAGTCAGCGAAAAGCTGATGAAAATCCGCAAGGAGTCGGGCCCGGACGCGACGTTCTGGATCGGCTCCTCGAAACACAACAACGAGCAGGCCTACCTGCTGCGCAAGTTCGTGTCGTTCTTCGGCACCAACAACATGGACCACCAGGCGCGCATTTGCCACTCGACCACGGTCGCGGGCGTTGCCAATACCTGGGGTTATGGCGCGATGACCAACTCCTACAACGACGAACAGAATTCGAAGTGCATCCTGTTCTTCGGTTCGAACGCTGCGGAAGCGCATCCGGTGTCGATGCTGCACACGCTGCACGCCAAGGAGAGTGGTGCGAAAGTGATCGTGGTGGATCCGCGTTTCACGCGTACTGCTGCCAAGGCCGACACTTTCTACCGCATCCGTTCCGGTACTGACGTTGCCTTCATCATGGGCATGCTGCACCACATCTTCAA
>CANHZX010000160.1 GCA_947465215.1 Betaproteobacteria bacterium | reverse complement strand
TGAACGGGTTCTTTGGGTGCAGATGCCATGTTGATCAGGCTCCCTTGGAGTCTTCACCGATCACGATGCGCGTGTCGGAGAGATATTTATGCGGCGGCACCACGAGGTTGTCCGGCGCGGGCTTGTTCTTGTAGACACGGCCGGCCAGATCAAACAGCGAGCCGTGGCAGGGGCAATAAAAACCGCCCTGACAGTTCGGGTCGAAGGTTTCCGCCTGCTTGGCGAATTTGCCCACCGGCGAGCAGCCGAGGTGGGTGCAGATGCCGACAACGACCAGATACTCTTCCTTGATCGCGCGCATTTCGTTGGTCGCGTACGCCGGCTGCATTTTTTTCTGCGACTTGGGATCGGCGACATGGCTGTCGTTGGCGCGGATGGTGTCGAGCATTTCCTTGGTGCGACGGACGATCCACACCGGCTTGCCCTGCCACTCCACGGTGACCCGCTCTCCGGGTGCCAGCGCGCTGAGATCCACTTCGACCGGCGCGCCGGCGGCTTTCGCCCGCTCCGACGGCAACATGCTTGCCACAAACGGTACAGCAGCCGCGCCGGCGGCGACACCGCCCGCTACGCTGGTGGCCGCAACCAGAAACTGTCGCTTACCCTGATCGGTATCTTGCTCGGACATGCCTTGAGTCCCCTTTAGTACTTGTTGCCGCGAAAAAGGGCATATTTTACACGCGGAGCAGGGTAAAAGTTAAGCGATAACTGAAAAATATCAAACAATTCAGTTAGTTACCGGATATCGCCCAAGACAAACTCAGGGAATTTGCCGGCAAGGCCGGAATACCAGCTGCAAACCGCCCGGGCCGTGGCGGTTTATTGCGGCGGCGGAAGCGGCGCGACGCGCTGCCAGGGTGAAGCGCAGGTCTGCGCGTAGGGGTAATAGGTCTGCGAATCCGCGCAGAAAAACCAAGTCGGCGCTGCGGCGGAAGCCTGCGGGCCCTGTAGCTGATTTTGCGTCTGATTCTGCGGCTGGACCGGCGGCACCGGGTTACCGCGCTCGTCGTAATAGACCAGCGGTTCGCGCACCACCTCACGCACGATAACCGGCGTCGGGGTGTAGTAATAGGGATAGTAAGAGGGGTAATACGCCGGATAGTAATAAGGAAGCGGCGCGCCCCACCAGCCGCCGATCACTACCGGCGCGCCAATGTAAACACCGACCCTCGCGTGCGAATGCCCGCCACCGGCGTAAGCCGGGAGGCTCGCAACGGCCAGCAGGGCCGCGACTATCGCAGAAAACCGGATTTTGCCCATGCCTGCATCCTCAACCGCATCCGCAACAGACGGAAAAGTCCATGATAGACCTGCGGTGCGCGGCTGGCGCGGACTAAATTGTTACAGACTGTAAACGGCCGGCGGACCGGGGCTAGACCGGGTTGTCGATCTCGATAAAACGGTGCTGCACGCCGAAACGCTGCGTCAGATGCGCGCCCAGCGCCTGCACCCCGTAGCGTTCGGTCGCATGATGGCCTGCGGCGATATAGGCGACGCCGGATTCGCGCGCCAGATGCACGGTCTGCTCGGAAATTTCGCCGCTCAGGTAAGCGTCCACACCCAGCGCAATCGCCTGCTCGAACATGCCCTGCGCCCCGCCGGTGCACCAGGCGATGCGGCGCAGCGGCCTTGCGGCGTCACCAATCACCAGCGGAGCCCTTCCGAGTTTCTCATTGATGGTGCCCGTGAACGAAGCGACCGTACTGCCTTCGGCGATGCTGCCCAGTGCCGCGATGTCCTGCTCGCCGAAACGTCTCGTCACCTCGATGCCCAGTTGACGCGCCAGCGTGGCGTTGTTGCCGATTTCCGGATGCGCGTCGAGCGGCAGGTGGTAAGCAAACAGATTGAGTTCGTGTTCGAACAGCAGCCCGATACGGCGGCGGCGCATGCCGGTGATGCGGGCATCTTCACCGCGCCAGAAATATCCGTGGTGGACGATCAGCGCATCCGCGCCATCGGCAACAGCCGCCTCGATCAGCGCCGCCGAAGCGGAAACGCCGGTGACGATGCGGGCGATTTCGCTGCGCCCTTCCACCTGCAGACCGTTTGGGCAATAATCACGAAAATCATGTACTTGCAGGTAATCTGCCAAGTATTCATCGAGTGCAGCGCGTTCCATCCCATCCACCCGTCATCAGCAAAAAGTCATTGTAACCGCGCCACTGCGGACCCCTCATGCAAAAACTCTGGCTCCTGTTCAGCCAAACCGCGACGATCTGCCTCGCCGCGCTGTTCGTGATCGGCACGCTGCGCCCGGATCTGCTCAACGGCATGCCGAAGAACGCGGTGATCACCGTCGGCCAGCAGACGACCGATGCCGTTGGCCAGGCGCCGCGCGCCGGCTCGTACAGCGAAGCTGCGAAAAAAGCCATGCCCGCGGTGGTCAACATCTACACAATGAAGGCGGTCAAGGCGCAGCAGCATCCCTTACGCGAGGATCCGCTGTTCCGCTTTTTCTTCGGCGAGCAGCCAGAAGCGCAGTCGCAACCGAGTACCAACCTCGGTTCCGGTGTCATCGTCAGCGAATCGGGCTATATCCTGACCAACAGCCATGTCGTCGAAGCCGCCGACGGCATTGAAGTTGCTCTTAACGACTCGCGCCGCGTCACTGCCAAAGTGGTGGGCACTGATCCGGAATCCGATCTCGCGGTGCTGAAAATCGATCTGCCGAAACTGCCTGCCATCACCTTCGGCGCACCGGACAGCGCGCGTGTCGGCGATGTCGTGCTCGCCATCGGCAACCCCTTCGGTGTCGGCCAGACCGTCACGCTGGGCATCGTCAGCGCGCTGGGACGCAGCCAGCTCGGCATCAACACCTTCGAGAACTTCATCCAGACCGACGCCGCAATCAATCCCGGCAACTCGGGCGGCGCGCTGGTCGATACCAGCGGTAATCTGATCGGCATCAACACCGCGATCTATTCGCGAACCCCGGGCGGCGCATCACTGGGCATCGGTTTTGCCATTCCGGCAGGCACTGCAAAATCGGTGATGGAACAGAGCATCGAAACAGGGGCCGTGCAGCGCGGCTGGATCGGCGTCGGTGTGCAGGACATGACGCCGGAAATCGCTGAATCATTCAAGATTCCCAACACCCGCGGCACGCTGATCACCGAAGTGTTCCGTGGCACCCCCGCCGATCGCGGCGGCGTCAAAGCGGGCGATGTGCTGGTCGCCGTCGACGGCAAAGCAGTGACCGACTCGGCATCAATGCTCAACCTGATTGCCGCGCTCAAACCCGGCAGCGAAACAACGCTTCGCCTGATGCGTGAAGCCAAGGCGGTGGAATTGCGCGTGACCGTGGGCAAACGCCCGGCGAAGCAGGCGCGCAAGGAATAAGACGGGTGTGACGGGCGGCATCAGCCGCTCAGGCGTCCGTCGGCGGACTGAAACTTTCGTCGGCAGCCGGCGCGCGCGGCGGCACAAAGCGCGCCGCAATCAGCCCGACCTCAAACAGCAGGCACATCGGCACCGCCAGCAGCAGTTGCGACACCACGTCCGGCGGCGTCACCACCGCAGCAATGACAAAAGCGATGACAATGAAATAGGGGCGCGCCTCGCGCAGCTGCTCGATTGTCACCAGCCCCATACGCGTGAGCATGACCACAACAATCGGCGTCTCGAAAGTCAGGCCGAAGGCGAGGAACATCGTCAGCACGAAATTGAGGTAGTTCTCGATGTCCGGAGCCACCGAAATGCTTTTCGGCGCGATCTGGTTGATGAAGTGAAATACCGTGTTGAATACGAATAAATAACAGAACGCGATCCCTATGACGAACAGCAGCGTGCTCGCCACCACCAGCGGCAGCACGAAGCTTTTTTCATGTTTATAGAGGCCCGGCGCGACAAACGACCACGCCTGATACAGGGTGAACGGCAGAGTCAGTACAAACGCGACCATCATCGCCACCTTGATCGGCACCAGGAACGGCGTGATCACGCCGGTGGCAATCATCTTCGAACCTTCCGGCAGCGCACTCATCATCGGCGTCGCCAGCAGATCATAAAGTTCGGCTGAGAACGGGATCAGCGCCAGCAGCACCACGGCAAACACGATCAGCGCGCGCAGCAGGCGGTCGCGCAATTCGATCAGGTGGGAAATGAAGGTGTCTTCGGTCATCAGGGATACACGCCGGCGGATCAGGCCTTCTTGGCCTCGCCGGTGATTGCCGCCCGATCGGCCGGCGGCATGGCTTCTGCTGCGGCCAGAGCCTCAGCGGTTTCTGCCGGTGAAGCCTCCGGCGCGACCGCGGCCTGGGTATCGCTGGCAATCTTGTTGAGATCGGATTCCACCGCACCGACTTCCTGCTTCATCGACTGTTCGAGAGAATTTGCGGTGTCCTGAATATTGGCCTGCAGCTTGCGCAACTCGTCGAAAGCCATTTCACGGTTGATGTCAGCCTTGACGTCATTGACGTAGCGCTGCATGCGGCCAAACAGCAGGCCGACCGTGCGCGCCACCTTGGGCAAGCGCTCAGGGCCGATGACGATCAGTGCCACTACGGCAATGACCATCAATTCGGAGAAGCCGATGTCAAACATGGCGCAGGAAAGGTGAAAGGTGTGATGCGGGACGCAACAACGCAGAGACGGGGATCATTCCCGGCCTGCCGGCGTGCGCCTCAGAAGGCACGTTTCACGATTTCGTCGTTTCCTTGCGGACTTCGGCGTCGATGGTCTGCCCGGTCGACGGGGGAATTTCGGCAGCCTTGTCCTCGGCGCCCTTCATGCCTTCCTTGAAGCCCTTCACCGCGCCGCCCAGATCAGAGCCGACATTGCGCAGCTTCTTGGTGCCGAAAATCAGGACCACGACCACTAATACAATCAACCAGTGCCAGATGCTGAATGAACCCATAACACACTCCTGTTGAGCCGCTGAGATGAGCGGGGGTTTGCATTTCTTTACGGAAAATACTATTTGCGTGAAGCCTTCTCGGCGATACCAGACAACCCTTCGCGGCGCTGTAATTCAGCCAGCACCTCTTCCGGCCCCACGCCATGCCAAGCCAGCAGGACCATGGTGTGAAACCACAGGTCCGCCGTTTCGCGGATAACGTGCAGTTTATCACCCTCCTTCGAGGCCAGCAGGGTCTCTGTCGCCTCTTCCAGCACTTTGCGCAGGATGGCGTCCTCCCCCTTGGCCATCAGGCTGGCGACGTATGAGCTGCCGGCGTCCGCGCCTTTGCGCGCCGCAATGGTCTCGCCCAGCTTCAGCAATATGTCTTTGTCTGCCATGTTGTTCAATCCGTCATTTGCCGTAAATCGACTGCGGATCCTTCAAAACCGGATCGGTTTCGACCCAGTTGCCGTCGCACAATTCCAGGAAAAAACAGCTGTGCCGCCCGGTGTGGCAGGCAATACCGCCGACCTGCTCCACCTCGAACAGCACCACGTCCTGATCACAGTCGGTGCGGATCGCGAGCACTTTCTGCACATGCCCCGACTCCTCACCTTTGCGCCACAGCTTCTTGCGGGAGCGCGACCAGTAATGCGCCTCAAGGGTTTCCGCCGTGCGTTGAAGGGCCTCGCGGTTCGCCCAGGCCACTGTCAGCACGCGGCCGGAGGCAGCCTCCTGCGTCACCACCGGAATCAACCCGTCAGCGCTCCAGTTTATGCGGTTCAGCCAGTCGGAAGCCATGGTCTCGGACGCATCCCGGAGGATGCCTCGATGAAATTTATAACCTATTGATTTTAATAAATTATTTTAAAGACTACAAGCGGACTTCAATGCCCCGCTTCGCCATATGTTCTTTCGCCTGGCGCACAGTGAATTCACCGTAATGAAAAATGCTCGCCGCCAGAACCGCGTCGGCGCCGCCGATGGTGACGCCCTCAGCCAGATGGTCGAGGTTGCCGACACCGCCGCTGGCGATAATCGGAATGTCCAGCGCAGATGAAAAAGCGTGAGTCAGCTCGAGGTCAAACCCCACCTTCGTGCCGTCGCGATCCATGCTGGTCAGCAGGATTTCTCCGGCGCCCATCGCCTGCATTTTTTTGCCCCACTCCACCGCGTCGAGACCCGTCGCCTTGCGGCCGCCGTGGGTAAACACCTCCCAGCGCAAAGGGCCGTCGCCGGGAACACGTTTGGCATCCACCGCGACAACGATACACTGCGAACCGTAACGGCCGCTGGCATCGGCAACGAGCTGCGGATTCTGGACCGCGGAGGTGTTGATGCTGACCTTGTCCGCGCCGGCATTGAGCAGGCGCCGTACATCATCGACCGCGCGCACGCCGCCGCCGACGGTCAGTGGAATGAAGACCTGCGCCGCCACGGCTTCGATAATGCTGAGGATCAGCCCGCGATCGTCGCTGCTGGCAGTGATGTCGAGAAAAGTCAGTTCGTCGGCGCCCTGACCGTCATAACGCTTTGCGATCTCCACCGGGTCACCGGCATCTTTCAGTTCGACAAAATTGACGCCCTTGACCACCCGCCCGGCGGTAACGTCGAGACAGGGAATAATGCGTTTGGCGAGGCCCATGAGAACTGCCGTTCAGCGCACGGGGACGCCGTGCGCAGTGCGGCTCAGCCTTTCTTGCCCAGTTTGTCGGCGAGCTTCTGCGCTTCGCCGAAGTTCAGCGTGCCTTCGTAAACGGCACGTCCGGT
>CANHZX010000159.1 GCA_947465215.1 Betaproteobacteria bacterium | reverse complement strand
TCATCGAAGCTGCAGCCGGCGTAATTCTGGTTGAGGATATTCGAGGCTTCCACCAGTTCCGAGGGCGTGTAGGTCTGGTCGGTCTGGATGATGCGGTTCTGTACATCGCCTTCGGCAGTGACCAGGATCAGCAGGATGCGTTTTTCCGCGAGCTTGAGGAATTCAATATGGCGGAAGCCGCTGCTGCGGCGGGGCGTGACGACAACGCCGGCAAAGCGAGTCAGGTCGGACAGCAGATGCGAGGCCGAGGCCACCAATTTCTGCGTGTTGTTGACCTGCAGCTGGCCTTCAAGCTGGTTGATCTCGATGCGGTCCAGCGGTTTGACGGTGAGCAGCGTATCGACAAAAAAGCGGTAGCCGCGCGGCGTCGGGATGCGACCGGCGGAAGTGTGCGGGCTGGCGATGAATCCCATGTCCTCGAGATCGGCCATCACATTGCGGATGCTTGCCGGTGACAGGTCGAGGCCGGAGTACTTCGAGAGCGCACGCGAGCCGACAGGCTGGCCATCGGCGATGTAACGTTCCACCAGGGTTTTCAGCAGCAGTTGCGCACGTTCGTTCAGTGCATGGAATTCTTGAGCCATAAAATCATTTTACACAAAAAGTTCAGCCAACCAGCACTCATCGGGGGCGAGCGCCAATGCATTGTTTTAATTGAATTTGCGCGCTGCCGGCTGCGCGGGAATTGTGGTTTAATGCGGCCATGTCTGTTGCATTCCCCACTGTCGCGCTGATTGGCAAATACAAGACTCCGGAAGTTGCGGAGCCGGTAATGCGTCTCGCACGCTTTCTGGAAACTCGCGGCGTCAAGGTGCTCCTCGACCGGCTGACGGCGGCGCATATCCAGAACTGTCCCTATGAGGTGCTGCTGCTGGAAGACCTGGGTCGTGAGGCCGATCTGGCGATCGTCATCGGCGGCGATGGCACGATGCTCAATATCGCGCGCACCTTTGCTCCCTATGATGTTGCACTGGTCGGCATCAATCAGGGGCGGCTGGGATTCCTGACGGACATTTCGCTCGATACGATGTTCGAGACGATAACGGCGATTCTTGACGGCCAGTTCGTCACAGAAGAGCGCATGCTCTTCGAGTCCGAAGTCTGGAGCGGCAACAACGGCGGCCAGGAGCGCGTATTTGAAGTGCTCGCCTTCAATGATGTCGTGGTGGCCAAGGGATTCAAGGGCGGTCTGGTCGATATTGAGGTGCGTATCGACGGCCAGTTCATCTATAACCAGCGTTCCGACGGCCTGATTGTGGCGACACCGACCGGTTCGACGGCTTACGCCCTGTCTTCCGGTGGTCCGATCGTGCACCCGTCGCTGTCCGTGATGACGCTGGTGCCGGTATCGCCGCACACCCTGTCCAACCGGCCGATCGTGATCAGCGCCAACAGTGTTGTCGAAATTGTCGTGCGCAGTGCCGACGATCCTCGAGCGCATTTCGACAGTCATTCGCATTTTGACCTGCGCGAAGGCGACCGCGTCGTCGTGCGCCGTTACTCGCATCAGATCAAGCTGCTGCACCCCGTCGGCCACAGCTATTACGCGATGCTGCGTGAGAAGCTGCACTGGAACCGCGACTGACCGCTGCGGCTTCGTACCCATCCATGCTGCGTCGTCTGACCATCACCGATTTTGTCATTGTCGAGCGTCTTGAGCTCGAATTCAGTACCGGCTTCACGGTGCTCACCGGCGAGACCGGCGCCGGCAAATCCATATTGATTGATGCGCTCGCCCTTGCGCTGGGCGAACGAGCGGATCCGATTGCGATCCGTCAGGGGGCGGCCCGCGCCGACATTACTGCCGAATTCGATGTGGACGGCCATCGTGCGCTGGCGGACTGGCTCAGTGACAGCGATTTGTCCGGTGACGAAGGTGTCTGTCTCTTGCGGCGGGTAGTCGAGACCTCCGGCCGTTCGCGCGGCTTCATCAACGGCCATGCCGCAACGGCTGCGCAATTGCGTGAGGCCGGCAATTTTCTGGTCGACATACACGGTCAGCACCAGCACCAGTCGCTGAGCCGTCCGGCCACCCAGCGGGCCCTGACCGATGCCTATGGTGGTCTGGAAGCACAGGTGGAACTGGTCGCCGAAGCCTGGCGGACCTGGCAGCGGCGTCGTGAAGAACGGTTGGCTTTCGAGGGTAATGCCGCAGCGATCAGCGCCGAACGCGAGCGCCTGGAATGGCAGTCTCAGGAGCTCGATGCGTTGAAGCTGATGCCCGGCGAGTGGGCTGCAGTGGGTGCTGAACATGTACGATTGGCGCATGCCGCCAGTCTGATTGAGGCGGCGCAGGCCGGCGTGGAAATGCTGTCCGAAGGTGAAGGTGCGGCGCTGGATCAGTTGAATGCGGTGCTGGCGCGGCTGCAGCCGCTGCTGCAGCACGATGTGCGGCTGAAGGAAATCCTTGATGCACTGGTGCCCGCGCAGATCCAGTTGCAGGAAGGCGCCAATGCGTTGCGCCATTACAGCGAACGCACCGACCTCGATCCGCAGCGTTTGCGCGAAGTCGAGCAGCGTCTTGATGCGCTGCATACGGCGGCACGCAAATACCGCGTCGATCCGGATGCGCTGCCGGAACTGGCGGAACACACCCGCGAGCGCCTCGCCGAGCTCGGTGCCGGCGGTGATCCCGAAACCCTGCGCCGAAGGGAAGGCGAAGCCGAGGCGGTATATCGGGAGACGGCCAAAAAACTGACTGCGGGTCGCAGGAAGGCGGCGAAAAAGCTGTCTGAGGCTGTGACTGCCGGTATGCAGGATCTGGCAATGCAGGGCGGCGTCTTTGAAGTCTCACTGGAGTTGCTGGAAAACCCGGCGGCTCATGGTCTTGAGCAGATTGAATTCCGCGTCGCTCCGCATCAGAGCATGACGCCGCAACCGATCGCAAAGACCGCTTCCGGCGGCGAGCTCTCACGCCTGTCGCTGGCAATTCAAACCGTGCTGTCGCGAGTGGCGAAGGTACCGACACTGATTTTCGACGAGGTGGATGTCGGTATTGGCGGCCGTGTCGCTGAAATTGTCGGCCGCATGTTGCGTGATCTCGGTGCGCGACATCAGGTGATGTGCATTACGCATCTGCCGCAGGTTGCTGCAACGGCGGAGCGCCAGTGGCGGGTCAGCAAGGTCACTGCGCGTGGGAAAGTTTCGTCGACAGTGACCGAGCTGGATGCATCGGGTCGCGTTGAAGAAATCGCCCGCATGCTGGGTGGCGTCAAGATTACCGACACCACACGCAAACACGCCACAGAGATGCTCGGTAAAAAAATCAAATAGAACAAATACCTGCTGTAGCTTATTGCGGCAGCATCCAGCCCAGCCACGCCGCAGCAATAGTCAACAGCAGGCCGGGGATTACCTGCATCGCATAGCGTTGTCCGCCGTTGATGGCGGCAATCACCACTTTGGTGATTGTGTTGGTCGTCAATCCGAGCAGGATCGGCAAGGTGCTTTCGGCAACGGTGATTTTTCCGGCGGTTACGAGGGATGCCACGGAAATTGCCGTCGAGTGGGTATCGGCAAATCCGGTGATTGCCGCGGCCGGCAGCAGGCCTGGGGCTCCCAGCCACTCGACGATGGCGGCTGAGGCAAATACGACGACGGTGATCGTCAGTGCAAACAACAGTGCAGTGCTGAAGCTGAAGGCGCGACCGGTATCGTTTTGAGTGTTGCCGGGCGCGGCCGCGTTGAGAAACATGGAGAGTGTGCCGTACGCCATGGATGTGGCGCCGGCGCAGGCCAGTGGCAGCGCCATCGCCTGCAGCGTGTCCATGCTGGTGGCCGCCAGAACGATGGCCATCTGCACGATGGTGGCAATGGTCGACAGCACGGCGCCGGAAGCCGCCGAACGCAGCAGTTCCGGGTGGCTGCGCGCCTTGGTGCCCATGCTGCCGATGGTGGCGGCGCTGGAGACAAAGCCGGCTGCAAATCCGGCAATGGCCAGACCGAATCGCGGGCCGATGGCGCGTAATGCGATATGTCCGGCGGCGCCGATGCCGAGCATCAGTACGACAATGGTCCAGGTTGTGTGCAGATTGATCGCATCAAATGGGCCGATGTGGCGATCCGGGATCAGCGGCAGCACGACCAGTGTCGCCGCGGCCAGCATCAGGGCGTCGTTGAATTCGCGTTCGGTCAGCACCGCTTTGGCGAAGTGATGCATCCGGCTGCGTGCCGCAAGAAGAATGGCGACGCCGGCACCCAGTGCCGCAGCCAGCGGCGGTTCCTGCATGGCGAGTGCCCCAAGCAGCAGGGTCAGAATCAGGGTGATTTCAGTGGTCATGCCGGGGTCTTCCTTGATTCCCCGGCGATAACCGATGGCTGCCAGCAAGGCAACACCACCGATGGCAACCGACAGCAGCAACTCGCTGCCCAGCAGCATGGTGACCGCACCGAGCAGTGCAACGACCGAGAACGTCCGCATTCCCGCCTCGGCCCTGACCGGGCCGCTTCCCTTGCGACGCTCGCGTTCGATGCCGATCAGCAGGCCGATGCCGAGGGCAATGCCCAGGCGGTACCAGGACGGGTCGGCTTCGGGAATCATCTTAGTGTGTTGCTGCGTCGGGGGGAGAAGTCCGCAGGCTTGCCGGGAATCGGGCACACTTCAGGGAATCGTGCGCAGAGTTTGATGTGGTTCAGGTCGAGCTTTTGCGCGGGCAATTGGCGCGTATGCAGTCTGCGTAAATGTGCAGCGAGTGATCGCTGATGCGGAATCCGCGGTCATTGGCCACTTTCTCCTGACGCTTTTCGATTTCGGCGTCATAGAACTCTTCGACGTGGCCGCATTGCACGCAGACCAGATGGTCGTGGTGGCTGCCCCGGTTAAGTTCGTAAACCGCTTTGCCGGATTCAAAATGGTGACGCACGAGCAGGCCTGCCTGCTCGAATTGCGTGAGTACGCGATAAACTGTGGCGAGTCCGGAGTCAGTGCCTTCCTCGACCAGTTTTTTGTAGACGTCCTCTGCGGCCAGGTGGCGCACATCGCTCTTCTCGAACAGTTCGAGGATGCGCAGTCGCGGCAGGGTGGCCTTGAGGCCGATGGTTTTCAGGTGCTCCGGGGAACTCATCGCTCGTCCTGTGGGGAATGGGCGCTCATGCGAGCTGGTTCTCAGCTATGATATCAGCAAAGTTCGCTGACAATTTGCTGACAAACGCCGGTACCCGACGGCCCGATTGCAACCCGATATCCAATGAAAATTCTGATCACAATCATGGCCCTGCTGCTGGTTGGCTGCAGCAGTATGCCGATGCTGCCGCTAAAGCCCTACAAGATTGATGTCCAGCAGGGCAATTTCGTTACGCAGGACATGCTGGCCAAACTCAAACCCGGAATGTCCCGCAGCCAGGTCCGCTTTGCGCTGGGTACACCGTTGATCGTTGACCCGTTCCGCAGTGATCGCTGGGATTATTTTTACATGATGCATAAGGCCGGGGAACTCACCGAGCAGCGGGTGGTGACCGTTATTTTTCGCGGCGATGAGTTGCTGCACATTGAGGGGGATGTGGCTGCAGGTGCGCCGACGAAGCCGGCAGCAGCGCCTGCTGCGGGAAGACCCGTATCCGCCCCTGCGGCCGTGGAGCAAAAATGACCAGTACCGATAAAGTCACAAGGATTGCAATCGCCGGCAGCAGCGGACGTATGGGACGCATGCTGCTGGAGGCTGTTGCCCAGGATTGCAGTGCGGCGCTTGCTGCAGCGCTGGAAGTCGCGGGCAGCCCGCAGGTTGGGCGCGATGCCGGCGAGATGGTGGGGGCGCCCCGCGGAGTGCTGATCAGCGACAAGCCCGAGCAGGCGCTGGCTGGCAGTGATGTGCTGATCGATTTCACGCGTCCGGAAGGCACGCTGCAGCATCTCGCGATCTGCCGCCGGCTCAAGGTGCGCATGGTGATCGGCACCACCGGTTTCGATGAGGCCGGCAAAAAAGCCATTGCCGACGCCGCACGTGAGATCGGCATTGTTTTTGCGCCGAATATGAGCGTGGGCGTCAATGTCACCCTGAAGCTGCTTGAGCTGGCAGCGCAGGCCATGGGTTCCGACCACGATATCGAGATCATTGAGGCCCACCACAAGCATAAAGTCGATGCGCCGTCGGGTACTGCCCTGAAAATGGGGGAAGTGGTGGCCGGCGCCATGGGCAAAAAGCTGGCCGATTGCGCTGTTTATGCACGCGAAGGCCATACCGGCGAGCGCAAGCCCGGCAGCATCGGATTCGCTACTATCCGCGGCGGGGACATTGTCGGTGATCACACAGTGTTGTTTGCCGGTACCGGCGAACGTGTCGAGATCACCCACCGTTCCAGCAGTCGAACCACTTATGCGCAGGGCTCCCTGCGTGCGGCGCAATTCCTGATGGGCAAGCCGGCGGGTCTTTATGACATGTGGGACGTGCTGGGCCTGAAATAGCCGGTCCGGCTGCCATGGTTTGACGCTAAGCCGCTGATTTTTCAGCAAGCTGCGCGGTTCGGTTTGTCGGGTCTTGCTCCCTCGCGTATAATGCTGACTTCAAGAACAGCGGGACGGGCCCAAAACCCTCCCGCTTGTCGTATCAAACCCAATAAAATCAGGAGCTTGTTGTGTCATCGCGCATGCCCGCCATTCTCGTACTCAAGGATGGCACGGTATTTCGAGGCTCCGCGATCGGCGCCGAGGGTATCGTGGCCGGCGAAGTGGTGTTTAACACCGCGCTGACCGGTTACCAGGAAATCC
>CANHZX010000158.1 GCA_947465215.1 Betaproteobacteria bacterium | reverse complement strand
TTGAAGGTGATCCAGCCAATGCCGTCTTTCTTCTCAGCAAGCAGTCGATCAGTCATGGTTTGCGGTGCGTTCATCGTCGTCCCTATAAGTTCACAATGTGTTAAAAGCAAAACCCCACTATTTTAACCGATGCCACCGTCAGACGGGCACAGGATCAGGCGGTTCGAGCTCACTCGGAAGGCATGCCGTTACGCAGCAGATCGCGTGCAATGAACCAGCGGTGCACTTCGCTGGGACCCTCGAAAATGCGGAACACGCGGCAGGCCCGGGCGATGTACTCCAGCGGCAGGTCTTTGGACACGCCCATGCCACCCAGCAACTGAATCGCGCGGTCCGATACGCGTGCAATCATTTCACTGCCCTGCAGTTTGACCATGGCAGCCTCACGTCGCCAGTCGCTGCCGCCCCGATCCATCTTCCACGCCAGACGCCAGGTAATCCAGCGGACCATTTCCATTTCCTGCCAGCTGTCGGCCACCCACCACTGCACCTGCTGCCGTTCCGCCAGCAATGAGCCGAAGGTTTTGCGTTCGTTGGCCTGCTTCAGCATCAAATCCATGCAGCGGCGCGCATATCCCAGTGAGCGGCAGGCGATCTCCATCCGTCGCACACCAAGGCGGTTCTGCATCGGCGCAAAACCTTTGCCGACCTCGCCCAGCACCTGATCATCACCCAGTTCGATATTGTCGAAGAACACTGCGTAAGGCGCATGTTCGCCCATGGTGTTGAACACCGAGGGGATCGACAACCCCTTGGCCCCTTTGTCGACAAGGAATGCGGTAATCCCGCCGCGCGAACCTTTTTCAGGATCGGTCACCGCCATGACGATGATGAAATCCGCCTTGCGTGCGCCACTGATCCAGATCTTCTGGCCGTTGAGTATCCATTTGCCGTTTTTGTATTCGGCACGGGTTTTCATACCAGCAGGATCGGAACCCGCGCCAGGCTCTGAAATCGCGATCGCACTTTTTTTGTCACCGTTCGCGTAGGGCAGCAGATATTTCTGGACCTGATCGCCCTTGCAGGTTTCGCGCAGCATCCACAGATTGGGGCTGTCCGGCGGCAGCACAAACGGCACGATGCTGGTTTTCAGTTCCTCAATGACAACCGCCTTGGCCAGCATGCCCATGTTCTGGCCGCCGTATTCCTCAGGCACGTCAATGCCGTAAAGTCCGATTTCACGCGCCTTGTTGGCGAGATGCTTCTCGACATCCGGATCGATCAATGGCGCATCAGTCAAACCGCGCTCGGCTTCACGTTTGATGACGTCGCGCTCAAGAGGCAGCAATTCCTCGCGCACAAAGCGGGCAACGGTTTCGCGCAGCATGCGCAACTCTTCCGGCAATTCGAAATCCATTTTCATTTCCTTTGCAATTAATCAAACACCATCAGCCAGTCCACTGCAGTTACGCCCTGCGAACCTGCCAGAACCGGGTTCAGGTCAAGCTCGGCAAGCCGGGGTCCTGCGGCAGCGCCGAATCGCGATACCGCACTAATCATCCCAGCCAGCGCTGACTTGTCCACCGGCAGTTTTCCGCGAACACCTTCAAGTATCACCCTACTCTTCAGCTCATTAAGCATGCGCAGAGCCTCGCCCTCCGTAACCGGCGCCGCACGGAACACCACGTCTTTGAAGACTTCGATCAAAACTCCACCCAGCCCGACCATCACTACAGGACCAAAAACCGGATCACGCTTCAGCCCAATGACCAGCTCGACTTCTCCGGCCGCCATCGCCTGCACCAGCACACCGCTGATCCGGGCATCGGGTTTGTACTCTCGGGCATTGGCTAACAGTTGTGCGAAAGCCGAACGCACCGCGGCAGCATCCTTAAGGTTCAGCTCAACACCGCGCGCCTCGGTTTTGTGCAATATGTCAGGGGATTCGATTTTCAGCGCCACCGGGTAACCCATAGACTCAGCCACGGTGACCGCGTCATCGGCCGTAGTCGCAAGTTCAGCAGCTGCGGTATTCACGCCGCAATTCTGCAACAAGGCACGCCCCTCAAGACTGGAGACCGGCCCGGGCCGAGCAGGCAGATCCAGATGCGGCAGCTTCAAGGTCGCCCGCAGCGGTGAATCATCCAACCAGTTACGCCGCGCTTCCGCATACCGAACCAGCGCAGCCACCGCATCAACGGCAGGATCTGCACCGCGCAAGACGGGGATACCCAGCCTACGCATTTTTGCAAGCGCTTCTTCTGGCGCAGCAACCCAGCAGACTATCCAGGGCTTTGTGATCAAGTCTCTTATTTTCGCGAAGATGTCGACAAGGCGATCAACATGCGTATCCATCAGCTGCAGCCAGACAATACCAACATGCACCTGCGGATCACTCATCATGATGCGCATGCTGTCGAGCAACAGATTGGGATTGGATACAAATTGACCGGTCACATCCACCGGATTGCCGGTGGTGCCGAACGCCGGGATCACTGAGGCCAGCTGCGAGCGTGTCTGCGGAGACAACTCGGAAACGACCAGCCCCATTTCTTCCGCGCGATCAGCCATCAGTACGCCCGCACCGCCGGACTGGGTGACAATTCCAAGACCCCGGCCATCCGGCAGCTTGCAGCCGCCGAGAACCTCGACGATATCGAGCATGTGCTCTTCGTTTCGGGCACGGGTCACGCCGAGTCCGCGAATGACACCGTCAAACACCGCATCGCTGCCCGCCAGAGCGCCGGTATGTGAAGCCGCCGCCTTGGCGCCAGCATCGGTGCGCCCCACTTTGGTCAGGGTCAGCGGTTTCCCCGCAGTCAACGCTTGCTCAGCCAGTAATTTGAGGCCAGCACCATCACGAACGCCTTCAAGATAGCCCGCGCCGACGGCAATACGATCATCGTCAAGAACGGCGCGCATCATCTGCACAAAATCGATGTCGCACTCATTGCCGGTATTAATGAAGTACCCGAGACCCAAGGCACGCCGGCGTGCCAGCGCGGCAATCGCGGTGCCGAATGCACCGGACTGGGTGACGAAGGCTACCGGTCCCGGTGGTGTCAGACCTTCGGCGAACTGACCGAAAGTGGCTATTACCTGATCCCATGCATTAATCAGTCCCAGACAATTCGGTCCGCACAGGCGAAGACCGGATTCATGTGCTGCAGCCGCAATTTCATGTTCCAGCCGGCGCCCGGCATCACCCATCTCGGCAAAACCGGAACTGAAAATGACAGCTGCTGGGCAACCCTTCTTTCCAAGTTCACGCACCGATGCCAGTACATGAGCAGCGGGAACGGCAATCACCGCGAGGTCCGGTGTTTCCGGCAGTGCGGCCACATCGGGGTAACAGGTCAGCCCGGCGATGGCTGCGTATTTGGGATTGACCGGAAAAATGCGACCCCGGTAGCCTTTTTCCAGAAGAAACTTCAGGGTGCGGCCATTGACCTTGTTCAGCTCGGCAGACGCTCCCAGTATGGCAATGGATGCCGGACTCAGCAGGGATTTAAGGCTGTTCATCGCAATGGTTTGACTGTGGCGGGAAACGTTCGCATGCGTTTATTTTTTTAAGTAGCTGCCCCAATTACACCACATCAATTGCAGATCATGCAGCCCGGTTCAAGCGAGCCGTGTGAACTAATGATGCCTGAGCCAGCGCTGATCCTGCTCCAGTCTGATCAGTCCGGCGAGTGTTGTGACACCCTGGCTGATGGCGCTGGCCAGCACAACCTGCAATACCTGGGCGGTTGCGAGGGCATCGGCCAGTGCATTGTGACGCGCCTGATTCACAATGCCCAACCTGTCCATCCATTCATCGAAGCCGAGCTGCAGTTTGCGTTCGGGATCGGGCATCGTTGCCGGCGCCAGGAATGCCAAATCCAGCCAGGGATTCGAAGGCGAAAAACCAATCGCGCGGTTGGCGGCACGATCAATCATCAGTCTGTCAAAGTCAGAATGAAAACCAACCAGCGGTGCGTTGCTAATGTATTCCAGGAATTGCAGAGTTGCCGCTGCAGGCTCCATACCGCAAAGCTGGGTTGTGCCGTCAATGCCATGGACCAAGATGTTGGCGTTGGCACTGGCCTGGGACTGGCGGAAAACCACTTCGAACCCGGTGTCCAGTCTGATACGCCCTCCGACAATCTCGACTGCCCCGATCGAAATCAGCTGGTCCGAAAATGGATTCAATCCGGTCGTTTCTACATCAGCCACTACAAAACGCAACTTATCCAGCGGCATTGCGCCTGCGATGGGGGCATTTGAGCGATAAGCCGCCAGCGCCAACGACTGCTCCAGAGTCAGCGCGGGTTTGCGCAGGAACAGCCGGCGCAGCCAGTTCACGCCCGGTGGCTCACAACTGATAGTCCAGGGCCAACCGGCTTTGCAGCTTGCGCAACTGTTTCAGGCTTTCTTTGAGAATGCGGCGGTCGACTTCGTTGAGTGTTGCAGGATCCAGCCGGTTCGACTGCTTCAATTCGGAATCCTGCGCCATTTGTCCGCGCAGACGCAGTGTCTGAATGAAATAGAAAGCCTCGACAACCGCATTGACCTCACCCGCGGGCATCTTCAAGGTCGTTGCCGCCTGACGCAGGCGCTGAACAGTATTGGTATGGGTAACCCCCGCAGCCAGAGACAGAACCCTCGCTGCATCCGTAAAAAGCCGCGCCCCAGCCTTTTTCAGATCGATTGTGCCGCGCCCCTCACCCTCGTCCTCAGTGATGAAATCACTGATCAATCCCAGAGGCGGTTTGTTTTCAAGCGCATATTGCGCAAGCTGACGCTGAAAGCGGCTGTTACCGATTGCGCTTTCGCTAAGATGCCGGCGCAGACTGTCGGTAAGCGACTCATCACCGTACAAATTACGGAAATCAAAAAAAATCACTGCTCTCAGCAGGGCTTGCGGATCGGTATTTGCCAGCCAGTGATCGAAACGCTCCCGCCACTCTTCAACACTCAGACACCAGTGCGGATTGCCCGCCATGATATTGCCTTTGCAAAGCGGGAAACCGCAGGCATCAAGGGCGCGATTGACAACTTGCGCAAACGGCAGCAGCCGGGATCGCACGGCATCTGGTGTATCAGAGCCGCAGTCAAAAATAAGCCCGTTATCCTGGTCCGTGCTGATGGTTTGTTCGAAACGCCCCTCACTGCCAAAGGCCAGCCAGCTCCAGGACAAACCTTTCAGATCAAATCTGGACGCTTCGATTTGAAGCACCTGCCGCACCAAGGCATCGTTCAGGGTTGAAATGATCAGGGTCATGTGTTCCGCGGAAACCCCCTGACCCAGCATGGTGAGCGCCAGTCTGTGAATATCGGCTGCCGTAAGCTTCAGATCCTCTATAGTGCGCGCATCAGCTATCGCCCGGTGAATGCCGCGCACACTGACGCGTTGTAGCGCAAACAGGTCACGTTCAGTCACCACGCCAATCAACCGATGGCCATCGCAGACCGGAATATGGCGAATACCGCGATCAGCAATCAGCAGAGCTGCTTCATAGGCGCTGGCTTCTGCCGGCAGCGTCAGCGGATTGGGCGTCATCACTTCACTGATCAGTTTGCTGAGGTCGCAATTCGACAGTGCCACGCGATCGAGCACGTCATGGCGGGTAAATATTCCTACCGGCCGTTCATCCCCGTCGGTGACCAGCATCGATCCGATCTTGCGGTTCTGCAGGGTGCGCAGCACATCACCCAGTGGCGTTTCAGCGGTACAGGTGACCGGCTGCCGGGTGATCAGTGAGCGCAAGGTACGGCTCATGGTCTGCTGTTCACCGCTCGCGGCGTTGTAATTCAACTGGATGAGCCGTCGAGACTCCCGCAGCATGCTGGCTAGGAATTCCGTCGTGAACTCGCGGAATACCGGACTGCGGTTCAGGAGTTCCGGGAAGTGTTCCGCGGGCATTTCATAGCAGAACGTATCAGCCACTGCCGTATAGGGTGCTATTACCGGGCGATTCTCCAGCATCGCGCTGACAGAGAAGCATTCCCCGGGACCCATATGAACGGGATGGGCATCGTCGCTGTGCGCTGCATTGAAAGACAGCAACTGCACCGTTCCGCGCTGAATAATGTGGAAAGCCTGTGGCGGCGGCCCCTCGGTGTCGAGTATCACCGTGCCCTTGGGGTAATACCCGAGGGCAACATGGGAAGCCAGAAACAGCAGCGCAGCATCCTCCATCTGACTGAATGGCGGATGCTGCCGAAGAAAACGGATAACGCCTTCGCTTAGCGCTGCAGCGGTAACACCAGGCGTGGAATCAGCCACTGTCGCAAATCAGTCTGCGTCAGCGTACCACCAGCACTGGAATCTTGCTGTGCGTGAGCACCTTGACGGTTTCACTGCCCAGCAGCAGTCCTGTCAGCCCGCGCCGACCGTGGGATGCCATGACTACGACATCGCATTTGCGTTTGCGGGCCACTTCGATGATCTGCTGGTAAGGCAGATCGCTCGACACCACAACGGAAGCCACCTGCAGGCCGCCTTTCTCAATGCGGGCACTCGCGACCGCCATTTTCTTTTCTGCGTGCTCTTTCGCTTCTTTTTCATAACGCCGCTTGGCCTGCATGCTCATCGGCATTGCAAAGCTTTCATCAGCGATCATGCGGAATTCTGGAACAACGCTCAACAAAGTCACTTTGGCGCCCAGTGCTTTGGCCAGTTTGATGCCATGAATGATGGCCCGATCAGACAGCTTGGAACCATCGGTCGGCAGCAGGATATGCTTGAACATGCGACTCCTCTCGATTTGCGGTTTTCAATTAACAGCAGATTCAGATCTGCTTGAAAACAGAATATCACGAGGG
>CANHZX010000157.1 GCA_947465215.1 Betaproteobacteria bacterium | reverse complement strand
GCATTGAGAATCGCCGGCACCACCACGCAGATCGTCGGCTCACCGACACCACCCCAGAAATCACCGGTCGGCACCAGCACCGTTTCCACCTTGGGCATTTCGGCGATCTTCATCACGCGGAAATTATTGAAGTTGGTTTCAACAACGCGACCGTTCTCAACTGAAATTTCGCTGTGCAGCGTGGTCATGCCGTAAGCGACGGAGCCTTCGATCTGTGCCGCAGTCTGATCCGGGTTGACGACGTTGCCGCAGTCCAGTGCAAACACGCAGCGGTGCACCTTGACCTCGCCCTTCGCACTGACTGAAACCTCGGCAACGGCGGCGGAATAACTGCCATAGCCCATGAACTGGGCAATGCCGCGGAACCGCCCTGCCGGCAACGGCTTGCTCCAGCCGGCTTTCTCGGCCACAGCGTTGAGCACGCCGAGATGCTTCGGACGCTCACTCATCAGCGAACGGCGGAATTCCAGCGGATCACGGTTGGCGAGCCTCGCCACCTCGTCCATGAAGCATTCCATGAAAATACCGTTCTGATTGGTATTCACACCGCGCCACGGACCGACCGGCAGATGCGTATTGCGCATCGCGTATTCGGTACGAAGGTTGGCATGGGTGTAACCGATCTGGGCATCGCCTTCCAGCGTCGGCCACAGGCCCTGCAACTGGCGGATGTCCTTGCCGTCCTTGATCGCCGCCGGATTGGCAAAGGCATTGATCGACTGGCCCGATACCCGGATATGCAATCCTGCGAGATTGCCCTTCTCGTCGACACCGGCCGCGAGGCGGCACTGCGCGATCGGCCGGTAAAAGTCATGGGCCTGGTCTTCTTCGCGGGTCCACACCATTTTCACCGGCGTACCGGGGAAGGCCTTGGCAATGGCCACGCCCTGGCGCACCACGTCCTGGTTGCCGATGCGCCGGCCGAAGCCGCCGCCCAGATCCATGACATAGGCTTCGCATTTCTCCAGCGGCATTCCCGATGTGCTCGACAGCGCCGCCAGCGAGGCTTCCAGGCTCTGGGTCGGAATCCAGATCTCGGCCTTGTCCGGTGACAGCTTCACCGTACAGTTCATCGGCTCCATCGCGGTATGCGAGGTGAAGGGCAAGCTGTAGACCGCTTCTATCTTTTTCGCGGCCGCAGCAATCGCTTTCGGCGCGTCGCCGGTGTCGATCTGTGCGAATGCGTCGTTGCCGGTCAGGCCGGTTGCAAGGTGTTCGGCAATCGAAGCGCTGTTGACCTTGGCATTGGGACCTTCATCCCAGACGATGGGCAACGCGTCCATCGCTTTTTTCGCGCGCCACCAGGTATCAGCCACCACAGCCACCGTGGTGTCGTTGACCTTCATTACCGCCTTGACGCCGGGCATGCCTTTCACTTTGGAATCGTCAAAACTGGCGAGCTTGCCGCCGAATACCGGGCAGTCCTTGACCGTCGCGTGCAGCATGCCCGGCATCTTCAGGTCGATGGCATAGATTTTTTTGCCGTTCAGCTTGTCACCGGTATCCAGACGGCGCAGTCCCTTGCCGGCAATCTTCCAGTCCTTGACCGGCTTGAGCGTAATGCTTTTCGGATCCGGCGGCGTGAGCTTCGCCGCCGCTGCCGCGACCTTGCCATAGCTGATCTTGCGCTTCGAAGCCGCATGGCTGATCACGCCGTTGGCGACTGTCAGCTCACCGACGGGAACATTCCATCCATCGGCGGCGGCCTGCATCAGCATCATGCGTGCTGCGGCGCCGCCACGACGCACATAATCATGCGAGGTGCGGATACCGCGGCTGCCCGAGGTCGACATATCACCCCAGGCGCGTTTGCGCGCCAGATTCTGGCCGGCGGTGATCTGCTCGGTCTTGACCTTTTTCCAGTCGCATTCGAGTTCCTCGGCCACCAGCTGAGCCAGACCGGTCAGCGTGCCCTGGCCCATCTCGGCCCGGGCAATGCGAATCACGCAGCTGTCATCCGGCTGGACGACGACCCAGATATTGACTTCGGATGCGGCGGCGCCGCTTTTTGCAGATGCATCAGCGATACCGAAGGGCAGGCTGAATCCCAGAACCAGACCGCCGCCTGCGGCGGCGCTGCCCACCAGAAATTTACGACGCGAAATTTTCGGCAGTTCGCTGGAAATTGTTTTTTTCATGTCCATGGGTTTGGGTCCTAGACGGTGGTTTTGTCAGAAGGGGTCGCGTCAGCGCTGCCCACCTTGGTTTTGCTATTTCCGGCAGCCATGTGCACCGCGGCGCGGATGCGGTGATAGGTGCCGCAGCGGCAGATATTGGTCATCGCTTCGTCGATGTCCTTGTCGGTAGGCTTGGGCTTTTTCGCCAGCAGCGCCACAGCTGCCATGATCTGACCGGACTGGCAGTAACCGCACTGGGGCACATCAATGGCTGCCCAGGCTTTCTGCACCGGGTGCGAACTGTCGCGGGACAGACCTTCAATGGTGGTGATCTTGTCGCCGGCCTTGATTGCCGAAACCGGAATCGAGCAGGAGCGTACGACATTGCCGTTGAGGTGCACTGAACACGCACCGCACTGTGCGACGCCGCAGCCGTATTTGGTGCCGGTCAGTCCGACATGCTCACGGATCGTCCACAGCAGCGGGGTATCGGGTTCGACGTCGACGTTATACGTGCGTCCATTGATGTTCAACTTGGCCATGACTTCTCCTCAACTGGATTCGGAATAGGGTAATGCAGATGTTTAGGTTATTGCGGTAATGCGTTTAGTGCGCAGCGCTGCTGCAAACCTCCTCTTGGCCAGCAACACCCCCGCAGTCTTGCCGCTGCGATGGGATCGCATTGCACACGCCGGATTGCAGATTATGCTGGCGCCCCGCGATGGTCAACTGAAAACTGCCGTCTGAAGCGGCTGCTCAGAACACCCCTGGAAACGCAGGGTCGCTGCACCGCGGCAAAGCGGAAAATCAGGGGATCTGCGACCCGTTCATCCGCGCCAATATGGTCTGCGTGCGCCGCTGCAGATAGGCCGTATCGCTGGCCGGTCCGTAACGCCGCGGGCTGGGCACGATCGACGCCAGGCGTGCCGCCTGCTCTGGCGTCAAACCAGCTGCCGTCGTGCCGTAATGAAGGCGGGCCGCCGCTTCGGCGCCGAACACGCCCTCGCCCCATTCGATGACATTCAGATAAATCTCAAGAATCCGGCGCTTGCTCATCACCGTTTCGATCATCACTGCGACAACCGCCTCCTGCGCCTTGCGCCACCAGGTGCGCTCGCCGGAAAAAAACAGGTTTTTCGCCAGCTGCTGGGTGATGGTCGATCCGCCGGCGACGATTTCGCCCTCGCGCAGATTTTTTTCATAGGCCTTCTGAATACCGTCCCAGTCAAATCCGTTATGACTGACAAATTTGGCGTCCTCAGCAGCGATGATCGCGCGCTTGAGATGCCCGGAGATGCGCGTGTAAGGCACCCATTGCTGACGCAACTGCGCCTTGGGATTCTTCTTCTGCAGGATTTCCAGCCGCGCGCGCATGAACGCCGTGGATTCCGGATTGTTGCCGGCCCAGTACCAGACATGGACCAGAAACCAGAACTGGACTGCGGTCAGCGCAATCAGCACCGCCAGAAACGCGCGCCAGCTCCAGCGCCAAAGTGTTTTCAGCATCGTCGGACTTTAACCCGGGGAATGAAGTGACGTCGCGCCCGTCAGTGATCGCTGCGCAATTGCGCAATGACCGGGGCCGTATCCGGCCGCAGACCTCGCCAGATGAAAAAGGATTCGGCTGCCTGCTCGACCAGCATACCCAGACCGTCGGCACAGCGGACACCGTTTGCACGGGCGAAGGCGAGAAACCGGGTTTCAAGCCCGTAAACCATGTCATAGGCGATGGCGCCCGGTGCAAAAAGGTTTTCCGGGAGCGGCGGCATTGCACCTTCAAGGCCTGCGGATGTCGCATTGACGACCAGATCAAACGGCTGCCCGCCGAGATTATCGTAAGGCCGGGCGGCTACGCCCTGCGGAACCCCTGAGGCGTCTTTGTGGAAATGACGAACCAGCCGCTCCGCCTTGTCCAGCGAGCGATTGGCCACGATCAGCAGATCCGGTTTGCGCTCCAGCAAGGGTTGCAGCACGCCATAGGAAGCCCCGCCGGCACCCATCAGCAGTACCCGCTTGCCGGTGATGGTCGCACCGAGGTTGCGCTCAAGATCGGCCAGAAGTCCCTTGCCGTCGGTGTTGTAACCGATCAATTGGTTGCCGACGCGTTTGATGGTGTTGACCGCTTCGGCGGACAAGGCGCCGCCTTCACATTCATCCACCAGATCCCAGGCTTCGCGCTTGAACGGCACCGTGACATTCAGGCCGTGACCACCCTCATGGAAAAACCGCTGTGCCGTAACCGCAAAAGCATCCAGCGGCGCCAACAGGCGGTCATAAGCGATGTCCTGACCGGTCTGCCGCGCAAAGGCGGCGTGGATCAGCGGGGATTTGCTGTGCCCGACCGGGTTGCCGACAACTGCATAACGATCACTCACGCGGTCCTCACTGGCTGACGAACTGATCCGCCCGCGTGAACGTCCAGGTACGGGTGATATGGATGATGTCGGTGTCCTTGGCGATGTCTTCCGGGAACGCCGAATAAGGCGCTGCCATCGTCACAATGCGCACTGTCGCCTCGTCGAGCAGCTTGTACCCGGATGAACGGTCGATATTCACGCGCTCCAGGGTGCCGTTGGAGCGGATCGACACCGTCGCCACCAGAGCCCCGTAAATCCGCTGGTCGCGCGCGGCCTGCGGATAATTCAACTCACCGATACGCTCGACCTTCTGCCGCCAGTCTTCGACATAACGGGCAAAACGGTATTCCTGGGCGCGTGCGCCGATGAACTTGCGCCTTGGACGTTCCTGGTAGGCGTTCCAGTCCTTGCTGATCTGCGCTTCCAGCCGGGCGATGGCCAGACTGCGCTGCACGAGATCCGTACCGTCGACCGCCGGCGCCTGCTCCGGCACCACCTGCGGCGCCGGTTTCGCCGGTGCGCTTTCCACCTGGCTTTTGACACCGGCCTTGGTCAGCACCTGCCGTGCTTCGCGTTCCAGCTCCGCCACGCGTTTCTGCGCCACCTGCAATTCGGTGGTTTCGGTGTCTTTGGTAATCGCCGGCAGAGGGCTCTGCGCGCGCTGCTTGGCATCGGTATTGCCGCCGCCATCCAGGTTGTACTGCGCCAGCGCGTCGGCATTTTGCGGACGGTTCTGCGACTTGGCGTTGACCAGCACCACCGCCAGCGGCGGCGCCTTGTCCTGTATTTCCTGCAGCTTGGGTACGGTGAAGGTCAGGCCGAAAATGACAAAGGCATGGACAAGCAGTGAAATTGCGCCGGCAGCGCCGAAACGCGAACCCACGGTCAGACGGGCATAACGGCGGTCGAATTCGGCGATGCGACGCTCCATTTCAGCCACCCGCGCGTCAAGACGGTCGACCGCACCGCCCCAGGACCCGCGACGGGGATGCCGCGCCCGGCGCGGCAATACGACCACTTTGGCTGAGGGTTTGACGCTCATCGCCCTATTCTAGACGGGCCAGTAAAAATATCAATAAAAACTTTAATTATCAGTAAATTATGTGTTTTGCTTAAAGCTGAATCTGGAATAAAGTCACGCGTGAGCGGCCGCTAACTTACGCCCCCTCCAATACGCCCTTGAACTCCAGTTCCAGCCCCAGATCCAGCAAATCGATCGCGCCGACGCCCAGCTCAACCCGCTGCCCCGGCGTCACCGTCGCCGGCAGCGACGGCACCTTCTGCACCAGCGGCACCGCATCCAGCCGCACCAGGTTTTCGCGCATCAGCACGTTACCGGTGACGGCGGTCAGCTGCTCCTGCGCCAGCCAGCGCAGGCTCCAGTAACGCTCCATGGTGCGCTGGTATTCGTTGTAAACGTCGTAGGCGGCCTCGAAATCGCGCATCGCCGCCAGCAAGGCCGTGTCCTTGCCCTGATACACCGCAGGCTCATTTTGCGCCCGCGCGATCAACTGGCGCTGGTTGATCAGGTCGGTGTAACGGCGCAGCGGCGAACTCGCCCACATGTACTGCGCCACACCGAGGCCATCGTGCGGGCCCGCTGCCGTACTGGTGCGCACCTTGCCGCCGCTTTGCACCCGGAACAACGCGCACTGCCCGGCTTCATGCAATTCACCCGCCCAGGTGCTGTTGGCGAGAATCATCAGTTCCGCCACCACCTGATCGATCGGCGTGCCGCGCTGGCGGCGGCTGATCGACACCCGGCCATCATCCACACGGAATACGAATTCAGGACGATCTTCTCCGCGGGGCCCGTCACCCTTGCGCGCAATCAGCAGATGGCCGGAGAACTGCCACAGCCAGGCCAGCGCAGCACCCTGCGGATGATCAATGGCGCCGCGCGACAGCGCTTCGGCATTGAACACTGGCTCCAGCGTGTCATGGCGCAGGTTGTCGGCGATGCGGATGCGTTCGACCCGGGTCTCGTGCGACAACAGCGAAAAATCCGGTGCGACATCAAAATAGATCGACAGCGCCGGACACACGCGCCCTGCAGCCAGCGTGTAAGCGGCCACGGCATGGTCCGGCAGCATGGTGATCTTGCCGCCGGGAAAATACACCGTCGACAGACGCTCGCGCGCCACCGCATCCAGCGGCGAATCCGGCTCGATACCCAGCGCCGGAGCGGCGATATGGATGCCCAGACGGCGGTTGCCGCCCGGCAGTTCCTGCAGCGAAAACGCGTCGTCGATCTCCGTCGTTTCCGCGTCGTCGATGCTGTAAGCCTCGACTTCAGCCAG
>CANHZX010000156.1 GCA_947465215.1 Betaproteobacteria bacterium | reverse complement strand
GGCGAGGTGCATGAAATCAAAGAGGTCATGACACGCTCGGTGGAGCTCGGCATGCAGACCTTTGACAAGGCGCTGTTTGATCTCTATCAGGCGCGGATCATCAGTTACGAGAGTGCTTTGCGCTTTGCCGACTCGGCAAATGACCTGCGCCTGCACATCAAGCTTGAGCCCGGTGGTCGCCAGCCTGAGCATGGCGGTGATGTGCAGGATCTGAGAATGATTTAACGGCAGGTTTCCGGGGTTTGAAGGTGCTACTCAGGCTTCGCCAATGGATTCCAGTTCCGCATGGATCTCCAGCCATCGGTGTTCCGCGGCATCAATGTCTCCGGCGAGTTGCTGCTGTTTTACGGTCAGTGTTCGCAGCCGTGACGGATCCGGGCTCGCGTAGAAGGCCGGGTCGGCAAGCTGCGTATCAATCTGCTGCTTTTCCTGCTGCCAACGGGCCAGATCCTTTTCCAGTTTTTCTACTTCCCTGAGCAGCGGCCTTCTGGCGGCGAGGCGCACCTGACGGTCGGCTGCTGCTGACTCACGTGCCTCGCGCCGCGCCGCCTTGTCCTGAGTCACTGCGGTATTGCTGCCGCTGGCATTTGCGGCGCGGCGCGCAGCAAGCCAGGTAATGTAATCCTCAATCGCGCCGTCGAACTCTTCGACCTTGCCGTCAAAGACCAGCCGGAAATCATCACAGACGGTGCGCAGCAGTGCGCGGTCATGCGAGACCAGTACCATGCTGCCTTCATATTCGGCGAGCGCAGCGGTCAGCGCCTGGCGCATTTCGAGATCGAGGTGGTTGGTCGGTTCGTCGAGCAACAGCAGATTGGGTTTTCGCCGTACCAGCAGCGCCAGGGCCAGCCGCGATTTTTCGCCGCCGGAAAATGGCGCCACGGGGCGGTCGGCCATCGAGCCGCGGAAATCGAAACCGCCGAGGTAATCCCGCAGATCCTGTTCGCGTGTCTGCGGTTCGAGTCGCAGCAGATGCTGTAGCGGAGACTCATCGGGGCGCAGTTGTTCAAGCTGGTGCTGCGCAAAGTAGCCAATGACCAGACCGCGGCCTTCGCTGCGTTGTCCTGACGACGGCTGCAGTTCGCCGGCAAGCAGTTTGATCAGCGTGGATTTGCCGGCGCCGTTCGGTCCGAGCAGGCCGATACGTGCGCCCGGCGCCAGAGTCATTTCAATATCGCGCAGCACTGCGCGCTCACCGTAAGACACTGAAATCTTATTTAAATAAATCAATGTATTAGGTGATCTTTCCGGCTGCGGGAAAGAGAATTCGAAAGGCGTATCGACATGGGCGGCAGCAATTCGCTCCATGCGCGCCAGCGCCTTCAGGCGACTCTGCGCCTGTTTCGCCTTGGTGGCTTTCGCACGGAAGCGTGCAACGAATGATTCCATGTGCGCGATGACGCGGGTCTGTTTCTCATACGTCGCCTGCTGCGCGGCGAGTTGTGCGGCGCGGGCGTCTTCGAACGCGGAGTAATTGCCGGTGTAGAGCGTCAGTTTTGCCGATTGGATATTGGCAATGTGCGTGACACAACCGTCGAGAAAATCGCGGTCATGCGAGACCACGACCAGCGTGCCCTTGAATCCGGACAGCCATTGCTCCAGCCAGACCACGGCGTCGAGGTCGAGGTGGTTGGTCGGTTCATCGAGCAGCAGCAGATCGGCGCGGGAGATCAGTGCCTGAGCGAGGTTGAGGCGCATGCGCCAGCCACCGGAGAATTCGCGCACCGGACGTTCTATTTCGGAATCGCCGAATCCGAGTCCTGCGAGCAGTGCGGCGGCTCGGGCCCGCGCGCTGTAACCGCCGATATCATCGAGACGAACGTGCAACTCGGCGATGGTTTCGCCGGCATGCGCCGTTTCGGCGTCTGCCAGTTCACCTTCCAGCGTGCGCAGTTCGGTATCGCCGTCGAGCACGTAGTCGATGGCGGCAGTGTCGAGTGCCGGGGTTTCCTGGGCGACGGAGGCAATGCGCCATGTGACGGGGACGTCGCAGTCGCCTCGTTCGGCCTGCAGTTCGCCGCGCAGCAATGCAAAGACGCTGGATTTGCCGCTGCCGTTGGCGCCGGTGAGCCCTACGCGCCAGCCGGGATGGATTTGTACGCTGGCGTCGGCGATCAGCTCGCGTACGCCGCGGACCAGAGTGAGATTACGAAACTGGATCACGTTTCAAAAGCCGGGTGGTTCAAAACAAAACGGGGGATTCAAAGCAAAACGGCCCCGCGGGTTGCCCCGCGAGGCCGTCGGTGCGGCTATTGTAACGCGGTGATCAGTCGGCTTTGACGTTTGCGGCTTTGACCACTTCCGCCCACTCGGCGACTTCGCGCTTGAGCAGAGTTTCAAAGGCTTCTGGCGTGCCGCCTGCGGGTTCCAGGCCATCCAGTGCGATGCGCTTGGCGAAGTCAGGATCCTTGATCGCCTTATTCACTTCGGCGTTCAGTTTGTCGATGATCGCGCGCGGTGTGCCTTTGGGAGCGATGATGCCGTGCCAGTTGTTGACCTGGTAGTCGTAGCCGGATTCCATCACCGTCGGGGTGTTCGGCATCGCCGACAGACGTTTCGGTGAAGATACGGCCAGACCTTTCAGGCGGCCGCTGTTGATGTGGCCGATCACCGCAGATACCGCGGCAACCATCATCTGCGTGTTGCCGGCGATGGTGTCGATGACGCCCGGGCCCGTGCCTTTATACGGAATGTGGGTGATCTTGATGCCGGTGCGCAATGCAAACAGTTCCGACGACAGATGCGTGATGCCACCGTTGCCGGTGCTGGCGTAGTTCAATTGGCCGGGTTTGGATTTGGCAATGGCCACCAGATCCTTGACGGTTTTAACCGGCAGCGACGGGTGGACGGAAATGACGTAGGGGCCGTTCTCGGTCTGCACCACGGATGCCATGTCGTTCAGCGTGTCGTATTTCAGATTCTTGTAGAGGCTGGGGGACGTGGTGTAGCTGCCGGAAATCAGCAGCAGGGTGTAACCGTCAGCAGGGGATTTCAGCGCGATTTCGCTGCCCAGCGTGCTGCCGGCACCCGGACGGTTGTCAACAACGAACTGTTGGCCCATGGCTTTCGACAGCGAGGGTGCAACGGCGCGGGCGATGAAGTCGGAGCCGCCGCCCGGTGCGAAGGGCACGATTACGCGTACGGTCTTGATCGGATAGTTGGCGGGGGCCTGGGCAAATGCGGCCGTGGCGCCGAGCATGCACAGTGCTGCGCTTGCGAATACGGTTTTTTTCATGACGAAGCTCCAGCGGTTGGTGATGGTGTAATAGGTGTAATGATTTTTTTGAATGAACGGGATGCGGGGATGCGCAAGACGGAAGTTGCCTTCACAATAAGTGTCACCAGGGCATTACGGATTCGCGATCTCCACCTCATGCTGTTATTGTCGGCCGCGACTCGGGTTCGTGGCGCTATATCAGATTGAATGATGCCTAAGCGGTGCACTGATGTCCACAGTGCGGTATTCTTCGGGGGTTAAAAGCCATAAAAATTGGAGGAAACCATGCAAAACATGCGAAACAATTCTCGTTTGGCAAAGAGCTTCACCGTTATTCTCGCGGCGCTGGGATTGGCAATGCCCTTCGCCCAGTCGCAGGCTGCAGACTTTCCCAGCCGCCCGGTACGCATCATCACTCCGGCCGCGCCCGGCGGCACCACTGATTTTCTGGCCCGGTTGCTGGCCGGGCACCTGAACAAGGTCTGGAACCAGCAGGTGATTGTCGACAATCGCGGCAGCGCTTCGGGGGTCAATGGCGCCGAGATCACCAAGGAATCACTGCCGGACGGCTACACGCTGTTTATTCCCTATCACCAGCATACGGTGAACGCAGCGATCATTCCCAAGCTGCCTTACCACCCGGTCAATGATTTCACGCCGATCAGCCAGATGACGGCGGCCGGTCTGTTGCTCGTGGTCAACCCGTCGCATCCTGCAAAAACTGCCAAGGACTTCTTGCAGTGGAGCAAGACCACAAAAGACCCGATCAATTTCGGTTCGGCCGGAATCGGCAGTGGCGGCCATCTGGCCGGTGAACTCTACAATCTGATGGCCGGCATCAAGAGTCAGCATATTCCCTATAAGGGCACAGGTCCTGCTGCTGTAGGGCTGATCACCGGCGAATATCATTACAACTTCATGGGACTGGCGGGTGCGTTCACGCATGTGCGTTCCGGCAAGCTGCGCGGCATCGCCGTGAGCAATGCCAAACGCCTGGCCAATGCACCGGAAATCCCCGCAATGAACGAAGTCTTACCGGGATTCGAGGTTGTGGGCTGGTACGGAGTGGCGGCACCGGCGAAATTGCCGAAACCGATTCTCACCAAAATCCACGGCGACATCGCGGCCTACGTGAAGTCGCCCGAATTTGCCAAGATCGCCGATGCCAACGGATCCGAGCCTGTGACCAATTCGCCGGAAGTGTTCCGTCAGTTCATGCTCGATGACATGAAAAAATGGGCGGATGTGGTCAAACGCAGCGGTGCGAAGTTCTGATTTCTTCTACAGGCGGTAATAAAAAGGGGCGGATGATTCCGCCCCTTTTTATTTTTCGGTCGCCGTCAATCAGCTGAACTTGACGGTTTTCGGATCGAACTCCAGGCCCAGGCCTGGTTTCTGCGGCACCGTGAGTTGACCGTCCTTCGGTTGCGGCACTTCACGGAACAGCCCGAAAGACCAAGGCATGTATTCCACAGTCAGGCCATTGGGGATTGCGGACACCAAGTGCACATGGATTTCCGGTGCGAGGTGGCTGACCACGGGGATGTTGAAGGCTTCGGCCATGCCTGCGATTTTGAGCCACTGCGTGATCCCGCCGGCGCGCAGTACGTCGATCATCACGATATCGACGGAACGTGCTTCGAGCATCTGCCGGAACGGCGCGATACCGTAGAGATACTCGCCACAGGCAATGGGGGTGTCGAGCGCATTGGCGACGCGCGCGAGTCCGTCATAGTCATCGGGTGCAGTGACGTCTTCCAGCCAGAACAGCCGGTAGGGATCAACCTGCTTGCCGATGGAGATCGCCTGGCGCACATCCCAGCGCTGGTTGATGTCGCACATCAGGTCGATTTCATAGCCGACGGCTTCGCGGATGACCTTGATGTGTTCGACTTCCTTGACCTGATTGGTGTCGCCGGGAAGGGCGAGCTGGGTTTTCATCTGCTTGAAACCGCGTTCCTTCAGCAGTGCGGCGGATTTTTCGAGCTGATCCAGCGGGAAGTGGCGCATCAGCGCGCCGCTGGCATAGGTGTTGATGCGGTTGCGGTGGCCACCGGCGAGTTTACCTACGGGCTGGTTGTGCACCTTGCCCTTGATGTCCCACAGCGCGATGTCGATCGCCGACAGCGCCAGTGTCGCGATGCCCGCCGGACCGGCCGGTGTGGAGGCGCGGATCTTACCGACGATCTGTTCAATGCGCATCGGGTCTTCACCGATGATCAGGTCGCCGAAGGACTGCACCGCTGAGAGCAGGGCCTTGTCGAGCGAGCCGCCGAAAAAGGTGAAGCCGATGCCTTCAACGCCCTGGTCGGTGCCGAGCTTCAATGCAACGAAATTTTTCGAGCCTGGTGTGGTCGGTCCGTCGGCCAGCGGTTCGATCTGGGGTAGGGCGACGAGAGTGGTGCTGGCATGGGTGATTTTCATGGCGGCGAGTTTTCTGTTGGGGAAAAACGCGAATATCGCACACTCCGTGCCTGGCGGGGGTCAGGGTTTCAAGGCGTAGACTTCGTCAAAGCGACGCTCCAGTTCGATGTGCGTGCCGCGCAACCGGTCGACCACTTCCTTGGCCCAGTCGTAGTACTGGCGCTTGCGTTCCAGTGACCAGTTGGCCGGCGCGCGGGTGCCGAGGTCGCGCACATTGCAGATCTTGTCGGCGAGTTTCACCAATCGCGCGCGTTCGCTGGAGTGCTTGGCTTTGGCGACCTGCAGGCGTTTGCGCACTTCCTTCTTGATCCATTGCGTATCGGTGACTTCGAGCACTATGTCGGCGATTTCCTCGCCGAACTCGCCGCGCAGTTCCTGCCAGGAGGTTTCGGTGTCTTCCAGCGTGTCATGGAGGAGAGCTGCGGCAATCACCAGCGGGTCACGCACGGCGCCTTCGTCCCACAGCACATGCGCCAGTTCGATCGGGTGATTGATATAGGGGGAGGCTTCCTTGTCCTTGCGCCGCTGGTCTCGGTGTTTGTGCGCGGCAAAGGCTACTGCCCTGAGAATCAGGTCCGTGGTGTCAGTGAAAGTCGGTTCCAGCAGGTCCATGATGCTTTAGTTTACGCCGTTCAGGCGCTGCGTAGCCGCAGCATGTGGATGATCGCGATGGCGGTAAACGGTAGGCCTATAGCGATGATCAGTTGTACGATCAGGAGTTCACCGAGCTGGCTGTAGTCGGCCGGCGTGCTGACTGCGCCACCCTTGTCCTTGATCTCCCGCGACACCACATAAATCTGGTTGAGATACTTGGTGCCGAGGGACGAGGCGGACAGCGCGAGATTGGTGAACGAGGCCATAACTGCGAAGTAGGTGGCCTTGAGGTGTCCCGGGGCCGAGTTGGCGATCCACGCCAGCATCGGGATCATCGCGATTTGGCCCAGCGGTGATTCGAGAGCGGTATTGACCAGCGCGATGAGACGGGCGTCGACCACGCCGCCGGTGGCGGCAGCGGTCCACTGGTGCAGGCCGAACACCATACCGACATAGGGCAGCGACAGCAGTCCGCCGAGCACGGTCAGGAAGCCGACGACATAAGCAATCGAATGGTCGGCCATGAAGCGGCGGAACAGGAACATGCCGAACAGCGTCAGCACCGAGCCGATCAGCGACAGTAAGGAGATGAACTGCTGGTCGAATTTCAGCTCGTCGATGAACCACCAGGTG
>CANHZX010000155.1 GCA_947465215.1 Betaproteobacteria bacterium | reverse complement strand
CTGGTGAGAGGCATCACCAACTGGATCGTCGAAGACACCGAAGAGATGCGCCAGCAGATCGAGAAAGACGGCGGGCGTCCGATTCAGGTGATCGAGGGACCGCTGATGGACGGCATGAATGTCGTCGGCGACCTGTTTGCCGCCGGCAAGATGTTCCTGCCGCAGGTGGTCAAGTCGGCGCGGGTGATGAAGCAGGCCGTGGCGCACCTGATTCCCTATATCGAGGCCGAGAAGGCCAGGTTGGGTGATGTGCGGGCCAAGGGCAAGATCGTGCTCGCCACCGTCAAGGGCGACGTGCACGACATCGGCAAGAACATCGTTGCCGTGGTGCTCCAGTGCAACAACTATGAAGTGGTCAATATGGGCGTGATGATGCCCTGGACCCAGATCGCCGAAGTCGCGGCCCGCGAAAAGGCCGACATCATCGGTTTGTCGGGCCTGATCACGCCGTCGCTCGAAGAAATGGCGCACAACGCGCGTGAAATGCAGCGTGCCGGCATGACCATCCCGCTGCTGATCGGCGGCGCAACGACGTCACGGGTGCATACTGCGGTGAAAATTGCGCCGCATTACCAGGGGCCGGTGGTGTGGGTGCCGGATGCGTCGCGCAGCGTCAGCGTGTGTTCGAGCCTGCTGTCGGATGATCTGCGCCAGGGTTATCTCAACGACCTCGCTGCGGATTACGAGCGTGTGCGCGAACAGCACGCCGGCAAGAAGGGCCCGGAACTGATCCCGCTGGCTGCGGCGCGTGCCAATGCGCAGGCTATCGACTGGAAGTCGTACACGCCGCCGAAGCCGCTGATGACCGGTCTCAAGCCGCTGAAGAATTACGATCTGGCCGAGCTCGCCAAATACATCGATTGGGGCCCGTTCTTCCAGACCTGGGATCTGGCCGGTCCTTATCCCGCGATTCTCGATGACGAAGTCGTTGGCGTGGAGGCACGCAAGGTTTTCGCCGACGCGCAGGCGATGCTGAAAAAAATCATCGAAGGCCGCTGGCTGACGGCCAACGGCGTGTTCGGGCTGTTCCCGGCCGCGCGCATCGATCACGAAGACATCGCGATCTATGCCGACGAGTCGCGCAAGACGCCGCTGATGGTCTGGCACAACCTGCGTCAGCAGAACCAGAAGCCGACCGGTCGCCCCAACCAGTGTCTCGCCGATTACATCGCACCGGCGGAATCAGGCGTGCCCGACTACATCGGTGCGTTTGCGGTCACCGCGGGCTTGGGCATGGAGAAACAACTCGAACGCTTTGAAAAGCAGAACGATGATTACTCGTCGATCATGCTCAAGGCGCTGGCGGATCGTTTCGCCGAAGCGTTTGCCGAACTGCTGCATGTGCGCATCCGCCGCGAGTTCTGGGGTTATGCCCCCGACGAGTCGCTGGATACCGCGGCGCTGGTTGCCGAGAAATACCGCGGCATCCGTCCAGCCCCGGGTTATCCGGCCTGCCCGGATCACACCGAGAAAAGCGCCCTGTTCGACACGCTGCAGGCCACCCGCATCGACATGCGTCTGACCGAGTCCTTCGCAATGTGGCCGGCGTCTTCGGTCAGCGGTTTCTATCTGTCGCATCCCGAGGCGCAGTATTTCGCTGTCGGCAAGATCGATCGCGACCAGGTTGCGGATTACGCGCGGCGCAAAGGCATGAGCGTTGCCGATGCAGAGCGCTGGCTGGCGCCGAATCTGGGCTATAACCCCGCCTGACGTTGTTCCGACCATTGCATTTTTCCACTTCGCCCGCGGCACAGTTTTTTGCGGCTGCGGATGCCGGTCGTAGCAGTGGCTGGTGTTACCTGTCGGGCATCGTCCTGGTGGGGTTGTGCTGGGTGTTCGGCGGCGCCTATGTCTACGGCCTGACGCTGCAACTGCCCTTGGGTGCCGTTACCCAGTTCGCTGCAGTCAACGCCAGCATCCTGATGCTGATGGTCGGCGTGCTGGGCGTGACGCTGCTGTTGCATCGCCGTCCCTGGCGCACGCTGGTGACGCCGCAGCCCCGAATCGACTGGCGGCGCATGGCGACCGGCGGCGCGGTGTGGGGTGTTCTGCTGCTGCTCGGCGCCGTTGCCGAAAGCCTGCTGTTTCCCGGGCGATATGCATGGACGCCGGATTGGTCACGGTGGCCGGCGTTTGTTGTCGCGGCATTGCTGCTGACGCCCTTGCAGTGCATGGCCGAGGAAATCGCGTTTCGCGGTTATCTGATGCAGGGCTTGTCGCGGCTGTGGCGTCATCCGGTTTTTGTGGCGCTGGCGAGCAGCGTGGTGTTCACGCTGCCGCATCTCTACAACCCCGAAGTGGCGGCTTACGGGTTGGGGATCATGGCCGTCAATTATTTTGCGATGGCACTGTTTCTGGCGACGATCACGCTGCGTGACGGACGGCTGGAACTGGCGATCGGCGCACACACGGCCAACAACCTGCTGCTGGCACTGGGCGTCAATTATCAGGATTCAGTGTTTGAAACACCGTCGCTGTTTACCGCCGATACACTGGATCCCGTATATTCGCTGGTGACACTGCTGTTGGGCGCAGTGATTTTTCATCTCTGGATTTTCAGGACGCGTAGTGCAATGGACAAAAGATTTTCTGCCGAGGAGGTGGCGCGGTTTGATCGCGACGGTTATCTGATCGTACGCGGATTGCTGCCGGCGGCTGAATGCGCTCGCATGCGCAGCGTTGCCGAACGCGATCTGGCTGCGGTGGCTCTGCCGGTGGAATACGAAGCCGAGACCCGTTACCCCGGCGCACCGGAATCACTGGAGGCGCCCGGCGGCCGTACCGTTCGCCGCCTGCTGCAGGCTTATGCCCGTGATGCGGTGTTTCGCGAGTGGGCGACTGCGGCGCCGGTGGCAGAGCGACTGCGCCAGCTGCTGGGGCCTGAAGTGGTGCTGGCCCAGGCGCATCACAACTGCGTGATGACCAAGAACCCACGCTACAGCAGTCTCACCAACTGGCATCGCGATATCCGTTACTGGGCGTTTGAACGGCCGGAGCTGGTGTCGGTGTGGTTTGCGCTGGGCCCCGAGCGCCTGGACAACGGTTGTCTGCTGGTTATTCCGGGAACGCACCGGATTGAGTTTGCTGCGGAGCGGCTGGATGAGGCGCAGTTCCTGCGCACCGATGTCGCAGAAAACGAAGCACTCCTGAGCAGCCAGGTTGCGGTGGAGCTGGAGCCCGGCGACGTACTGTTTTTCCATTGCCGGCTGTTTCATGCCGCGGGTAACAACCGCAGCACACTGACCAAGTTTTCCGCAGTGTTCACTTATCACGCCGCCGACAACGCCGCCTTGCCGGGCACGCGTTCCGCGGGCCAGCCGGTCATTCCGCTCTGAGCGCTTAGCCGCGCGGGGGTTTCGTCAGTGCGGCCCGTGCGGCCAGTGCGGCCAGCGCCAGCGTGCGCGCTTCGGCAGGGCCGATGATGCGTGCACTGCGGCCGTTCAAGGCGGTGACGGCGGCCTCATCCATCACCACGACATCATCAGCGGCCTGCATCTGCCGCAGCCACAGGTCCTGCGCCGATTCTGCGGCGCTTTGCAGCGCAGCGGAAACAATGCATAGATTGCGTGCGATGTGCAGTGACGCAGCCAGATGTTCCTGTAGCAGGGTTTGCGTCAGCGCTGACGGTTCTGCGGCGGCGGCGACGGCAATCACCAGCCGTTGCGGCTTTGACTCGCGCAGCAGTCGCACGATGCCGGTCTGCAGCGAAACCTGGCCGGTACAGCAGGCGCAGCCGCTGACCGCGGCAAAGCTGAAGTCATCGCTGCTGCTGTTGAGTTCCGGCGGGTTGCCGTCATTGTCGAGCAGGGCCCAGCGTTCGCGCGGCGACCGGAGCGCCAGCAGCGACTTCAGGAAGCCGGCTTTGGCGGCGCGGTCGGCGCCGGTGAGCAGCAGGGTGGGGATGGCAGGCACGGCGCGATTATAACGGCCGGCTGATTTTCGCTACAATGAGGACGTTAAAAATATTTAATTAAAACATAGGGTTATTGATGGTTTCCTTGCCGCCCATTGTCACCACAGTGTTGCTGCTCAGCGCCTCGAACGTGTTCATGACCATCGCCTGGTACGGTCATCTGAAACATCTCAACACCGCGCCGTGGTGGATTGCTGCCCTCGTGTCATGGGGCATCGCGCTGTTCGAATACCTGCTGCAGGTGCCGGCCAACCGCATCGGTTACACCGCACTGACGCTGCCTCAGCTGAAAATCCTGCAGGAGGTGATCACGCTGGCCGTGTTCGTGCCGTTTGCGGTGTTTGTGATGGGGCAGCCGGTGAAAATGAATTTTGTCTACGCCGGGCTTTGCCTTGTTGGCGCGGTCTACTTCGTATTCAAAGGCTGAGCGGGGTTTCACGGTACGATTCGCGTATCATTCGGCGCGTCAGTTACAGGGTTCTCATGCATATCCATATCCTCGGCATTTGCGGCACTTTCATGGGCGGACTGGCCGTGCTTGCGCGTGCGGCCGGCCACAAGGTCACCGGTTGCGACGCCAATGTCTACCCGCCGATGAGCACGCAGCTCGAAGCGCAGGGCATTGCGCTGATCGAAGGCTATGGCGTTGAACAGGTCAAACTCGAACCCGACGTCTTTGTCATCGGCAACGTGGTCACGCGCGGCAATCCGCTGATGGAGGAAATCCTAAATCGCGGTTTGCCCTATGTGTCGGGCCCGCAATGGCTGCGCGAAAATGTGCTGCACGGACGCTGGGTGCTTGGTGTTGCCGGCACCCACGGCAAGACGACGACCAGCGCGATGCTGGCGTGGATTCTGGAACATGCCGGCATGAATCCCGGCTTCCTGATCGGCGGCGTGCCGCAGAATTTCGGGGTGTCGGCGCGGCTGACGGAAACGCCGTTTTTCGTGATTGAAGCCGATGAATACGACACCGCATTTTTCGACAAGCGTTCCAAATTCGTGCACTACGCGCCGCGCACCGCGGTGCTGAACAATCTCGAATACGACCACGCGGATATTTTTCCCGATCTCGCCGCGATCGAAACCCAGTTTCATCATCTCGTGCGTACCGTGCCCGGCAATGGCTTGGTCGTCGCCAACGGCGCCGAGGCGGCGCTGGATCGTGTCATTGCGCGCGGCGCATGGACGCCGGTCGAGCGTTTCGGCGGCAGCGGCGCATGGCAGGCGGGTGAGGCGGATGCCGATGGTGCATTTACAGTGCAGCATGCCGGCGTCGTGCAGGGGCGCGTGCAGTGGCAATTGCTCGGCGCCCACAACCGGCAGAACGCGTTGGCGGCAATCGCCGCCGCGCGCCATGCCGGCGTGCCGGTGGCACTGGCCATTGAAGCGCTGGGCCGTTTTGAAAACGTCAAACGGCGCATGGAAGTGCGCGGCACGCAACGTGGCGTGACGGTGTATGACGATTTTGCGCATCATCCGACCGCCATCGCGACCACCGTTGCAGGCCTGCGCCGCAGCGTCGGTGCTGCGCGCATTCTCGCGGTGATCGAACCGCGTTCGAACACGATGAAACTCGGCGTGATGAAACAGGCATTGCCCGGCAGCCTGCAGGAGGCCGATCGCGTGTATTGCTACAGCGGCGGTTTGAACTGGGATGCGGCGGATGCACTGGCCCCGCTGGGTAACAAGGCGGAAGTGCATGCCGATCTGGATGCGCTGATCAAGGCCATCGCCGCCCATGCGCAATCCGGCGACCAGGTGCTGGTGATGAGCAACGGCGGATTCGGCGGCATTCATGAAAAACTGTTGAAGCAATTGGGGGCACACTGATGGCAGCGATTCCCGATGATGCGCTTGGCGCGTTCTGTCGCCACACCCATGCCGCCGTCAAAGGTTCAGGCGCGGGCCCGCTCGCAGGGCTGACTTTCGGCGTCAAGGATATCTACGACATCGCCGGCCACAAGACTGGTTTCGGCAGTCCCGACTGGCTGGCAACGCATGATGCCGCTGCAAAGACCGCACCGGTGGTTGCGCAACTGCTGGCCGCGGGTGCCGACATGGTTGGCAAAACCCAGACCGATGAACTGACCTACAGCCTCAACGGCGAGAACGCGCATTACGGCACGCCGGTCAACGTCAACGCCCCGGGGCGCATCCCCGGCGGCTCATCCAGCGGCTCGGCTGCGGCGACGGCCGGCAGATTGGTCGACTTCGCGCTGGGCAGTGATACCGGCGGTTCGGTACGCGCACCGGCGAGCTTCTGTGGCATCTACGGCATCCGGCCGACGCATGGCCGCGTATCGCTGGAAGGCGCCTGCGCACTCGCCAAAAGTTTTGATACCGCCGGCTGGTTTGCCCGTGACGCAGCGTTGCTCGAGCGTATCGGCCGCGTCCTGCTCGGCGATACGGGTGCGGTGGAGCATGGTGCGGCCTTGCTGGCCGAAGACGGCTTTGCGCTGCTCGGCAGTGGCGCCGTTGAGGCCCTTCAGCCTGCGCTCGAAAAAATAAAAACTGTAATCGGCCCGCTGCAGAAAGTCACGGTCAGCGCCGAAGGACTGCCGCAATGGTTTCAGGCCTTCCGCGTGCTGCAGGGCGCAGAAATCCATCAACAGCTCGGTGCCTGGGTGGCGCAGGTGCAACCAAAGCTCGGGCCGGGCGTACGGGAACGCATACAGTGGACGGCAACAATCACCGCCGCTGATATCGCTGGAGCTCAGGCGTTGCGCGATGCCGCGCGCCGGCGCATGGATGAACTGCTCAAAGGCAATGCAGTACTTGTGCTGCCGACCGTGCCTGACATCGCACCACTGCTGAACACGCCGGCGGCAGCGCTGGATGATTTCCGCGCGCGAGCAATGAGTCTGCTGTGCATTGCCGGTCACGCCGGTCTGCCGCAGGTGACGATGCCGTTGGCGATGTTGAACGGCTGTCCGATCGGCATCTCGCTGGTCGCGGCACG
>CANHZX010000154.1 GCA_947465215.1 Betaproteobacteria bacterium | reverse complement strand
GTGAAGAAATCTACGTCATCAATCCCGACAAATGTACCGAGTGTGTCGGTCATTTCGACGAGCCGCAGTGCCAGAAGGTGTGCCCGGTGGATTGCATACCGTTGGACCCTGACCGCAGCGAAACGAAAGAAGATCTGCAGCAGAAGTACCTGAAGCTCACCACGCAGAAGGCAGCCTGACCGGCCCTTGCCACCGCTTCAGCGTTTCTGGCAGGACGGGCAGTAACAGGTTGCGCGCTGGGCCTGTTTCAATTCGCGGATCGTTGCGCCGCAACGCGTGCAGGGCTCATCGGCACGTCCGTAAACCAGAAACTGATTCTGGAAATTTCCCGCCATGCCGTCGCTGCCGACATAGTCACGCAGCGAACTCCCGCCGGCGTCGATGGCGGCAGCCAGCGTATTCTTGATGTGCTGTGCCAGCAGATCGCAGCGCGCACGGCTGACCCGTTGCGCCGGGGTGCGCGGATCGATGCCCGCATGAAACAGGGCCTCGTTGGCGTATATGTTGCCGACGCCGGCAACCACATGACTGTCCATGATCACCAGCTTGATCGCTGCGCTGCGGCTGCGTGTTTCCCGATACAGCACGGCGCCGTCGAAATCCGCGGTCAGCGGTTCGGGGCCGATGGCGGCAAGCAACGGATGAACGAGTGCATCCGCACCGGCTTGCCACAACACCAGTCCGAAACGTCGCGGATCGCGCAACCGCACCACGCGACCGTTGTCGATAACCAGATCAAAGTGATCATTTTTCTCCGGCGGTGTCGCGGTGTTGACCAGCCACAACCGCCCCGACATGCCGAGATGCACGATCAGCGTACCCGCTTTGTCGTTGATCGGTAAGCAATCGAACAGCAGGTATTTGCCACGGCGTGACAGTGCATTGATGCGTGCGCCGGCAAGCCGTTGTTCAAGGCCACGCGGTACCGGCTGCCGCATGCCGCGGTGGCGCACGACGGCGCGCTCGATGTGGCGATGTTCCACCGCGGAAGCCAGGCCGCGGCGGGTGGTTTCAACCTCAGGCAGTTCGGGCATCGTAAATTATTGTTTTATTTGTATTTTTCAGAAATTGCGGGCGTAGAGCCAGGTCGATCCAGCAAACTGCGCGCGGCACTTTCGAGAAAGGTGTACTGCAGGTCGTTGTCGCGGCGCCATAACACCAGTTGCGGTTGCCGCTGCAGTACGCCCATCGTCAGCGTGCTGCCGTCCGTCAATGTAATGCGGATATCGCTTTGCGGCGGACGCTTGTCGTAAGGCTCTGCAGTTGCTGCCGAAGCCATGCGCCACTGATCCACATACCGTTGCAGTTCATCGGCGCCGGCGGCCTCCGAAGGAGGCGACAGCACCCACCGCCCGTCTTTTTTGCTGACGGTGAATTCCGGCAGCGCCACTGTAACGGGTTGTTCGTTTTCGGCGAGCAGCGCGCGACGCACCAGCGCCGTCGCATTCAGCGGCAGTCCTGCACCGTGCCGCAGTTCAACAGCGTGTATCACATCGCCGCGCAGTACGTATTGTTCGCGGGTTACGGCATTGATGCCGCCGAACGCGTATTGCACGCCGTCGATATCGAGCACTGCAGAAGGCGGTTCGAGTTCAAAGAGCGTGCGGTCGGTGGCGGGAAGCTGTGCGGTCGGCTGCGCTTCGAGGATGGTCAGCATGCGCAGGATCTGGAATTCATCGGCACGCGCCTTGAACGGTGCGGTCATCCACCACTGTTCACCGCGCCGCTCGATGGTGATCGCGGTACGGGCGGGACGTGTCAGGGTGATGCGCGACACCGCTGCCGGTTTGACCGCCGACAGCGGTGCTCGTGCCGCTTCCTCGCGCGACGGTGCGCGCAACGCCAGCCAGGTGAGCAGGGCAACAGTAACGAGCAGAGCAATATTGATCAGCCAGCCGCGCTTCATGGTTGCTGTTTCATGACGTGACGCTTCAGCGCGCGTTGCGCCGGCGCCACCAGACTGCGATGCCGGTGCCGGCGAACAGCAGCGGCAGCGCGAACAGCACGACAAAGGCGATCAGATAGAGCTGGGTGCTATCGATTTCAATGCGGGTATCTGCTGCTGGCCTGGCGTCGATGGTGACCATGGCATCTTCGCCTGCCAGCCAGTTGAGCATGCCCAAGCCCAGGGCCAGATTGCCGCCGTTGCCTAGAAAACTGTTGGACAGGAAATGTCCGGTGCCGACGACGATGACACGCTGCTCGCGGTCTCCGACCGTACGCTCGAAGGCGCTGGCGACGTTGACCGGCCCCGGGAAGTCGCGTGTTTTGTCGAACACCGGTTTGCCGTCAAGCTTGCCGACTTCCACCCAGCCGCGCTGGGCGACGTCGATCAATGGCGTGACCGTCCAGCCGGCGCCGTCATCGGCGCCGATCTGGCGGGCATGCGGGAACAGCGTGTTGTACTGCAGCGTGCCGACAACCGGGTGCCGCGCGTAATTGGTGGCGACGGCGAATACCGGAGGGCCGCTGCGCGGGGCCAGTGCGGGATCGACAACGGTTCCCGGCGTCAGCACCAGTCCGAGTTTTTCCGCCAGCGGCTGCAGGCCACGCAGGGGCTCAGTGTCGATCAGCCACAGCAGGTTACCGCCGCGCTCGATATAACGCAGCAGCTTGTCGATTTCCGACGCCTGCAGTTCGACCTGCGGCTGGGTCAGCACCAGCAGCGCGGCATTTTCCGGAACTTCCTGGGCTACGGCCAGATTCAGACTGGAGATGCTGAAACCTTTTTCGCGCAGGCGATGGCCGAAAGCGCCGAGGTCATGGTTGGCGAGCCCGTCGAGTTTGCGTTCGCCGTGGCCGTCGATCCACAGCACGAGGTTGTTGGCGCCGCGCACCAGCCGCAGCAGCGCGTTGGCAAACGATTGTTCGCTGAATTCGGCCAGCGGAATCTGCTCGATGCGCCGCTGGTATTCAATGACCAGTGCGTTCGGCGTGCGCAGGCCAGCCTCTGCGGCGAGTTTGGGCTGTTCACGCGGATCAATCAGTTGCAGTTGCAGATCGGGTTTGACGCGCTGATAAGGGCGGACCCGTTCTTCGATGATCTTGTGCACATTACTGCCGCTGCTGTCCTGGCGTACGGCATAGGCTTTGATGCTTACCGGACCCTGCAGCTGTTTCAGTGCCCCGATGGTTGTTGCTGACAGCGTGTTGCGGGCTCCCCGCGTGAGATCGTGTTCCACGCGGTATTCACGAGCGAAATAGGCGAGCAGCGCGACCAGCAGCGCGAGCAGGAGCACAAAGATGCTGCTTTGGGCGAGGAATTGCCAGCGCAGGCGGCGGGTGATCTGCATGGTTCAGCCTCGCAACCGCCGCCCGTCGAGGCGGCGGATGGCAAGGATCAGGAAGGCCGCGGCAAGCAGCAGCGGACAGGCGATGGCATAGGAGTCGAGCATGCCTTTGCCCAGCGGTTCGAAATTGCGCAGTGGTGAAAATACCTGGGCGAATGCGGCGGGGATCGCCCAGCCGCGCGCGCGCAGGCTGTCGCCCGCGGTTTCGCCCATGAACAGCATCGCCAGCAGCAGGCCGAAAGACAGCAGCGCGGCGGCCATCGGCTGCGCCGTGAGGCTGGATGAATACAGGCTGACCGCGGCAAAGCTCGCGGTGAGCAGCAGCAGCGCCAGCGTCAGTGTCGCCAGCAATCCGATGTCGAGACTGGTGGTGCCGACCAGGGTCAGCGGCATGGTCAACACCAGCAGCATGATCAGCAGCAGGAAGGTCATCAGCCCGATGAATTTGCCGATGATGATTTCAGTCATCGAGATTGGTGCTGACAGCAGCAGGGTCATGGTCTGGTTACGCCGTTCCTCGGCGATCATGCGCATTGCCAGCAGCGGTACCGCGAACAGCAGCACAGCGGCTGCGGTGGCATAAGTCGGTGCGGCGACCAGTTCGGTGACCCCGGGCGGGCTGGCGAGCTGCGCCAGCTGCGACTGGATCTGCAGGAAATCATCGAGACGCTTGAGGAATCCGTAACCGAGGATGACCTGCACCACGGTCAGCACCAGCCACGCCAGCGGCGAGGTGAACAGTGCACGCAATTCCTTGCCGGCAATGGTGAAAATCATTGTTTGGAATCCCCCGCACTGTCGCCCCGTGTCAGATGCACGAAGACATCTTCAAGGCTGGTCTGCGCCGGTGTCAGCTGGTGCAGACCCCAGTCTTCGGCGCCGGCGCGCGCCACCAGCGCTGCGGTGGGGTCAACGTCGGGGGCGAAGCGGATGCGGAAACGGCCATCGCCGTCGGCATCGACGGTCGATACGCCGGTGATGCCGCGCAGCGTTTCGATGGACGGTGGCCGGTGCAGGCTGAGTGTGACGGTACGGCCGCGCTGGAATTCGCGCAGGCCGGCGATGGTATTGCTGAACACAACTTCGCCGTGGTGCAGGATCTGCACACGGTCGCAGACCGCTTCAACTTCGGTGAGGATGTGCGTCGACAGGATGACGCTGTGCGCACGGCCGAGTTCGCGGATCAGCGTGCGGATGTCGAGAATCTGGTTGGGGTCGAGACCAACCGTAGGTTCGTCGAGAATGACCAGGTCGGGTTCGTGTACGATGGCTTGGGCAATGCCGACACGCTGCTGGTAGCCTTTGGACAGTGTGCCGATCAGTTTGCGCGACACCTCGCTGAGACCACAGCGCTGCATGGCGCGGCTTGCCGCGGCTTCGCAGCTGGCGCGCGGCATGCGATGTAGCCGCGCAGCCAGCCGCAGGTATTCGGCGACGGTCAGTTCGCGGTACAACGGCGGCGTTTCCGGCAGATAGCCGATACGGGCCTTGGCAGCGACTGGCTGTTCCAGCAGATCGATGCCGCAGACGCTGATTTCACCGGCGCTGGGTGCAAGATTGCCGGTGAGCATCTGCATGGTGGTGGTTTTGCCGGCGCCATTGGGGCCGAGCAGGCCGAGCACTTCGCCTTGGCGCACTTCCAGATCAAGTCCGCGGACCGCGGCGTGTTTGCCGTAGTGGCGTGCAAGACCCTTTGCGCTAACGGTTAATTCGGGGGCGGGGGAAGTCATCAACGGCGGGTTTGCTGCGTGGTGGCGTGTTGCCTTGTGGTCAGGCTGAAATATACCTAATATGTGTTGCATTATGAATGGCGTGGACGCACTGCGCCACAGCCGTTTACCCACATGCTCTTTCCGGCGCCCATCTACCCGAGCCTACGCGCGCAACCCGTTTATCCGATGACACTGTTTCGAATCGCAGCGCTGTCCGCCAGCCTCGCTTTGGCCGCTTGCGCCCAGGCGCCGGTGCAGACTGAATCAACCCCTCCCGCAGCGGCTGCGAAGCCCTTGCCCAAAGTCGTCGCGCAGAAACCGGCTCCGGTTCCAGTCCCACCTCCGGTGCCGCGCGTTGCACCGCTGCCCAATGTCGAGCTGAGCGAAGCCATCCTGTTCAAGCTGACGCTGGCAGAAATCGCCCTGCAGCGCGGCCAGCCCCATGTTGCGGTCCCGGCATTTCTCGAGGCGGCGCGCGAAACCCGCGATCCACGCCTTGCACGTCGCGCCACTGAGGTGGCGTGGAGTGCGCGCTTCATGCCTGCGGCACTGGATGCGGCGACGTTGTGGCTGCAACTGGATCCCGATTCGGCGCGCGCGCGCCAGACGGTGATTGCGCTGCTGGTCAACCAGTCGCGGCTGGATGATGCCTTGCCGCATCTGCAAAAGTGGCTGGCCGCGGAACCGGATCGCGCCGGTGAAAATTTTCTGCAGCTGTCATCACTGGTGGCCAGCCATCAGGACAAACCGGCGATTCTCCGCTTGATGCGTACGCTGGCGGCGCCTTATCCGGCGGTACCGGAGGCGAGTCTTGCTGTTGCGCAGGCGGCATGGAACGCCGATGACCAGATCACCGCAGTCGCGGCGACACGCAGGGCGCTGGAACTGCGCCCGGGCTGGGAGCTCGCCGCCTTGTTCCAGGCGCGTGCACTGCAGCGTGATTCGGCGGATCAGGCCATCGTGTTTCTGGAAGGATTCCTGAAGAGCAATCCCGGTGCCCGCGATGCCCGCCTGAATCTGGCCCGGCTGCTGGTGTCCGCGCGCCGCTACCCGGAAGCGCGCAAACAGTTCGAGATTCTTGTCGGCGAAGCGCCTAACAATCCGGAAATCGCGATGGCGGTAGCGACGCTGTCGCTGCAGGCCAAAGACTATGCAGCCGCAGAACTGCAACTGCGGCGCGCACTGGAGATCAATCCCAAGGAACCCGATGTGGTGCGGCTGTACCTCGGTCAGGTCAACGAGGAGCTGAAGCGCGACGACCAGGCGCTGCAGTGGTATTCCAGCGTGGCCCCCGCCAGCGAGCAATTCATCGCAGCCCAGGCGCGTTATGCCGGCGTGCTGGCGCGGCAGGGAAAACTGGCGGAGGCGCGGAAATATCTGCAGAACGTGGCCGCCGGCGATGCACAGCAACGGCTGCAGCTGACGTTGGCCGAAGCCAGCCTCCTGCGCGAAGTGCATGCGTATCAGGATGCTTTCGAGTTTCTCGGTGCGGCCCTGGCGAAAACGCCGGACGAACCCGATCTGCTGTATGACTACGCCATGGCCGCCGAAAAGGTCGGCCGTAATGATGTGCTGGAAGCCAGTCTGCGGCGGGTCATTGCGATGCGGCCGACGAATGCGCATGCCTACAACGCCCTTGGTTATTCGCTGGCGGACCGCAATGAACGGCTGGCGGAGGCGTACACGCTGATCGAAACCGCACACAAGCTGGCACCCGAAGATTCGTACATTCTCGACAGTCTGGGCTGGGTGCTGTTCCGCCAGGGCCGGCATCAGGAGGCACTCGGTTACCTGCAACGCGCCCATGAGGCCCGGCCCGATGCCGAAATCTCCGCCCATCTGGGCGAGGTCCTGTGGGCCTTGGGCCGCCAGACTGAAGCGCAAAAAGTATGGGCAGAGGCGCTGCGCAGCCAGTCGAAGAATGAAGTGCTCCAGAGCACCATCAAGCGACTCGCGCCGGCGATCCTGCAATCGGCGCAATGAGTGTT
>CANHZX010000153.1 GCA_947465215.1 Betaproteobacteria bacterium | reverse complement strand
CAGCGCGGTCTGCACAAGCGCCGGTACAGCGTCGCTCGCACGCGGCGCCGTCGGATCAAAAAGCGTCAGTGTTTGCATCTTGGTTTCCTGGATTGCAACAGTGGATCAGGGATCGAGCCGGATATTCGCCTGCTTCACCAGCCGGGTCCACATCTGGATTTCCTTGCTGATGAAAATCTGCAGTTCCTGCGGCGAATTTCCGACCGGCGTCGCACCGAGTGCAAGCATCTGCTCACGCATCTGCGGAGCCGCCAGCGACTTCAGGGTTTCATCATGCACGCGCTTGATGATGGCAGGCGGCGTTTTCGCCGGCGCGAGCAACGCATACCACAGCGTTGACTGATAACCCGGTACCGTCTCGGAAACAGCAGGAATGTCGGGATAAGCCGGTGACCGTGCGAGACTGGTCATGCCCAGTGCGCGCAACCGGCCGCTTTTCACATGGGGCATCGAAGGCAAGGGACTGGTGCAGATGATCTGCACCTGTCCGGCCACCACATCGACCAGAGCAGGTCCAGCGCCCTTGTACGGAATGTGTACAACGTTGATACCAGTCAGCGACTGGAGCAGCTCCACCGACATGTGACCGCCGGAGCCGGGACCGGAAGACGCGTAATTGATACGGCCCGGCTGCGCCTTGGCCGCGGCAATCAGCTCCCGGATGCTGCCGACCTTGAGTGAAGGATGCGCCACGAACACCAGAGGCGACTCAGCCACCAGCGTGATCGGCACAAAATCCTTCAGCGTGTCGTAAGGAAGGTTATTGCGCAGTGCCGGGTTGATCGAATGCGTCGCGCTGGCGAGGAACAGGGTGTAACCATCGGGAGGCGCACCCGCTGCGATCTGCGAGGCGATGACCTGCCCGCCGCCGCCGCGATTGTCATTGACCATTTGCTGGCCCAATCCCGCACTGAGGCTTGTCGCCAGCATGCGGCCGACAATGTCACCGGCACCACCGGGCGGATAGGGAATAATCAGCCGGACCGGACGTTGCGGATAAGTATCGGCAGCCGGTGCGGCTGACATGGCGCCGAAGAGCATGACGGACGCCAGAAACGTGAGGAAAATCGGTTGCAATGCCATGTCGTGTCGAAAATTGCAGTGTTATCGGAATGAACGCCGATCTTACCGCAGCCGCACTGCGAGTCGGCTCATGGCATTACGATATGGACTGACTCAGCCCTCTGACCTCACACCCGCATCAGCCCTTATAAGCCGCAGCCTCGGTATTGGCCTTGCGCAGGTTGGCCGACAGCTGACGGGCAATCTGCTCGAGCATCCGTATCTTGATATCCGGGCGCTCTTGTCCCAAGCGATCAAACAGGGCTCGGTCAATCACCCGGAAGCTCACCGGCTCCAGCGCCATCACATCCGCAGAGCGCGGTGCCCCATCGAGAAAACCCATTTCACCGAAACTCATCCCCGCCTCAAACACATCCAGCCGGGACCCCTTGCCACCCGAGTCCGAGGGCAGGCTCACTTCGACCGAACCCGTCATCAGCAGATACAAACTGTCACCGGCGTCACCGGAACGGATCAGATACTCGCCGGCCAAGGCGGTTCGCGCAGGCATTTCGGCATCAAGCATCATCAGATCGCTGCCAATCAGCCCCGACAGCAGCGCAATATCACTGAGACCCACCGCGCGGGCACCAATCCATCCGGCACCGGAGACTTCAGTCAACAGCGCGTTTTCACAACGTTCCAGTGCGGCATCGACATCATCAAACAGTGCATCTTCGGGAAATCCCGCCTTGCGAAGACGTTTTGCAAAACTTCCGGCGCAACAGATCACCATCCGCACCCCCTGCACGCCGATACTGCCGCGCAAATCAATCAGAAGTTTCAGCGCGACATCATCGATGTTGACAACATTGCGCAAATTGATCACCAGATACTGGCAATACGGTGCCTGCTTGAGCGCAATGCGCACCAGGGGTTCCAGCGTTGAAAAAATCAGTTCGCCCTGCAACTCGTGGACACGGATGCGGTGTCCGCTGCCGCGCAAGGTCTGCTGGATGGTATGCGGCCGGCGACGGCTCGAGGTCACCTGACTGCCGGTGTAGGACAATCGCAGCGACGACGTCGGCGCCGAGCCGTTGGCAAACAGATGCAGTGCGAGATCCCTGGACAGATCGCCGCAGACCTTGATGCCGCGGGCGCTGTTGCCCTGCGCATCGAGCGGCGGAGAAAAAATGCCGATACCCAGCTGGCCCGGCAGCACCGCGAGAATGCCGCCACCAACCCCGCTCTTGGCCGGCAGACCTACCCGGTAAATCCACTCACCGGAATAATCGTACATGCCGCAGGTCGACATTACCGACAGCACGTTATCCACCACTTCCGGATCGACCGCCTGTTCACGGGTCAGCGGATTGCGGCCCTGATTGGCCAGCGTCGCGCCCATCAGCGCCAGATCGCGGCAGTTCACCTGTATCGCGCACTGCTGGAAGTAGGTTTCCAGAATTTCCGTAGGCTCTTCACCCAGAATGTCGAAATTGCGCAGCATCCAGCCAATAGCCCGATTGCGGTGTCCGGTATCGCTTTCGGATTGGTAGACCTGCTGATTCACGCCCAATTGACGCCCTGCACACGCCGAGAGATAGGCCAGAATTCGCTGTATACGGGTCCGGCCGTCGACATCGAGAATCTGTCCGCAAGTGGCAATTGCACCAGCATTGATCATCGGATTGAACGGTGCCCCGGTTTCGGGCTTCAGGCTAATGGCGTTGAAGGCCTCGCCCGAGGGCTCGACCCCGACCCGGGACAACATGTAGTCCTCGCCCCGGTCCTGCAGCGCAAGGCCGTAGGACAAGGCCTTGGAAATAGACTGGATGGTGAAAGCCTGACGGGTATCTCCGACCTCGTAGACATGGCCGTCGCGGGTGGCAATACAAATGCCGAACCAACCGGGGTCGGCTTTTGCCAATTCAGGGATGTAGTCTGCGACCTGCCCCTCCGACAACACGGAATAACGGGCGTGCAATTCATTCAGGTAGCGCTCGATCGGCGACCCGGATATCAAGGCAGCAGTGGTATCCAATAGTGTTCTTCAGTGTGTTCGATTGTTCGCGATTGCGGAATGCAAAACGCGCGCCAGAGTCTAGCAATATTGATGCCAACAGGAAAACCGGAGTGACCTCTGATTAATCGGTCGAGATGACCACCTCAGGCACGCACTACAAGAACCTCGCGGATCAGTAGTCGCGAATGCGCGCCTGGACGATGGACTGGCGCGGCAGCGCCGTTCCCTTGAAAAACCCCTCCCCCGTGGAATGAAACGCAATGTATTTAATGCTGGTCATCGGAAACACCATGAACTGGCCTTCGGCCTCAACCACAACATTTTTGCTGGCCATGAACTCGGCAAGCTTGATCTGCTTTGCAGCAGCAGTCTTCGCCTGCTCAGGAAACTCGAAAGTCATTTTGCTGCCGTCATTGAAATGCAGCGTCATTGTCCGGTCGTTCGTCATCTCGCCTCCGTTAAATTGCTCTGCCTGCGACCCGGTGGGCCCGTTCACTGCATGCTGTCACAGGCACATGCCGGTGTAAACTTGGTGAACCACCTGCCTTAACCGATCCGCTTTTACGAAAAACCTAAAACCTTCATCTTCCACTACCTTTCATCCGGGAATCCACGAATGGTTCGCATTGTTGATGTACGTGAAGTCACCAAACCGATCGCCTCGCCGATCCGCAACGCATATATCGATTTCAGCAAAATGACAACCAGCCTGGTCGCCGTGGTCACCGACGTCAAGATCGATGGCCGCACAGTGGTCGGCTATGGCTTCAATTCCAACGGCCGTTATGGCCAGGGCGGACTGATCCGCGAACGTTTTGCACCGCGCCTGCTGGAAGCTGATCCGAAAAGCCTACTCGACGAGAGCGGCAGCAATATCGATCCGCACCGTGCGTGGAACGCGATGATGATCAATGAAAAACCCGGCGGTCACGGTGAACGTTCGGTTGCGGTCGGCACGCTGGACATGGCGATCTGGGATGCCGTCGCCAAAATCGCACGCAAACCGCTGTTCCGCCTGCTTGCCGAAAAACACGGCGTCACTGCCAATCCGAAGGTTTTCGTTTATGCGGCCGGCGGCTACTATTATCCCGGCAAGGATCTGCAGGCGTTGCGCGCGGAAATGCGCAGCTACCTCGATCGCGGCTATAACGTCGTCAAGATGAAAATCGGCGGCGCTGATCTGCCTGAAGATTGCCGACGCATCGAAGCCGTGCTGACCGAGATCGGCAACAACGCGAAACTGGCGGTTGACGCCAATGGACGCTTTGATCTGGAAACCGGCATCGCCTATGCCAAGGCAATGCGGCAATATCCGCTGTTCTGGTACGAGGAAGTCGGCGACCCGCTGGATTTTGCACTGCAGGCCGCACTCGCAGAGTTCTACCCGGGGCCGATGGCCACCGGTGAAAACCTGTTCAGTCATCAGGACGCCCGCAACCTGCTGCGCTACGGCGGCATGCGCCCGGACCGCGACTGGTTGCAGTTCGACTGTGCGCTGTCTTACGGCTTGTGCGAATACGAACGCACGCTGCGCGAACTGCATATTGCCGGCTGGTCGCCGTCACGCTGCATCCCGCACGGCGGTCACCAGATGTCCCTCAACATCGCCGCTGGACTGGGACTCGGCGGTAACGAGAGCTATCCCGACCTGTTCCAGCCTTATGGCGGGTTCCCGGACGGCGTACGCGTTGAAAACGGCAAGATCACCATGCCGGAACTACCGGGCATCGGCTTTGAAGGTAAATCCGACCTGATCAAGGTGATGCGCGAACTTGCGGAGTAACACAACAACCCAAAAGGAAACGGGCGCCGCGGCGCCCGTTTCCTTTTTTCACATTCTTAACCAGCTTATTGACCCGGCACCTTGACTGCCTTGCACACCGGGAACCCAAGCACGCCGTTATGGGCAAATACGTAAATGCTGTTACGCCCGAGATCGCCGGTCACTACCACCTGAAAATCCTCAGGCTTCCACACCAGCGGCACCAGACGTTCCGGATCAGCAGATTCACAGAACATCTTCGGAATGCGTCCCGCCTGATACTCCTCGGTCAGATTCCAGGTGGGTTTCTGCGTCCAGTCGCGGAGGATTTTTTCGAACATGCGCGCCGGCATGCGCGCCTGCTTGAACAATTCTTCTCGGAATTTTTCCTTGGACCAGCCACCTGCGGCAATGGTCTCGGCGATGATCGGTGACAGCAGCAGCAAAGGCCGTAGCGTGTCATACCCCTGCCCCACAGAGAACATGATCTGCCACGAGTACTGGCGCACGACCGCATCGGCAATATAAGGCATCAACTCCTCAGGCGTGGAACCGGACACCGATGAAATATGATTGCCTCCGGTATAACGCCCCACCGAAAGTGCGTTGCTGCCCGCCGCGAAACCGTAATCCGCGCAATTCGGCGTCCAGCCAATTTTGGCAACTACGTCCTCGTTTTCGGCAACAACAACCCGCCAGGTGTTGCCAAACGTGGCCTTGTCATTCTTGTGCGGCAGGAAGCCGGCGACGTTGCGCAGATACAGGCGCCAGAAACGCCCGACGCTGGTGTTGGCCTGAAAGCCGTCACGCATCACCCCCTGGGTGTAGTTAAAACCCAGTGTCTTGACAACCGGTCCATTGAGGATGATCAAGTTGTCACCACCCGGCGTATTACCGCTGTGCTCAACGCCATAATCATGGTCGGCCATGGCCTCGACCGCAGCCACCAGCACCGGCATGTATTCAGGACGACAGCCCGCCATCACGCCATTGACTGCAACGCTCCAGACTGTTGCCGCACGGTTGTCGGGCAGCATCACCCCCAGCACCTCATCGGCTTTGCGATCGGTGTGACGCAGAAAAGCTTCCACTTTCTCAACTGTCGGCGGCACGATGGGCAAGCCGTCAGAGAGTTCATGCTTGAGGAAATACTCGTTGACCTCCTCAAACGTGCCGCTGCAAATAACTTCGCGCGCACCGGGCTCGCCACCAACGGTTGCCGCTGCCGGCATTTTGAGCAGCGCGTTGAGCACGCCATCGAGCGTCAGTTCACGCACATTCTGCTGCAGCACTTCCTTGCTTTGCAGACCGGGATGGCCACGCACCGGCGCCACAGCAATATTGGGATATCCAAGGCCTTGAGAAGCGGCCTTGGACAACGTCATGAAGCTTTCACACACCAGAGTCGCCGACGGGATACCGGCAGATTCAGCCGCCACACTGGCCCGCAACACGGCGGGCGTGCAACTCCCTCAACAACCCATCCCGGAGACGACGGCGTCGGCCCCGAGTTCTTTGAGCTTTTGCGGAAGATTGGCAACCACATTGCGTTCGTCGCTGCCGTGGGTGTTGCCGAACAGATCCCAATGCAGGAATTTCACGCCGGGGAAACGTTCGCGCATGCTGGCCTCGAGTTGCTCGAACACCTCGTTGCCGCGAAACACGTAATCCCAGACCCACGCTACCGTCTTGCCTTCGAGCGTGTCCAAGCGCTTGGCCAGCGGCTTGACTTTGGCCTGACGCGGACCGCGCGGCCACAGCGCGGCGTATTGCGATGCTGAATCTGTCATTTGAAACTTCCTTGCGTGTTGCAAAAAATGCAGCATAACGGATCAGCCAATCAGCGACCAGCCGCAGCGCACGTGTTAGCCTTGGATTTCGTCATCAGACATCGCGATATTCCGCGATGCGGACACCGCAACTTTCTGGAGCCGCAAATGTCCGTTCAATTTTCCGACAAGACCGCAATCGTGACCGGCAGCGGCAACGGCATTGGAGCAGCGATCGCCCATCGCCTGGCAGCGGCCGGTGCCAGCGTGATGCTCGCTGACAATAACGAGGAATCCGCGCATGCCGTTTGCGCTGAAATCACAGCAGCCGGCGGCCGGGCTGCGGCCTGCAAGGTCGACATCCGCATTCCCGAAGAAGTGCAGGCCATGATTGATTACTCGCGGGAGATGTTCGGCCCCGCCAACATCCTGATCAACAACGCAGGCCTCGGCTCACAAAAGCATTTTCTGGAAACGCCGCTGGCAATGCTGCATCAGAT
>CANHZX010000152.1 GCA_947465215.1 Betaproteobacteria bacterium | reverse complement strand
GTGCAGAGGCGGTGGCCGCGGTGCGTGATGCGGCATCGCCTTACCGCATCGTGTTCATGGACTGGAAGATGCCGGGCATGAGCGGCATCGAAGCCGGTTGTGCAATCAAGGCAATGCCGTCACCGCCGGCGATCATCATGGTCACGGCCTTCGGGCGCGATGATGTGCGGCAGGAAGCGAAGCAGGCGCAACTCGACGGATTCCTGGTGAAGCCGGTCGGCACCTCGGCGCTGCTCGACGCCATCATGCTGGTGTTCGCGCCGGAGGCGCATGATGCGATGGTTGCTGGTCTGCATGCAGCCAGTCATAACCTCGCCGGCGCGCGCCTGTTGCTGGCGGAAGACAACGAGATCAATCAGCAGATCGCCGTCGAACTGCTGGAGGGTGCCGGCGCAACGGTTGTGGTGGCGAATGACGGGCGTGAGGCGATGCAGAAATTCATTGCGGAGCCGGCCGGTGCCTTCGATATCGTGCTCACCGATCTGCAGATGCCGGAAATGGATGGTTACGAAGTGGTGCGGCAGATCCGTGCCGATGCCGCGCGCGGAAGTGTGCCGGTGATCGCAATGACCGCACATGCGATGGCGGAAGAGCGCGAACGTTGCATAGCTGCCGGCATGAACGACCACATCACCAAGCCGATCGATCCCGATGTGATGTTCGCCACGCTCTTGCGCTGGCTGCCGAAGCGGGCCGACGGCGCCGCCGCACCCGTGCTCGCGAATGCCGGCGTGGCCGGGCCTGCGCTGACGATTGCAGGCATCGATACGCTAAGTGGTCTGAAGCGGGTGGCGGGCAACCATGCGCTGTATCGCCGGTTGCTGGATAAATATGTCGAAGGCCAGGCCGGGGCACCTGAGGCGCTGCGTGCGGCGCTGGCGGGTGGCGACCGTGCAACGGCGGAGCGGATCGTGCATACGGCGAAAGGGGTTTCGGGCAATATCGGCGCCGATCGGCCCCAGTACGCGGCTGCGGTACTGGAACAGGCGATACGTGAAGAGCGGGAAACCGCAGCGATGCTTGAGGATTTTGCCGCGGCGATTGCCGCTGCTGTCGCCGCCGTTCGCGGGTCGGCCGGCGCGGCGACACCCGCCGCCGCAGCAGGTCCGGTGGATGCGGCTGCAGCGCAGGCTGCGATATCGAAACTGGCTGCGTTGCTCGCCGACTCGGACGGTGATGCCGGCGATTGTTATGCCGAACATGCCGGGTTGCTACACAGTGTGCTGGGCGGCGATGTGGCAGACAGCATCGGCCGCGCCGTCAATGATTTTGATTTTGAAACAGCGCTGACAAAACTGCGCGCAGCCGCTGCAGACAAACACTTTACGACCGGGGAAAACTGACCATGGCCGAAGCACTGGATTTCACCGACAAGAAGTCGGTACTGATCGTCGACGACACGCCTGAAAACCTGACGCTGATGAACGGGCTGCTCAAAGACATCTACAAGACCAAGATTGCCAACAACGGCGAACGTGCGCTGAAGATTGCGGCGACCCATCCCTTACCCGACCTGGTTCTGCTCGACATCATGATGCCCGGCATCGACGGTTATGAAGTGTGCCGCCAGTTGAAGGCCGATCCGCTGACTGCGGAGATCCCGGTGATTTTTCTGACGGCGAAAACCCAGATCGAAGACGAGCAGATGGGTTTTGATGTCGGCTGCGTCGATTACATCACCAAGCCGATCAGCCCGCCGATAGTGCTGGCGCGGGTGAAGACGCATCTGCTGATGAAGGATGTCCGCGATTTTTTGCGCGACCAGAACACCTTTCTTGAAAATGAAGTCGAGCGGCGCACCCGCGAAGTTCAGGTCGTCCAGGATGTGACGATCATGGCGATGGCGTCGCTTGCGGAGACGCGAGACAACGAGACCGGCAACCATATTCGTCGCACCCAGCGTTATGTGCTTGCGCTGGCCGGGAAATTGAAAACCCACGGTAAATTCGCGGCCTATCTCTCGGACTCCACCATAGAGCAGCTTTACAAATCGGCGCCGCTGCATGACATCGGCAAGGTCGGGATTCCCGACCACATCCTGCTCAAGCCGGGAAAGCTGACGCCGGAAGAGTTTGAAATCATGAAAACCCACACCACACTGGGGCGCGATGCGATTTTGGCCGCCGAGAAGCTGATCGACACGCCGAGCTCTTTCCTGGAAATCGCCCGGGAAATTGCTTACGGTCATCAGGAAAAATGGGATGGCTCGGGTTATCCTCAGGGCCTGTCCGGGGAGCAGATTCCTATTTCGGCGCGGTTGATGGCGGTGGCGGATGTGTATGACGCGCTGATCAGCGAACGGCCTTACAAGACACCGTTTACCCACGAAGCGGCGGTGGAACTGATCACCAAGGGCGCGAACACGCACTTTGATCCGGATGTAGTGGCGGCCTTTGTCGAACTGGCCGGTGAATTCAAGGCGATTGCGGATCAACTGAAAGATGCTGCTGTCGCCGCATAGTTTCTGTAAGTTAATGTTTTAAAATGTTTTTTATAGAACAATCAAAACACCAAGGAGAGGTTGCATGACGACGAGTAATACGCGGCATTGCTGTGACGAGGGTTTGATTTTCACCGGTTGCAGCATGACCAACACCGCGGCAACGCCGGCCGGCGGTCGCCGCCGTCAGGTCATCGTCGGCGGCAAGCGGGTCAAGACCATCGACGTGCACGCGCACTGCGTGGTGGCCGAGGCGCTGGCGCTGCTGGGCCAGACGGTGGAAGAACAGCGCGGCCCGGGTATCGGCGACGTCGGCTCGCGCCGGATTGCCGAGATGGACGAGCAGGGTATCGACATCGAAGCGCTGAGCATCAACCCGCTCTGGTACAAGGCCGAGCGTGATCTTGCCGCAGAAGTGGTGCGCATCCAGAACGAAAAACTCGCCGAATGGTGCGGTACCTATCCCGACCGCTTCGTCGCCTACGCTTCGGTGGCGCTGCAATATCCCGAACTGGCTGCCGAGCAGTTGGAGCATGCGGTGAAAAAACTCGGCCTGCGCGGCGCCGCAGTCGGCACCAGCATCCCGGGCAAGGAATTTTCCGACCCCTATCTGCACCCGTTCTGGAAAAAGGCGGAAGAGCTGGGCGTGCTGATTTTCATCCATCCGCGCAGCACGCCGGAGCTGGAGCCGCGCTTCGGCGGTAACGGCTGGCTGTCGAACACCATTGGCAATCCGCTCGATACCACGATTGCGCTGTCGCACCTCATTTTTGACGGTACGCTGGACCGTTTCCCCGGCCTGAAGATCTGTTCTGCCCACGGCGGCGGCTACCTGCCTTCGTATGCGCCGCGTTCGGACAACAGCCTGCGCGTCGCCCCCGAGATGGATACCGGCGTCAAGCTGAAGAAAAAGCCGACTGAATACCTGCGCGATATGTACTACGACACGCTGGTGTTCACCGACGAGGCGCTGCGCCACCTCGCGCACGAAGTCGGTTACGACAAGCTGGTGATCGGCACTGACCACCCGATTCCCTGGCAGGCGGATTCGGTGAACCACATTCTCAATGCCACCGGCTTCACTGACGACCAGAAGCGCGCGATGTTGAGCGAGACGGCGGCGAAGCTGCTGGGTATCAAACTCTAAGTCCAAGCAGAATCCCAACGGAGGGTTAGGTATGGATGGCAAAAAAGTGGAACGTAAAAAGGCCGGTGATTTTCCACCGGAAGTGCTGAAACTGTTTGATGGTTACGTGCATGGCCGTCTCGACCGGCGCGAGTTTATCGACCGCGCCGCGAAATTCGCTGTCGGCGCCTTTACCGCAACCGCTATGCTGGAGAGTCTGAAACCCAATTTCGCCTGGGCACAGCAGGTGCCGAAGGATGACAAACGCATCCGCACGCAATACCTCGACTACGACTCGCCGAATGGTCATGGCCGCATGCGTGGCTACTTCGCGCAGCCGGCGGATGCCAAGGGTAAACTGCCCGCGGTGCTGGTGATCCACGAGAACCGCGGACTGAACCCTTATATTGAAGATGTCGTGCGGCGCCTTGCACTGGCGAACTTCGTTGCCTTTGCCCCGGATGCGCTGACACCGGTCGGCGGTTATCCCGGTGATGAGGACAAGGCGCGAGCGCTGTTTGCCGCGCAGGATGCGAAAAAGCGCGAGGAAGATCTGTATCAGGCGGCGCAGGTGCTGAAGGCGCGGCCTGAGACTACGGGCAAGATCGGTGCTGTCGGTTTCTGCTTCGGCGGCGGCATTTGTAATCTGCTGGCCACTCGCATGCCGGAACTTGGTGCCTCAGTGCCGTACTACGGCCGTCAGGTGCCGGCTTCCGAGGTGGCGAAGATCAAGGCGCCCCTGCTGATCCATTACGCCAGCGAAGACGAGAACATCAACAAGGGTTGGCCGGCCTATGAAGAAGCACTGAAGGCGAACAATGTACGTTATACCGCGCACATCTATCCGAACACCCAGCACGGCTTCCATAACGACACGACACCGCGTTATGACGATGCCGCAGCCAAGCTGTCATGGCAGCGCACGCTGGACTTTTTCAACCAGCATCTGCGTGGCTAAGCGCAAGGGGCGGGTGGCGGCGCGCAAGCCGCTGTTGTTCGTCGCCCTGCTGGCGGCGGCAACAGCCTTGCCTGCCGTTGCACAGCAGGCTTATCCCTCGCGCACGATCCGTATCATTTCGCCGTTTGCTGCCGGTGGCGGCAACGACATCATCTGTCGCACGGTCGCGGCAAAACTGACCGACAGTTTCAAGCAGCAGGTCATTGTCGAAAACCGTACTGGCGCCAACGGCATTATCGGTACCGAGTTCACGGCGCGGGCGGCACCGGATGGTTACACCATTGCACTGATTCCCAGCGGCCATGCGGTCAACGCGGCGTTGTACAGCAAACTGCCTTTTGATTCGGTCCGTGACTTCACGATGATCTCGCTTGCCGGTTCCAGTCCTCTGGTGCTGGCTGTCCATCCGTCGGTACCCGTCAGAAATGTCAAAGAACTGGTGGCGCTGGCCAAGGTGCGCCCGGGCCAACTCAGTTATGTGTCTGCGGGCGTCGGTGCTTCCGGTCATCTCGGAGGTGCGCTGTTCGAAGTGCTGACCGGTACGAAAATGACGCATGTGCCGTACAAGGGCATGTCATTGGCGCTGACCGATCTGGTCAGCGGACAGGTGACGATGGCGTTTGCTACCAGTCTGTCGGTGATCCCGCATCTGCAGTCGCGACGCCTGCGCGGCCTGGCGACAACCGGTGCGAAGCGTTCACCGGCCTTGCCCGAACTGCCGACGGTGGCCGAGGCAGTTCCCGGCTATGAAGCGAGTCTGTGGTACGGCTTTGCCGGACCGGCGCGTCTGCCGGCGGAAGTCGTGCGCCGGCTCAATACGGAAATCGTGCAGGTGCTGAAACAGAACGATGTGCGCGAACGCCTGGCCGGTCTCGGCGTCGATGTGCAGTCGGGCACGCCGGAAGAGTTGACCCGGCTGCTGGCCAATGACATGGATCGCTGGGCGAAGGTGGTGCAGCGTACGGGCATCCGCGTCGATTGAATTTCAACAGCAGCACGCCATAAAAAAACCCCGCGGATGCGGGGATTTTATTGGCGCGTAGCCGCGATCAGGTGCCGCGTCCCCACAGGCCGCAGTAGCGCCGTACCACAAAGGGCATGCCTGCGGCATAACCGGGCCACGACTGGTATTGCGGCAGCTGGACTTCTTTTTCGGCCGGTTCCCAACACTTGCCTTCACGTGCGGCAATCTTCACCGCATCCGAAGCGTCGCGCAGGAACTGCAGCTGTGCGCGGACATCATCCTTCGTGCCGAGGCGGCCGTTGGGGGCGCCGGGATGGCCGGGGATCAGCTTGTCCCAATCCAGGGCGAGCATCGACTCGATGGATTTTTCAACTTCGAGCGGATGAAAGTCGATCATGCCGCGGCCCGGCACGGAGCCGACCGGCAGCGTATCCACGACGAACAGTACTTTCTCCTTGGGCAGGCGCATCGCGATCGAGCTGTCGGAGTGGTTGAGGCCGTGATAGGTCAGCTCCAGCGTGGTGCCGCCGAGGGTGATCACGCGCTTGTCATCCATCACTTCATCGGGCAGCGGCGTGAAAGGGTCCTTCAATACAGCGAGGCGTTCTTTCGCCCGTTTGTGCGCGATGATGACGGCGCCGGCATCCTTGAACGGTTTGCCGCCGGCGATGTGGTCGTAGTGGTGATGGCTGTAAATCAGGTATTTGATCGGCTGGTTGGTGATCTTTTTGATTTCGTCGATATAAGTGGTCACCGCCTGCGGCCGGCCGTAGCCGATGGGGTCAGTGGCAATCACGCCGGCGGATGTGACGACGAACATCGCCTGGTGGTTGCCATAGCGGAACACATAGACGTTGTCGGTGCCTTCGACCTTGGTGGTGGCAAACAACGCCGGTTTTTCCGCGGGTGCGGCAGCGGGTTTGTCCTGGGCGCTGGCGCTGGTAGCAAACGCCAGGGTGATGCTGGCAAGCAGGATGCGCAACATGTATGACCTCCGGAATGATTGGCAGCCGGGCCTCCCCCCTCTGCTCGCGGCCATTATGCCTTCTGAATTTGCCGGAATGACAGTTTGAAAAAAATCGTTGGCGGCGGGAATAGCCGGTGTGTAGTCTGTGTTCCCTGATGCCTTTCGCCTTTACAAGGACAGGACGCACGGCGAGAATCATTACATTAGTTAATAATCAATCCGGCCCGTGAGCCGGATGACATGAAAGAGGAGCCTCGTATGTCTGTCAGCAACCCGGTCCATCGTGCTTGCGGTCTCCTGGGTATTGCCCTGTTCGGCGCAGCGCTGTCAGTTGCGGCGCAGCAGAACTATCCGGCCAGAACGATTCGCATCATTGTGCCCTCGGGCGCGGGCGGCGGCACCGACTCGACCACACGCATGGTTCTGCCCAAGATGGATGAATCTCTCGGCCAGCGGGTGATTGCCGAAAACAGGCCGGGTGCCGGTTCCATCGTTGGCAGCGAAGCCGTCGCGCGTGCGGCCCCAGACGGTTACACGCTGCTCACGGCGATCAGCAGCATGACCATTCAGCCTTCAATGCAGAAAAACCTGCCTTTTGATCCGGTACGTGATTTCACGCCAATCAGCCAGTTCGTGGTGCTGCCCAATATCCTGGTCGGCCATCCATCGATGCAGCCGAAAAACGTCAAGGAACTGATTGCGTATTCGAAGGCGCGTCCCGGCAAACT
>CANHZX010000151.1 GCA_947465215.1 Betaproteobacteria bacterium | reverse complement strand
CCAGCAAGGGCGGCGTTGCCGTGGTGTAGATGTAAGTACGTGCGTTCTGGATCAGTGTTTCGATCAGTGTTTCATCACCGGCAACAAATGCGCCGGCTACACCCGCGGCCTTGCCCAGCGTTGCCATATAGATGAAGCGATCCGATGCCATGTTGAAATGCGCGAGCGTGCCGCGCCCCGCCTCGCCGAGTACGCCGAAACCATGGGCGTCATCGATGAACAGGTAGGCATCATGGCGTTCACACAATTCGAGCAGCGCAGCGACCGGCGCAATATCGCCATCCATGCTGAACACAGCGTCGGTGACCACCAGGCGCCGGCGCGCCGGCGTGATTTTTAACAAGCGCTCAAGCGCATCAAGATCGTTGTGGGCATAACGCTTGAATGCCGCGCGGGACACCAGCGCCGCGTCATTCAGTGAGGCGTGATTGAGCCGGTCTGCAAAAATCGCATCGCCGCGGCCGGTCAGCGCACTGACCACACCCATATTGGCCATATAGCCGGTGGAAAACAGCAGCGCGCGCGGCTGGCGTACAAAGCGGGCCAGCGCCTCTTCGAGTTCGTGGTGTGCCGTGCTGTGGCCGAGAATCAGATGCGAAGCGCCGCCGCCGACGCCGTAGCGGGCAATGCCTTCATTTGCGGCGGCTGACAATCGCGGATCAGCGGCCAGCCCGAGATAGTCATTCGAGCAGAACGCCAGATACTCACAGCCGTCGACCGTGACCCGGGCACGCTGCGGCGACTCGAGCAGACGCCGCGAGCGGCGCAGTCCGCCCGCTTCGCGTTCCGCCAGTTCAGCGGCGAGATCGGCGTGCAGTGACACCGGAGGCAATACCCCGTCCGGCAGAATCAGGCGGGATTCAGCGGCTTGAGGCCGAGACGCGCAAACAGCGCACGATCGTTTTCAACGTCCGGGTTACCGGTAGTCAGCAGTTTCTCGCCGTAGAAAATCGAATTCGCACCAGCAAGGAAACACAGCGCCTGCACACCGTCGCCGAGTTCCTGACGACCGGCCGACAGGCGCACAAAGGCCTTGGGCATGGTGATGCGCGCACAGGCGATGGTGCGTACGAATTCCAGCGGGTCGAGTTTATCCGCGCCATGCAGCGGTGTGCCCGGCACCTGCACCAGATTGTTGATCGGCACCGATTCCGGATACGGCTCCATATTCGCCAGCTGGGCGATCAGTGTCGCACGCGCCTTGCGCGTCTCGCCCATGCCGACGATGCCGCCGCAGCAGACGTGCATGCCGGCTTCGCGCACCTGGCTCAGCGTGTCGATACGGTCTTCGTAATCGCGGGTGGTAATGACGTTCTTGTAATTGTCTTCGGCGGTATCGATATTGTGGTTGTAATAATCGAGACCCGCGTCGCGCAGCTGGTCGGCCTGGCCGGGTTTCAACATGCCCAGCGTCGCGCAGGTTTCCATGCCCAGCCCGCGCACCGCCTTGACCATTGCCACCACTTTATCGAGGTCACGCTGCTTCGGGCCGCGCCATGCCGCACCCATACAGAAGCGCGTCGCCCCATGTTCCTTCGCTGTGCGTGCCGCAGCGACCACTTCATCCACCGACAGCAGGTCCTGATTTTCGACGCCGGTCTGATAACGCGCCGCCTGCGGGCAATAACCGCAGTCTTCGGAGCAGCCGCCAGTCTTGATCGACAGCAGCGTCGACAGCTGCACGGCATTGGCATCGAAATTGTCGCGATGCACCTGCTGCGCCCGGTACAGCAGATCGTTGAACGGCAGCGCGAACAGCGCCTCAATGGCAGCCACGGTCCAGCGGGTTGTCGCAACCGGAGTGTCGGCGACGGCAGGCCGGCGTTCGTTGAGGAGATTGTTGGCTTGCACAGTATCCATATCGATCTCTAAAAATTATTCAATAAAATCATATACTTAATATTTATATCGTCGCAGATGCGCCATTATTTGTCAAATTGGGGAAAGCGTTTACTTAACAGGTGGCAACCGGCCGCCGCCGCGCTTTTCGCCTCGCATTGCGCGCTGTGCGAAGGGAATACCCCTGGTCGCGGCCTCTGCGAGGACTGCTGGGCTGAACTGCCCTGGCTGAACGGCCCCGGATGCCTGCGCTGCGCCCATCCGCTACCCGCCACCGGCATCTGCGGCCGCTGCCTTGCCGACCCGCCGCACTTTAATCAGGTAATCGCCGCCACGCGTTACGGCTTTCCCGTCGATGGCCTGATCCAAGCCTGTAAATACGGGGGCCGGCTGTCCACCATCCGCTCGCTCGCCGAAATGCTCAAGCAGCATCCGCCGCAATCCGCCGATCTGATCGTGCCGATGCCGCTGTCGACCCTGCGCCTGCGAGAACGCGGATTCAACCAGGCGCTGGAACTGGCGCGGGCAGCAGCCACTGTCATGCAAGCGCCGGTGGATGCCGGGCTGTGCATCAAAACCCGCGAGACTTCACCGCAAACCCGTCTGCCCTGGAAAGAACGCCGCAAAAACATCCGCGGCGCGTTTGTTGTTTTGGGTGATATTACCGGCCGTCATGTGGTGGTGGTGGATGACGTGCTGACCACCGGCGCGACACTGAATGAACTGGCGCGCAATCTCAAACGCGCCGGCGCGGCATCAGTAACGGGCTGGGTTGTCGCGCGCACGGTGGCCGCGGGCGGATCCGCGGCCTGACTGGAAGCGATCAGCGCAAACGCTGATCGACAAAGTTCTGCAATTCCTGCGTCAGATTGCCGCTGGTCTTGGCGCGACGGAAAGCTTCCTGCGCTTCGGCGTTGCGACCCAGTGCTTCCAGCGACATGCCCATGCCGAGCAGCCAGACACCGCTATTGGGTCTCAAGCGCAGCGCACGATCAAAATATTCCACTGCTTCGGCATGTTTTTTCTGCCGCTGCAGCAATCCCGCATAAAACCCGGCGTAGTCGGCGCTGTTGCCGGCATATTCCGCGCTGCGCGCCAGCGTCTGCACGGCGGCATCCAGTTCACCGCGCTCGACATGCAGACGCGCTGCCATCATCGCAAAGCCGAACTGGGCCGGCGCAATCTGCAAACCTTCCTGCAGCACCAGCATCGCATCATTTGGCAGGCGCGCATCCATCAGCACGCCGGCCAGCGCCTGCCGCGCCGCGTGATACGTCGGGTCAATCTGCAGTGCAGCTTCAAAGGCGGAACTCGCTTCGGGCAAACGTCCCTGCTGCAGGGCGGTGGCGCCGCGAGAATATTCCGCCTCGGCACGCTGCCGCGGCGTCAGTTCGCGAAGCCGCTTGTCGATGCCGCCAGCAGGGGCGGTCGCAGATGATTTGGCCGAAGGTTTTCCCGCCGGTGCGGTAACCACGGCCGGCGCAGACACCGCAGCCTGCGACGCCGGTTCCCGCGCAGGCACAACTGCAGGCTCACGCAGCGGTTCTGCGGGTGCCGTGGAACGCGCCGCCAGCGGATGCTCACCTCGCGGGCTGGCCCAGAGGGGCGGTTCGTTAACGATGATGGACTGCGTGGCAATACCCGTCGGCGCAGTAGCATCTCCCGGCGACTCTATGGTTTTAGGCGCCTGCGCCAGATCCAGACTCATCTGGCGGGTCACGCCCTCGGCCTGACGCCGCTCGATTTCTTCAATGCTCGGAATCATCGACGGGTTCGAGAGCCCCGGCAGGCCGCTATACCACCAGAAACCGCCGCCCATCACCGCCAGAATTACCGCAACCGCACCTGCAATCATTGCCGGCGATCTCACGCCCTCGCCGACAGGGTTCCCCGGCAGCGCACGCACATGATCCGGTATGCGGTTGCGCTCCTCGCCCGAAGCGCGACGACGCTCCAGGTCCAGCAACATCTGATTGATGACGCTCACGGCAGCCAGTCCATAAAAAATGCGGCGGTAACAACCGCCGCCAGCAGCAACAGGGCCAGCACCAGCAGCTTCCGGCGTGGGCTGCCGGTCGCCGGCGTATCCGCAGCCGCGCTGCGCACATGCCGCGGCAGCACCTGCTGCATGCCTTCGCCAAAGGCCAGCAGCAGTGATTTGTGGGCCATGATGTTGATCAGGCGCGGTACGCCGCCGCTGGCACGATGCAGCCGGCGCACGGCGGCCGGGGTGAACAACTGGTTACCGCGATAACCGGCAACACGCAACCGGTGCGACAGATAATGTTCCACTTCTTTTTCCTTCAGCATCGACAACCGGTACTGAAAGGTAATGCGCTGGCGTAACTGGCGGATCGAGGAATGGGCGAGGCGCTGGTCCAGCTCGGGCTGGCCGAACAGCACCACCTGCAGAAGTTTGCGCTTCTCGGTTTCCAGATTGGTCAGCAGGCGCAGAGCCTCCAGCGTTTCCTGCGGCATTGCCTGCGCCTCGTCGAGGCAGACCACCACGGTCTTGCCCTGCCGCGCGAAATTGAGCAGTGAGCGCGACAGCTCCTTGAGCAGGTGATGCTGATCCGCTTCGCGCGGCAATACGATACCCAGTTCTTCGGCCAGCGCGAACATCAGCGTGCGCGGCTCAAGATAGGGATTCGGAATGTAGGCGGAAACAAAACGGGCATCCAGCGTGGCAAGGAAACGCCGGCACAGCAGAGTTTTCCCGGTGCCGACCTCGCCGGTGACCTTCATGAAACCCTCGCCGTTGCGCGCGGCAACAAGCAGCGTGTTCAGCGCCTCTTGGTGGGAGTTGCAGGCATAGGCAAAACTGGTGTCCGGCGTGATGCCGAACGGGGGTTCACGCAGGCCGAAGTGCGATTCGTACATGGCCCAAGCGTATCAGCGTTGCGGCTCGGCTGGCGGCGCAGTCATGGCCCTGATGCGCTCTCTAGTCTGGGTAAGATCTTCCTGCCAGCTGCGATCATTGTGGATGATCGTCGGCTTGAGCAGAATCACCAGCTCGCTCTTAGTGTTGCTGTTGTCGCGCTGGCGGAACAGGCCGCCAACGCCCGGGGCATCGCCGAGGCCCGGAACCTGGCTGCGTTCATTCGACGACTGCTGGCGCATCAGGCCACCGATGGCGACGATGTTGCCGTCGGTCACGCGCACGATGGTATCGGTTTCATTGACGTCGCTGGAAGCCAGCGGCAAAGCGAAGACCCCCAGCGAGCCCAGATCGATGACCTTGCGCCGCTCAACGACACTGCTCACCGAAGGGTGAACGTGCAGAATAATGCTGCTGCCGTCATCGATTTGCGGCGTCACATCCAGCGCGATGCCCGAGAAAAACGGGGCGACGGTAATTGTCGGTGTCACCGTGGTGCTGGTGCCGCTGGTACTGGATGTGGTGCTGACGTTGGTGACGAAGAAATCGTCGGTGCCGACCTTCAACACCGCCTTCTGGTTATTGAGGGTCGCTACACGCGGGCTCGACAGCACATTGACGCCACCCTGGGTCTCAAGGAAGGTCAGCAGCGCAGCAAAGTCCTGGGTCTGCAAAGCCAGCCCGAACAGGCCGCCTGCAGCCCCGGCGCCCAGCGCCAGCGCATTGGCGATACCGCTGGTGGAACCACCGGAAAACACCGAATCCGAACGCAGTGTGCCGTCTGCAGCGCGACTGGTGGCTGTGCCGATGGAACCCTCCCTCTGCAGTACGGTGCCCGGGGAAATCACGCCCGCGCCGAAACGCGTACTGCCGTCGCGGAAACCGGCCCAGTTGATGCCCGCCTGATAACCGTCGCGCAACCGCACTTCGATGATCTTGGCTTCGAGCATGACCTGCCGCTCGACGATTAACTGCATGGCAGAGAGAAACTGCTCGACGCCACGCAATTCGTTGGGCATTGCACGCACCACGATCACGCCGGATTGCGGGTTAACCACAACGCTGCGTCCGGTGGCGCCGCCCAGAATCGCGGTCAGCGAATTCTGAATGTCGCCCCAGAAATTGGAGTTGGAAGTCGTTGTGACACGGGAGCTTTCCGTGGCCCGCGTATTGCTTGCGCCGGTCGGACCGGTGGTGGGCACCGGTATCGCGCCCGGTGCAGGTGTGCCGGGACTGCTGGAGCCGTCGGTAATCGAACCGGAACTGACGCGGGTTTCGGTCTGGCCGCGACGCAGCGCCTGCAGGTAGTTCACCTTGAAGATGCGGGACTGCAGTGTGGCGGGCAACACCGTGATGCGATTGCCCTGCACCGAATAGTCAAAACCGTAAAGGTCGCGCAGCGTATCCAGCGCTTCGGTCACCGTAACGTCTTTCAGGTTCACCGACAGATCGCCTTTGACATCCGGGTGCAGCACCATGCTGAAACGGGTGCCGGACACGATGGCGAGGAAAACCTGGCTGGCCGGCGCATTATTCACCGAGAGGTCAAAACGCGTATCCGCCTTCTGCGCATCGGCGCGGGGCATTTCAACCATCATCGGCGGCAGCAGCGCGCGGCTGACCGCGTCGGAAGGTGCGGCTGGCGGTTTGCTGCGGGACTGCGCCGCCTTGTCGAGTTCGCGATTGATCGAATCCAGCGTCGGACTGCTGCCCTGACGCGGCGGCTCGGCGCAAGCAGCAAGCAGCACACTGAGAGTGAGAGCAAGACCCCGTTGAATGTTGTTCGGCGTGAGCATGTTCACTTTGTCGTTTTTGTGGGGCTTTTGACTGCAGCGCCACCAGCAGCACGTTTTTCAACAAGCGGATGGAGACGCAGCACCGTCACATCCGCTCCGTTTTTCAGCACGGCTTCTGTCTCGGTCAATCGTACCAGCTTCGCAGCGCCGTAACGACCACCCAGCACAACCATTTCACCGCTGATCACGGCCACCTTCCTCGACGGCGACAACATGACCGACTGTAGCACCGGTCCGCCCGGACCAACGGCATCGGCCGACTCGGATTGACCGCCCGGTGGACGCGTCGGATCGGACAAGCCCTGAGCTGCAGCAACCCCGGCAGTCATGACGCCCAATAACAGTGCGAGCGCAGGTGTCATACGACCAACCATACTTTGTTCATGCTCAGTGTGTGCACCGTGAGCATCAGTTTAAGCCGCGGATGTTTGGCGGCATCCAGCGTGGCCTTGCCCCAGAACAGCTGCCACGGCAGTTTTTCCAGGTGTGCCAGATAGCCGTGCAATTCGCTGTAAGTACCTTCAATCTCGATTTCAAAACTGTGCTGGTAAATGCTCCGGCCATTCGCAGGCGATGCGCCCTTGGCGTCGCCCTTGGGTGCCGCCGCACCGGCATCGAATTGCTGCACCGGCAGCTTGCGCAGGCTGACCAGAGCCAGTCCACGCTCCCGCGCCAATACCCCTTCCAGCAGGTTCGCCACCT
>CANHZX010000150.1 GCA_947465215.1 Betaproteobacteria bacterium | reverse complement strand
TGGCGATTGCGGGTTTCTTTGGGTGGCTTTTTATCCGGCTGCTCCGGCGCCGCGAGGCCGATACGGTGAGAATGGATTTGCTGCGGCAGCGGGCCGAGGACGCCAGCAAGGCCAAATCAGAGTTTCTGGCCATGGTGAGTCATGAACTGCGCACGCCCCTGAACGGTTTGCTCGGTTTTTCGGAGTTGCTCAAGGACAGCCCGCTCAATACCGAGCAGAAGGGTTTTGCCGACATGGCTTACGCCAGCGGCCTGCAACTGCGCGACATCATCAACGACGTACTCGACATGTCAAAGATTGAGGCAGGCGAGCTGACGCTGCAAGAATCCGCGTTTTCCCCCCGCAGCCTTGCCGGCGGCGTTGTCGATCTTTATGCGCAAAATGCCCGCGTCAAGAATATTGCGCTGGAATTCGAGTCGGCTGACGATGTGCCGGCGTATTGTCTGGGTGACTCCCTGCGCCTGCGCCAGATGCTTTCGAATCTGGTCAACAATGCGATCAAATTCACCGAAACCGGCAAGGTTCAGGTCGTGCTCAGCGGGAGGCCTTCGACCGCCGGACGGTACACGCTGCGCCTTGAGGTATTTGATACCGGGATCGGCATCGATGACGCGGATCTGGAATTGTTGTTCCAGCCCTTCAAGCAGGTGGACTCTTCGATGACGCGACTTCATGGCGGCACGGGACTGGGACTGTCCATTTCGAAGAAGCTGGTGGAGTTGATGCACGGCGTTATTGGCGCCAGCAGTCGCAAGGATCTGGGTTCGCAGTTCTGGATCGAGATCGATCTTGCGATTGTGGAGTCTTCACCGCAGGGCGGTTGAACTGCCTGCACTTCGATTGCGGAATCCCGCTATGATGGTTGGCGACACTGGCGGTGCATGTCCCTGATCCGTCAGCGGTAGGTGGCTTGAATGTTGGGGACGCACCGCATCACCAACCCGAAGCCGCATGACCACACCCCCACGGCATACAGCGCCGATCGCGTTGCAGGCACTGGCCACAATACTGGCCGCACTCGCGATGATCGGTCCGTTCACGATAGACACCTATCTGCCGTCGTTCCCGCATATCGGGGCCGAATTTTCCGCAACGCCGGCTCAGCTGCAGCAGACGCTGAGTCTTTACCTGTTTACGCTGGCGTTCATGACGCTGTTTCACGGCACGCTGTCCGATTCCTTCGGCCGGCGTCCGGTGATTCTGGCGAGCCTTACCGTCTACGCCTTTGCATCGATCGGCTGCGCGCTGTCGGCGAGCCTGCCGCAACTGCTGATGTGGCGCGCGATACAGGGCCTCTCCGCCGGCGCCGGCATCATCGTCGGTCGGGCCATCATCCGCGACAGCCTTGAGGGGCACGCCGCCCAGCGCCTGATGTCGCTGGTGACGATGATTTTCAGTATTGCCCCGGCCATTGCGCCGGTGATTGGCGGCTGGTTGCAGGGCGCCATCGGCTGGCGCGCCATTTTCTGGTTCCTGACGCTGTACGCCGTGTTGTTGATCGCGGGAACCGTGCGCTGGCTGCCCGAAACGCATCCCGTTGCGGACCGCCAGCCGTTTCATGCCGGTCCGCTGCTGCGCAACTATCGGCGCCTCGGCAGTGATCGCCGGCTGGTGCTGCTGTGCGTGATGATCGCCTTCAATTTTTCGGGATTCTTCCTTTATATCGTGTCGGCGCCGGCGGTGATTTACGGCCTGCTCGGCATGACGGAAAAGGATTTTGCCTGGCTGTTTGTTCCGGGCATCGGTGGTGTGATGATCGGCGCGTTTTTCTCCGGCCGCCTGGCCAGCCGGCTCACGCCACGCCGTACGGTAAGCATCGGTTACATGATCATGTTCGCAGCAGCGGTTTTCAATATCAGCTATTGCACAATATTGCCGCCGGCGTTGCCGTGGACGGTGCTTCCGGTGATGATCTATACCATTGGCATGGCGCTGGCGATGCCCAGTGCGACCCTGCTCACGCTGGAGCTGTTTCCCAAACTGCGCGGGATGACGTCATCGCTTCAGGGCTTTGCCCACAGCCTGTTTGCCGGGCTTGCCGCCGGGCTGGTGTCGCCGCTGGTTTCAGGGCATGCGTTGACGCTGGCACTGGCGGCGGGCGGGCTGATGTTCATGGGGTGGCTGGCATGGATCAGTTATCTGCGGGTGACGCGGGCTTGAACGGCGGGGTTCGATGAGCACGGAGTTTGAATTGGCGGCCATGTCCGTGATGGTGGTGCTGGGTCTGCTGGCGATCGCCGGACTGCTATTGCTGTATTCGCGGCAGCGGTCCTATGCCGAGGAGTTGCGGCAAAGCGAAGCGCGCCTGCGGACGATTGCCGAGCATATCGGCGAAGGTCTGGCCCTGTATGACCGGGACGACCGCCTGCTTTTTTTCAATGAACCCTACCGCCGGATGCAGGAAACCGCCGAAGGCAGTCTCCGCCCCGGCATGTTGTTCGAATCACTGGCCATGGACCGCGCGCGTGTGCTCAAGGCCATGGGCGAAATCAATGACGTCAACGCGTTTGTCGCCGATCGGGTGGCGCGTCACCGCAATCCCGATGGCCGCGTGATCGAACGTCGCCGGCCCGATGGTGGTTATCACCTGATTCGCGAAGGCCGCACCGCGGACGGGCAGATCGTTGTCTCCTTTGTCGACATTACCGAACTCAAACGTCGTGAAGCTGCATTGCAGGAAAGCGAAGGCAGGCTGCGTGCGATCATCGCCGCAGAACCGGAGTGCGTGGCCATTGTCGCGCCGGAGGGCGATCTGCTGGACATGAACCCCGCCGGACTGCGCATGCTCGAGGCCTCCAGCCTGGAGGAGATGCGGCGCTTTCCCTTCCTTAACCAGGTGGCCCCGCAGTACCGGCGCGCCTTTGTCCGCCTCCAGCACGGCGTGCTGGAGGGGCAGAGCGGTGTTCTGGAGTTCGAGGCCATCGGCATCCACGGTAAGCACTGCTGGCTGGAAATTCATGCTGCACCGCTGCACGATGTCTCCGGCAGGATTTCTGCGCTGCTGGGTATCGCCCGTGACGTTACCGAGCGCCGGCTGGTGCGCGAGGCACTTGCAGCGGAACGCAATCTGCTGCGCACGGTGATCGACAACCTGCCGGACCGCATTCGTGCCAAGGACAGGGACCTGCGTTTCATGCTGGCCAATGCCGCCTGGATGCAGGCCCGCGCACCGGAGCGGTCCGATGTCCTGGGTCTGCGCAACAGCGACCTGCTGCCACCGGACATTGCGGCAAGAGTCGAGGCTGAAGACCGCGCCGTGCTCGAGAGCGGACAACCCAGTCCGCTGCGCGAGGTGATGATCGGTTCCGCAGGGAATCCGCGCTGGTATGTCACGGCAAAAATGCCGCTGCGCGACAGCGCCGGCAATGTCACCGGCCTGGTGGCGATCAGCCGCGATGTCACGGATTTCAAACAGCGTTCGCTGGAAGTGGAAAAACTCAACACCGAACTCGAGGCCCGGGTAGCCGAGCGTACGGCGCAGTTGACGGTTGCCAACGAGGAACTCGAGGCTTTTGCGTCTTCCGTATCGCATGATCTGCGCGCGCCGCTGCGCCATATCGATGGCATGTCTGCGGCGCTGGTGGAGGACTTCGGCGCCGATCTGGATGAGGCGGGGCGCGATTATGTTGCGCGCATCCGCGGCGCTTCCCAGCGCATGGCGGCGCTGATCGAGGATCTGCTGCGGCTGTCACGGGTGACGCGGACCGCGCTGAAAATCGTCGATGCCGATCTCAGCGGCATGGCGGTGGCGATTGCCGATGAACTGCGGCGGGAGCATGACGGACGCGAAGTGGCTTTTACCGCAGCGCCGGGGCTGCGCGTCAGGGGGGATACGGGATTGCTGCGTGCGGCGCTGATGAATCTGCTGCAGAACGCCTGGAAATTCACCGGCCGTCAGCCGCAGGCACGTGTCGAATTCGGTGCAGAACTGCGTGATGGCAGCATGGTGTATTTCGTGCGCGATAACGGTGCCGGATTCGACATGGCGCATGCCGACCGCCTGTTCGGCACTTTCCAGCGCCTGCATACCGAACGTGAATTTCCCGGCACCGGCATCGGCCTGGCGACGGTGCGCCGGATCATGCGCCGTCATGGCGGCGAGGTCTGGGCGGAATCCGCGCCCGACGTCGGTTCCACCTTTTTCTTTACGCTGGCCAGTCGCCTTGCAGCGCCGGCCTACGCCGCTGCGGCAACTGAAGTCATGCCGCCGGCCGCGCAACCGGTTGCACTGCCGGCGACGGCATGGAGTGCTGCAGTATTACTGGTGGACGATGATCCTGACGTGCTGACGCTGTCGATTCGTGCGCTGCGTCCCGCCGGTTACGAAATTCTCACGGCCGGCAACGGAGAGACGGCGATGGCGATACTGCGTTCACGCGCGGTCGGCGTCATCGTGTCGGATTTTTCGATGCCCGGCATGAACGGGGCGCAACTGCTGGCTCAGGCCGCTGCGATGCAGCCGGGGACGCTGCGCATCATTGTCAGCGGTCAGACCATGAACCGCGCGATGCAGGCAGGGCTTCGCAATGGCGAGATCCACCACTATTTCGAGAAACAGCACAGTTACGAACCGGTGCAGGCCTGCATCCGCGACTGGCTGGACGCACAGCCCGGCAAATAAAGCAGGGCTTGCGGGAGACTACCCAGCGCTCAGCACTGTTCCCAGGGCAGGCCGTCAAAGCGCCAGCCGGTGGTCGACCCGCGATGGTGGTTGTCGTCGAGTTCGCCTTCAAAGCCGTGCAGCACGTTGTAGACCTGGGTAAACCCGGCTTCTTCCAGCGCACGGCCGGCATCGAGCGAGCGGTTGCCGCTGCGGCAGATCACCACGACGGGACGGTCGACGCTGGTCGCCTTTTTGACGTGGGCGACAAAATGCGGGTTGATATCCCAGTTGGGGCCGTCGTTCCAGGCGATGTGGATCGCGCCGACCGGATGGCCGACGAACAGATATTCCATCTCGCTGCGGCAGTCGACGAATACCGCGTTCCGGTTTTGCTTGAGGAAGTCAGCGGCTTGTTTGGGTTCTAGGTGTTTCATGGGTGCACCCGTACTGGACAGAACGCGCATTATAGGCGGCTGCCGGCCATCACGTAAGTCCATGATAAAATTCGCACTTTCCATGCATCTGTTGTGCCTTCCCGGCGCCATCTTCCAGCCATGACTTCCCGCACCCAGCAACTGCCCGAACTGCTCAAGCGCCGCATCCTGATTCTCGACGGTGCGATGGGCACGATGATCCAGAACTACAAACTGGACGAGGCGGCATATCGCGGCGAGCGGTTCAAGGATTTCGCCCATGACGTGAAGGGCAACAACGATCTGCTGACGCTGACCCAGCCGCAGATCATCAGTGAAATCCACGAGCAGTATCTGGATGCCGGCGCGGACATCATTGAAACCAACACCTTCAACTCGACTGCGGTCGCCATGGCGGATTACCACATGGAAGACCTGGTCTATGAGTTGAACGTCGAAGCGGCGAAACTCGCGCGCGCGGCGGCGGATAAATACGAAGCGAAAGACCCGGCAAAGCCGCGCTTTGTCGCCGGCACGCTGGGACCGACCAACCGCACGGCGTCGATTTCACCGGACGTCAACGATCCCGGCTTCCGCAACATCAACTTCGACCAGCTGGTGGAGACCTATACCGAGGCCGTGCGCGGCCTGATCGACGGTGGCGCCGACATTCTGATGGTCGAGACCATTTTCGACACGCTCAACGCAAAAGCCGCGCTGTTCGCGATCGACCAGTATTTCGAAGCAAACAACGTGAAACTGCCGATCATGATTTCCGGCACGATCACCGATGCTTCGGGCCGCACCTTATCTGGACAGACGCCGGAAGCCTTCTGGAATTCGGTAAGGCACTCGAAGCCGCTGACCATCGGCCTCAACTGCGCGCTGGGTGCGCAACTGATGCGTCCGTTCATCGAAGAGCTGTCGAATGTCGCCGACACCTTTGTCTGCGCCTATCCCAACGCCGGCCTGCCCAATCCGCTGGCGCCGACCGGCTACGATGAGTTGCCGGAGAACACTGCCGAGTACGTGCTCGACTTTGCGAAGAGCGGCTTCATCAATATCGCCGGCGGCTGCTGCGGTACCACGCCGGGGCATATCCGCGCCATTGCCGAGGCGGTGAAGAATGTGTCGCCGCGCAAAGTGCCGCAGATCGAACACAAGACCCGGCTGTCCGGGCTGGAACCGCTGAACATCGGCGACGATTCGCTGTTCGTCAACGTCGGCGAGCGAACCAATGTCACCGGTTCCCGCGCCTTTGCCAAGCTGATTCTCGCCGGTAACTACACCGAAGCGGTTGCGGTGGCGCGCCAGCAGGTGGAAAGCGGCGCGCAGATCATCGACGTCAATATGGACGAGGCGATGCTGGATTCGAAGGCGGCGATGACCACCTTCTTGAGCCTGATCGCCTCTGAACCCGATATTTCGCGCGTGCCGGTGATGATCGACTCGTCGAAATGGGAAGTCATCGAGGCCGGCCTGAAGTGCGTGCAGGGCAAGGCCATCGTCAATTCGATCAGCATGAAAGAAGGCCTCGTGCCCTTCAAGCACCAGGCGCGGCTGGCCAAGCGTTATGGCGCCGCCGTGGTGGTGATGGCCTTCGACGAAAAAGGTCAGGCGGATACCTACCAGCGCCGCATCGAGATCGCAAAGCAGGCCTATGACATTCTGGTCGATGAAATCGGCTTTCCCGCCGAAGACATCATCATCGATCCGAACATTTTCGCGATTGCCACCGGCATCGAGGAGCACAACCGCTACGCCATCGATTTCATCGAGGCCACGCGCTGGATCCGCGAGAACCTGCGTTATGCGCGCGTCAGCGGCGGCCTGTCGAACGTGTCGTTCTCGTTCCGCGGCAATGATCCGGTGCGCGAAGCCATTCACACCGCTTTCCTGTATCACGCGGTGAAGGCCGGACTGACGATGGCCATCGTCAACGCCGGGCAGATCGGCGTGTACGACGAAATCCCGAAAGAACTGCTGGAACACGTTGAAGACATCATTTTTGACCGCCGGCCCGATGCGGCGGAGCGCATGGTCTCGTTTGCCGAAACGGTCAAAGGCAAGGGTCGTGTCGTGGTTGAGGACCTGGCCTGGCGCGATGCGCCGGTCGGCGATCGGCTGACGCACGCTCTGGTGAGAGGCATCACCAACTGGATCGTCGAAGACACCGAAGAGATGCGCCAGCAGATCGAGAAAGACGGCGGGCGTCCGATTCAGGTGATCGA
>CANHZX010000149.1 GCA_947465215.1 Betaproteobacteria bacterium | reverse complement strand
GTGATGATGGGCGGGGAGCTTGGCGTCGACAGCGAGATCGGCCGTGGCTCGACATTCTGGTTCACGGCCAAACTGAAGGTGCCTGAACAATTATCCGTCCCGGCGCACAAGGCCAATCCGGGGGGCCACAGGGTGCTGGTCGTCGACGATAACCCGACCGTCAGGCGGGTTCTGCTGCAGATGCTCCGGGGCTTCGGCCTGATCGTCGACGAAGCGCGGTCGGGCATCGAGGCCATCGAGCGCTGTCTGGAGTCGCACAAGCAGGGCTTCCCCTATGATGTCGCCTTCGTCGATCTGATGATGGCGGGTATCGACGGTATTGAAGTCATCAAAAGGCTGCACGCGCAAGTGCCGTCGCAGCCCAGGCTGGTTGCGGTTTCCGGCTTCATGAGCGGGCCCCTGCAAAGGCAGGCGGAACTGGCGGGTGCGCAAAGGGTGCTGCAAAAGCCGCTACATCCCTCGGTGTTGCTGGAAATGGTCACCGAACTGGTCGGGGGGGAGGGCGATCTGTCGGATTCCAAACGTTTTGTTTCCAGAGTCAAGCCCAAGCATCTGAACGGCATCAGCGTCCTGCTGGTCGAGGATAACGTGCTGAATCAGGAGGTGGCGGCCGCTTTTCTGGAGGATTGGGGCTGCGAGGTCAGTCTGGCCGGTGACGGCGCGCAAGCGCTGCACCTTGTCCAGGAAAACAGCTATGACCTGGTGCTGATGGACATGCAGATGCCGCTGATGGACGGGCTGGAAGCGACGCGTGCGATCCGCGTCGTCGAGCGGCTGGCCCATTTGCCGATTGTTGCAATGACCGCCAACGCCATGCCGCGTGATCGGGAACGCTGTCTCGAAGCGGGCATGAATGAACATATTTCCAAACCGATTGACCCGGATCGGCTGCTGAAAGTCATTCTGCAAATGGTGTCGCGCGCACCGCTCCCCGAAGACGAGCCCCAGGCCATGCCCTTGCCCAGGCCCCGTATCGAAATCGAGGGGATCGAAACCGATTCAGGCATGAAACGCGTCGTGCACAATGCCGATCTGTATCAGTCGATGCTCAGGCGGTTTGTCGAACACGCCGCCGAATTCGCGGTGGAATCAGAAAAGGCGCATCATCAACAGGATTGGCCGACTCTGGAGCGGCTGGCGCATACCCTGAAAAGCACGGCGTTACTGATCGGCGCGGGCGAGGTCAGTCATGTGGCGGTCAGTCTGGAGGCGGCCATACACGAACAAGCCGGTGCCGACCAGATCGCAGAACTGACGCTGTCAGCCCGTCATGCCGTCGACAAGGCTGCAGCGGCCATCCGCGCCTGGCTCGATCAGCATCGTGTCGGCGCCGTCGAAATTGACCCGCATGGCGGCGGCGGCGCGCAACTCGTCCAGGAATTGCGTGAATACCTGTTGCATGATGACGCGCGGACCCTGCGGCTTTGCCGTGACAACGGCGCAGCGCTCGCCGCCGTTCTCGGGGCGCGGTTTGAAGCGGTCAAGACTGCAGTTGAGCGTTTTGATTTTGTCAGTGCTCTGGACCTGCTGGACGAGCAGTCGGCGGAGCTTGCTGATGTTTTGGATGAACAGGATAAAGAAGGGCTGAATCATGATGGAACATCTTGACCAAACAAAACCGGACTCCACGCTGATCCTTGTCGTTGATGACAGTCCGGATTCGCTGGAACTGATCAGCAGCGAGTTGATGAAATACTACGAAGTGCATGTAGCGACCGACGGTGTGCGCTGTCTCGAGCTCGCACGCCGTGTGCGGCGGCCGGATCTGATTCTGCTTGATGTGATGATGCCCGGCATGGACGGTTACGAAGTCTGCCGCAGGCTGAAGGCCAATCCGGATACCGCGGACATTCCGGTACTGTTTCTCAGCGGCAGGAACGCGGCGGAAGACGAGCGTATCGGTCTGGAGATCGGCGCGGAGGACTATCTGGCCAAGCCGGTCAACCCGGCGGTCATGCTCGCCCGCGTACGGGCGCACCTGCGGCTGAAGGCGGCAGCAGACTATCTGCGTGACCAGAATTCGTTTCTGGAACGTGAAGTCGCAAGGCGGGTACGCGAAATCTCGGCAGTCCAGGACATCACGATTTACGCCATGGCGACGCTGGCGGAAACCCGCGATAACGAAACCGGGAACCACATTCGTCGCACGCAGAACTATGTCATTACGCTCGCCACCAAGCTGGCCGAATTCCCGAAGTACGCCGTGCAACTGCCGCGTCAGGACATTGAACTGCTCTACAAATCCGCACCGCTGCACGACATCGGCAAGATCGGTATTCCCGATCGCATCCTGCTCAAGCCCGGACGGCTGACGCCGGAGGAATTCGAGATCATGAAAACCCATGCCGCCATCGGCAAGGACTCCATTCAGGCCGCCGAGCAGCTGGTGGGGATGCCGGATTCGTTTTTGCGCTTTGCCAAGGAAATCGCCGGCTCTCATCATGAAAAATGGGACGGCAGCGGTTATCCCGATGGTCTTGCCGGAGAGGCGATTCCCCTGTCAGCGCGATTGATGGCGCTGGCCGATGTCTATGATGCGCTGATCAGCAAAAGGGTCTACAAGGAAGCGTTCAGCCATGAAGTGGCCCGGAACCTTATCGTCCAGGGCCGCGGCACGCATTTTGATCCGGCGGTGATCGATGCTTTTATTGCCTTGGAGCAGGATTTCATCGATATCGCCAAGCGGTTTTCCGACAACGATACCGAACTGGCGGCAACCCCGTCGGCGTCGGCGGCATAGTCGATCGGCGCTCGCGGCATCTTCCTATAATGACCTCAGCAATAACCGCGGGTAACCCATTGCAATGACTGGTAGCAGCGAGGCGGAAGGTGCTCAACGCGCCCTGGTTCTGGTGGTTGAAGACGATACGCTGATCCGTAGATTGATCGGCATCCAGCTGTCCGGATTACCGGTCGATGTGGTCGAGGCTGCCAGTGGCGCGGCGGCGCTGGCGGCCTGTGCCCGCCGGGTGCCCGCGCTGGCGCTGGTTGACATGGGGCTACCCGACATCGACGGCGCGGAACTGTGCGCCGAGATCCGGCGTCGTTATCCGGGGACGCCGGTTTGCATCGTTTCCGGAGCAAGCGGCGCATCGGATCGCCGGCTGGCGGCAGATGCCGGGTGTGCTGCTTATCTCATCAAACCCTTTGCCGCGAAAGAACTCCAATCGCTGGTCACCCGGTTGCTGGCCTCTTCCGCAAGCTGAAAGCCTAAACCCCGGGAGCCGGGGCCGCTATTGCAATGTGGTGATTTCCACGATCGGATGCAATTCATAGCCTATATTGCGGCGTGTCATGATCAGTTTTTCCGGCGCCCCGGCAGCGGACAGTTTTCTGCGGATTCTTGTCATATGGACGTCGAGCGCGCGGGTGCTCGGGTCCCAGCCCGGACCGAACAATTCGCGGGACAGCGCATCGCGGGACAGGGTTTTCCCCCGCGATTGCAGCAAGCGGGCGATGATCTGCATTTCCAGTTCGGTGAAATCGGATTCCCCGGTTTTTCCCTTGGCGGTGCGGGTGCGAAAGTCGACAAGGACGTTGCCGATCCTGTAGCCCTTGACCGCATTTTTCGCCGGTGTTGATGAGGGATGGCGACGCAATACGCTGTGGATCCGCGCGGTCAGCTCATCAAAAGCGAGCGGTTTGCGCTGATAGTCATCTGCCCCGGCGTTCAGCCCTTCGGCAACCGTCGCCGATTCGCAATAACCGGAAATGATGATGATCGGGAGGGTGGAAATCGTGCGCACCCGGCGGATCAAATCAATACCGTTTTCGTCACCCAGCCCGATGTCGACGAGCAGCAGATGGAGCCGGCTGGCCTGAACCAGTTCCATCACCTGGGGGCTCTGGGTGCAGGGCAGAGGTCTCAGGCCTGCGCTGAGCAGATGGCGACAGACGGTTTCGAGTACACGGGGGTCATCATCGATGACGCCGATGTTGAAAGAGGGTTGGCTGGAATGCCCGGTGTCCGCGCTAGACTGCGCTGGTTTCTGCTTGGCATCTGGTGATTTCATGGCTAACTCTTATACTTGCAAATATGAAAAAAACGAAATAAAATGCAGCAATGTTAAAAAATATTAAGTCTTTCCAAGCCATCCGGCAAGCTTTTTCGGCATGGCAGCCAACACCCGGCACCCGCGGCACCCGATATTGACCATAGAAACAATGACCATGAATCCCCCCGATCCTTCCGAACTGGCACAGGCTGCCCGGCATCGTACGTTGATGGCACAGGTTGCCGCAACGGTCAGCCATGACCTGGGCAACATCATGACCCTGTTACAGGCAGGAGCGTCTTTGCCGGGCTCGGCCGGGCAGACCTTGATGCAGGATGGACTCGCCCGCCTGGGGATCCTCAGCGATGTGATTGCCGCGCTGGACCGCGGCATGATGCCCACCCAGATAAAATCCCTCTTGCCGTCCGTGGTTTCTGACGCGGCAGCGGTGATTCGCGGTGCTTTTGACATCGATCTGCAAATGGATGAGCTGCCGTCCGGTGACAGCCTGGAGTGCACCATACCCCGTCCGCAGCTGACCGCCGCGGTATATGGCGCACTGGACGCGGCTGCGCGTGCCGCGCGTGCCCTTTATCCGGTGCGCTTGTCGTGGATCGATGAGGCGCGATTTGCCGGTGTCCGCATCGACGTGCCGGCGATGATCCGCATGCGCAGTTTTGAAAGGGTCGAATTCCCGGCCAGGCATTGCCGTTTCGGGCTCGAACAGGCGCTGACCTTGACCCACCGCTTTGGCGGATACGGCCTGTTCAGTTGCACCGAACAGGCCAGCTTTATCGAATTGCGCTGGCGCAAAGCGGGCGCCACGGTGGCAGCGCCTTGCGGACCGGTCGTCTGGTTGGGCTCGACGCAGCAGGATGTACTGGCGCTGGTGCCGGCAGTCAGCGGCTGGCCGCGACACCGTCAAATCCGCAGTCTGCTCGAAGTGGAGCAGGGTGTACCGCGCGGGGTGGTCGGTTTGGTGACAGCGGAATGGAATGACCGGTCATTGCTGGAAACTCTGCGCTGGTTGAGGGCATCGGGCAGCATGGTATTGCCGCTGGTCTGCGATGGCGATGCGGCGGCTTTTATCACCGAGGAATTCGGTGTTGATTGCCCGATGATCCGCTGGCCGGCCGGGATGGACCAATTGAACGAGTGGGCGCAGCGCCTGCAACCGTAATCAATGCCCCGTTTTCGGGCATAACAGTTAAACTATAGTGAAACTTAATCATGAATGTCTCAGTTTCTTTCAAACATCTGATGAACGAAACACCGCTACTCGATAACCGCCTGCTGATTCTTGAAGATGACAAGGCTATTGCGGAATTGCTGCTCCATCAGGCAGAAGACCGGGGCCTGATCGGCTTCACCGCGGCCAACAAAGAGCAGTTTCGTGGAACCTATCTGCGTCTGAAGCCTTCCATGCTGATCCTCGATATCGTGCTCGGCGACGAAGACGTCATCCCGGTGATTGACTTCCTCGGCAGCGAGGGCTGCAAATGCCCGGTATTTTTTCTGACCGGCCATAACAACGAGCTGCTGCAACAGGTTTCCGAAAAGGCACGCTCCAGCGGATTGATGGTCGTCGGCGCTTTCGAGAAAAAAGGCGAGGGCATTGCGCGGCTGATGCAAAAAATCGAAAAATATGTTCTGCGCTGACTGAAAGTCGCATGCCCAGTCCAGCGCGTACGGGTCCTCAAACCCGCAACGAAACAATACTGCTCCCGCTGCTCGGACTGACGGGTCTTTTGCTCGGCGGTGTCATGCTGGGTCTTCCGGGCTCTCCGCTCCCGGCGGTAGGGCTGATCGCCGGCGGGATGTTTGTCATCGGCTGGTGGATGGCGCGGCGGGGCTGGTCTGCGGCCCTTGTCACAATCATTGATCAAACCCGGCGCATCGGCGAAGAGGCGCAGACTCCACTGCCTTTGGAAGGCACTCCCGGCCCCTTGCAACCGCTGATCGTGGCGGTCAACAGCCTGTCCTCCCGGCTGCAGCACATCTTCGCCACCGAAAGCGAGCGCGCCGAAAAATTCAGGCAGGAGGCGCTGACCGATCCCTTGTCCCGGCTGGCCAACCGCCGCGGCTTCATGCTGGCCTATACCAACCAGTTCGAACATCACCGTGAAGTCAATGGCGGGATGATGATCATGTTGGTGGTTGATCACCTCGCCGACTTCAACGGGCTGGAAGGCTTTGCCGCGGGTGATGCACTGATTCTGGCGATCACCGAAAAAATCCAGGCCACTCTGCCTGCAAAAGCCATTGTCGGGCGTCTGGGAGGCGGTACCTTCATCGCCGTTGTGCCGTCCACCTCGGCGGCACAATCTGCGACGCTGGCCGCGGAACTGGTCGAGGGTATGCGCGCCATGCTCGCGAGGCGATACCCGGCCATGCTCGGTTGCCATGCCGGAGCCGTCCTGTTTGACGGACATGCGCCTGCTGCTGCCGCGCTGCTCGGCGACGCTGATCTCGCGCTGACCATGGCGCGGTCGCACCGGCAGCCGGTCGAGGTGGTGATGCACCGCAATGTTTCCGCGGCGCCGATGGGCGCCGGGGCCTGGCGCAGCGCACTGCAGGAAGCGCTTTCAGGACAAAGTATCCGGCTGGCGATGCAGCCGGTGATCGATCTCCGGGACGGGAGCTGGCTGCAGGCCGAATTGTTCACCCGGCTCTCCCTGCCCGATGGTGCCGAGTCGGCGGCGCGGCAGTTCATGCCAATGGCCGCCCGTCACCAACTGGTGGCTGCTTTTGACCACCATGTTCTCGAATGGCTGACCGCGCATGTCGACGCCGTGTCGTCCATACCGGCCGGGGCAAGAATCGTGGTCAATCTGGGTGGCCAGTCAATGGACAACCCCGACCTTCGCCGTGTCCTGGAAGTCCTGCTGCTGCGTCCCGAGTATCGCGGGCGGCTGGCCTTCGAGTTCGCCGAGAGCGTGCTGGCCTCTCACGCCGCCGAACTGCGCGCACTCATCCCGCTGTTTCCCGCCAGCGGCGCCCATTGGGGCATCGACCATTTCGGCATCGAGCCGCAGTGGCTGGAACATCTGGTGCAGTGGCGGCCGGATTACATCAAACTCGCCGGCAATTATCTGAACAACCTGCGTGAACAGGAATCCGGCCGCTTCTGCATTTCCGCGGTGGTACGTACCGCGGACACCTTGGGTGTCGCCGTGTATGCGTCGATGGTCGAAGACCCCAAACTGCTGCCCATTCTCGCCGACTGCGGCGTGCGCGGCGCCCAGGGCTTTGCCTTGCGTGCGCCGGAACTGCTCCCCGCTGCCTAGCGCGCAGTCCCGGGCGACCGGGACGTCTTGGTTTTCTTTAGTCATTCCGCTTGCCGGATTTTCCGGTATC
>CANHZX010000148.1 GCA_947465215.1 Betaproteobacteria bacterium | reverse complement strand
GGTTGTGTCGTTTCTGGCCATCCTGGAGCTCGCCAAGGAAACACTGATTGTGGTGAGTCAGGAAGAGGCTTACGCGCCAGTTTACGTCAAACTCAGGGGCGGCCAGGTCGCCGCTGTGCAATAAACGCCGTGCGATAAAAAGAGTGCCATGGAAGAAAACACCGTAGAAAATACCGAGGACGTCACGTCAGAAGTCGTGGCTGAGAACGCGGCAGAAAACGCGGCAGAAAACGCGACTGAAAACGAGCTCGACCTCAATCACGTCAAATATGTTCTGGAAACGGCCTTGCTGGTGACGCAGGAGCCGATGTCGCTGCAGGATCTGAAAAAGCTGTTCGACAAAAAGCTGGATAACGACACCTTGCGTAAGGTGTTGGAGGACCTTCGCGGTGATTGGGAAGGGCGGGGCGTCGAACTGGTCAGCGTTGCTTCAGGCTGGCGCTTCCGCGCAAGGCCGGAGACGCAGAAATTCCTCGACCGCCTGAGCCCGGAAAAACCGCCAAAGTATTCGCGCGCGGTGATGGAGACGCTGGCGATCATTGCCTATAAGCAGCCGGTAACCCGTGGCGACATTGAAGATATCCGCGGCGTGACGGTGTCCCCTGGCATACTCAAGGCGCTGGAGGCCCGTGGCTGGATCGATGTCATCGGTCACCGCGAAGTGCCGGGGCGCCCAGAAATTTTTGCTACTACCAAGTCCTTCCTCGACGATCTCAACCTGCGCTCGCTGGAAGAACTGCCGCCCTTGTCCGAACTGGGCAATCTGGTGGAACAGTCGCCCAACGCCGAAATCAATCTGGATGCCGCTTTCGCCCCCCTCGAGTCAGTGAGTATGGGTGAGGGCTTGATGGATGATGACGAGTCGGATGTGGACAATGCAGATGTCCTGGACGCCGGGACCGCAGAGTCTGATGAAATCTCTGAAGTGCCAGAAGACCCATCAGAAGACGGCGATCAGCACCCCCCGTCCACCCAGTTGCATTGATCGTCCGCTGGCTCGTTCTTCCTTCAGTTCTTCAAGTGTCTTGCGGGCGAATCGCAGGATTGATCCGTGCGGGCTCCTCGGATGATTTCCCTATCTTGTGGAAAAAAATTGACGTGACGACCCCTTCCGTATTGTGAGAGGCGGTGTTTTCGACAGGGCCTGCAATCGCTTCCATTACGGTTTTTTAGTGCTACTATGCCGAGCTCTTAATTGAAATTAACCATCATTTAATTGTTGCCGGCATGCGAAAAAACGGCTTTCTGATATCGGCGCTCACTGGAGCGCTTTTTTTGTTTTTGGCGGCTACACATGCTGCGGCGCAATGGTCGTTGTCTGATCCGTTCGGCTCCCAGTCCCAGGTTTCGCCGGCGCCTTTTATGCGCTGGGAACCCAATGTCACATTGCCTCAGGTTGGGGGGGGCGCGCCGGCCGCGGAGATTTCGAATGCGCAACCGCTGTCACTGCCGGAACTGACGGAATATGCCCTGCGCAACAATCCCCGCACACGGCAGTCGTGGCTGGTCGCGCGCGCGGCTGCTGCCGGTGTCGGCATTGAGCAGGCCGATCAGTTGCCGACGATTACCGGCGCCTACAACGTCATCCGTAATCAGCAGGTCAGTGCAACGACGGGTTCCATTGTTCCCTGGCAGACTCGTTTCGGTCCTTCAATTTCCTTCAATTACCTGCTGTATGACTTCGGTGTCCGCGGGTACCAGATTGAAACAGCCGAATACCGGCTGCTCGCTGCCAATTTGTCGCACAACCGTGCGCTGCAGGACGTGGTTTTCCTGGTCGAGCAGGCTTATTACCGACTGATCGGCAATGATGCGCTGGTCAAGGTTAATGATCTGTCGTTGAAAAACGCCAAAACTGCACTGGAGGCTGCGCAGAAACGCCGTGAGTCGGGTTTGGCGACTGCGGCGGATGTTTACCGGGCAGAAACTTCCGTTGCCCAGGCGGAGCTGAACCTGACGCGCAGTCGTGGCGAACTGGAAAAATCGCGAGGTCAACTGGCATCAGTGGTTGGTCTTCCGGTCAACAAGGCGCTGGGTGTGCGTCCAATGGAGGCACCGTTGCAGCTGGGAACCGTCGCGGATTCCATCGCGGATCTGCTCGACCGGGCCAAGGCCAACCGTCCCGATCTGGTGGCCGCCGAGGCGCTGGTTCGTGCGGCGCAGGCCAGCGCCAAGGCCACGGCGCGTGCTGGTTTGCCTTCAATCGAAATCAACGGCGGCGGCGGTCACACGCTGTTTAGCGACAACCGCAGTCCGGTTAGTAATTACAACATCGGACTTGCGTTGCGTATCCCGATCTTCACTGGATTTCGGGATACCTACAGTGCGCGACAGGCTCAGTTCCAGGCAGATGCAGCCGAAGCCAGTCGCGACGTGCTGGTTCGGCAGGCCGAGCTTGAGGTGTGGCAGGGCTATTATGATCTGACCACCGTTACAAGCAGTATTTCTAGTACCGAAGCTCAGGTGCGTTCTGCCGAGCAAACAGCGCAAGCTACGCTGGCGCGCTACCAAAGCGGTTTCGGTTCAATTCTCGATTTGATCACCGCGCAGCAGGAAGAGTCGAATGCGCGCGTGCAACGCATACAGTCCTATTTGGATTGGTTCACTACGCTGGCGCGGCTGCAGGTTGCAGTTGGTGCGAGCGATCTACTCAAGGCAGCGGGCGGAGCTAAATGAAACGACTGATCATGTTGCTGGTGTTTGCCGCAGTCAGTGCGGGTGTCGCAGGTGGTTACTGGTATTGGCAGCAATCGAGCCAGTCCGGCGATGGTGCGGCTAAAACCGAAAAAGGCAAAGGCAAGGGGGGTAAAGGCGGACGCGGTGGAGTGCTGACTGTCAAGGTGACGCGCGCCATATCCAAACCGATGCCGGTGCTGATCGAAGCAGTTGGTACCGTGGAATCCGAGCACAGCGTGCAGGTGCGCGCCCAAGTCAGCGGCGTGCTGCAGGTTGTCCAGTTTAAGGAGGGTGACCGTGTCAAGGCGGGGCAGACGCTGTTCCAGGTTGATCCGAGAACTTTTCAGGCCCAATACAACCAGGCTTTGGCCGCATTGGCACGGGACAAGGCGCAACTGGAAAACGCCAAAGCCCAGCAGCAGCGTCTTGAGCCTCTGCTGAATCGCGAGTTCATTACCCGTCAGGAATACGATGTTGCGGTCACTTCGACCAAATCGCTGGAAGCTGCCGTGCAGTCTTCGCAGGCGCAGGTCGAGCAGGCCAGAATCCAGCTGGATTACTCGCGGATCACGGCGCCGATCAGCGGCCGTACCGGTCAGTTGGCGGTTCGGCCTGGCAACCTGGTCGCTGCTTCAGGTAGCGGCGTCCCGCTGGTGACTATCAACAGCACGGATCCGATCCTGGTGGCATTCAGTATTCCGGAACGTCAACTGGAGCAGGTCCGGCGATACCAGGGTGAGAAAGATATGCGCATCGAAATCCTTCCTGATCGCGCGGGTGCGCCAGTTGCTACCGGCAAGCTGGTGTTTGTGGACAACACGGTGACCACTCAGACGGGCACCGTGCTGCTGAAAACTCGGGTTGATAACTCGAAGGAAGTCATCTGGCCGGGGCAGTTTGTCAACGTGCGCATCGTTCTGACAGTAGAACAGGATGCCGTGGTGTTGCCCGAGGCTGCGGTGCAGCCCGGTCAGGAAGGCAGCTTTGTCTATCTGATTGATGATGCGAACAAGGTCAAGGTGCAGCCGGTCAAGGTGTCGCGACAGCTCGGTAACGAGATTGTGATTGCTTCCGGTGTCAAAGCCGGTGACCAGGTCATTACCGAGATTCCCCAAACCCTGACCCCGGGCGCTACCGTTCAAATTGCCGACAGTGAAGGCAAGGCGGGCGGCGAAAAAGGCAAGGGCAAAGGTAAAGGCAAGGGGGAAGGCAAGGACGCGAAAGAAGGCAAAGAAGGCAAAGAGGCCAAGGACGGCAAGGATCAGGAAAAAGCCGGGAAAGAAAAGCAGTCCGAAGCGAAGTAACTTCCGAGCTAGGTCCGGATAAAGAAAGAGGCGGGCATCATGAACTTGTCACGTATTTTTATCGAACGGCCGGTCGCAACGACCATTCTCGTTGCGGCCATTGTGATTTTCGGTGCGATTGCTTTCCGCACTCTGCCGGTCAATGACCTGCCCAACGTCGATTTCCCGACGATTTCCGTAACTGCCGAACTGCCAGGCGCCAATCCTGAAGTGATGGCTTCGACGGTAGCGACCCCGCTGGAGCGCCAGTTCAGTCAGATTGCCGGTGTTGATGCGATGAATTCGGTGAACTCCACCGGCCGCACCCGTATCACGCTGCAATTTAGTCTGGAGCGTGATATTGATTCCGCAGCCCAGGACGTTCAGACCGCCATTTCGCAGGCGGTGCGCCGCATGCCGGAGGGTATGGATCCGCCGACGCTGCGCAAAGTGAATCCGGCTGATGCGCCGGTCATGTTCCTCGGGGTTACCGCGCAGACGCTGCCGATGCAGGCGCTGGACGAATTCGCTGATACCCATATCGCCCAGCGACTGTCGATGATCAACGGCGTTGCGCAGATTGTTGTATTTGGCTCGCAGAAGTATGCCGTGCGGGTGCTTCTTGATCCCGAAGCACTTTCCAAGCGCGGTCTGGGTTTGGATAAGGTTGTCGGGTCGATCCAGAACGCCAACAGCAATCTTCCCTCAGGCGTCCTGCAGGGCGCCGCACGCAACTTCACAGTGAAATCCTCGGGCAAGTTGGAAAATGCTCAGAATTTCAACGAGATGATCGTTGCGTACAAGGACGGCATGCCCGTCCGTCTGTCCGATATCGGCAGCGCACAGGACAGTTTTGAGAACACCAAGGTCAAAACTTGGCTCAACGATGAGCGTGCGATCCAACTGGCGGTTTACCGTCAGCCCGGAGCGAATACGGTCGAGGTGGTGAAGAACATCCGTGCGCTGTTTCCGGCAATCGAGCGCGAGGCGCCTCCAGGTGTTCGTATCAGAGTGGTCAACGATCGTTCTGAATTCATCCAGAGTTCGATTGATGAGGTCAAGTTGCACCTCGGTTTGTCCGTCGTTCTCGTGGTTCTGGTGATTCTGGCCTTCCTTCGCAACGCCATGTCGACGCTGATCACTGCGTTGATTCTGCCAACATCTGTGATCGGCACATTCGCGGCGATGTACGCGCTGGGTTATAGCCTCAACAACCTGTCGATGATGGCTATCATCCTGTCGGTCGGTTTCGTTGTCGATGATGCCATCGTGGTGCTGGAGAACATCACGCGCCACATGGAGATGGGCAAGAACCGCATGCAGGCTGCACTCGAGGGCGCGCAGGAAATCGGCTTTACCGTGCTCTCGATGACGATTTCTCTGTCCGCCGTGTTTATCCCGATCCTGTTCATGCAGGGCATGCTGGGCCGGCTGTTCCGCGAGTTTGCGGTTACCGTCGGCATGGCCGTGCTGATCTCCGGCGTTGTTGCCCTGTCAATGACCCCGATGCTGTGCAGTCTCATGCTGAAGCCGACGCATGAGCATGGCCGTGTTTATAACTTCCTCGAGCGGATTTTTGATGGTGCGCGCGATTTTTACCGGGTCACTCTGACTTGGACCATCAAAAGGCCGGCTCTGATGTTGATTGGTTCGGTTGCATTTCTGGCGCTCACGGTGGTGCTCTACAAGGTGATCCCTCAGGGATTTATCCCGCGGCAGGATACAGGGGTATTTTTCGGCAATGCCATCGCGCCAGAAGGCACGCCGTTCCGTGAGCTCGAGCAGCGTCTGAAAAAAGTGTCGGAGATTGTCCAGAAAAATCCGAATGTTGATGCGGTCATGTCAACGGCCGGGCAGGGCACAGGCGGTGTGGTGGGCGACAATATCGCCCGAATCATTGTGCGTCTTAAGCCTCGGACAGAGCGCACGCAGGGTGCGGATCAGGTGATCCAGGAGCTGCGCCGGTCGTTTGCCGGTGGCGCTCAGGGGCTTCGTGTGTCCATGAACAATCCGCCGGCAATTAACGTTGGCGGATTGATCAGTACGGCGGATTATCAGTTGGTTGTGCAAGGCACCGAACTCAAGACGCTATACGGGCCTGCGCAAGAGCTTGAGGCGCGACTGCGGGAGTCGAAATTGTTGCAGGACGTGAGTACCAGTCTTGAATTGCGCAATCCTGAAATCCAGATCGACATTCTCCGGGATCGTGCTGCCGTGCTGGGGGTGTCGCCACAGCAAATTGAGTCTGCTTTGTATAACGCCTATGGCGGGCGGCGGATTTCCACTCTTTACGGGGCATCCGACCAGTATTACGTCCTGCTCGAGCTCGATCCAAAGTTCCAGCGGGATATCAATGCTTTGCGTTCCCTCTTTGTGCAGTCGTCTTCTGGGCAGATGGTGCCAATTCATGCGGTCGCCGATGTGCGCATGGGTGTCGGCCCGGTTTCGGTGAATCACTACGGGCAATTGCCGTCAGTGGTGCTGTCGTTCAATCTGGTGCCCGGCGTATCGATCGGTGATGCAGTGACGCAGGTTCAGGATATTGCGGCCGAGACACTGCCTAATGGAGTATCGGCAGCTTTTGCGGGTAGCGCCAAGGCGTTTGAGGATGCTTTCAGCACGCTGCCTCTGCTGCTGTTGGTCACCATCGTGGTGATTTACATGGTGCTGGCAATTCTCTATGAGCATTACGGGCATCCGCTGACCATTCTGACGGCGCTTCCCTTTGCAGGTTTCGGTGCTCTGCTGATGTTGTTGTTGTTTGGTATGGAGCTGAACGTATTCAGTTTCGTCGGCATCATTCTGCTTGTTGGTCTGGTGAAGAAAAACGGCATCATGATGGTCGACTTCGCCCTGCAACTGCAGAGGGAGCAGGGACTCGCTCCGGCTGAAGCGATTGTCGAGGCATCGGTGATCCGTTTCCGCCCAATCATGATGACGACACTCGCTGCAATTTTCGCCACTCTGCCTCTGGCGTTGGGCACCGGTACCGGCTCTGAAATGCGGCAGCCGCTGGGTATTGCCGTCGTCGGCGGATTGATTTTTTCTCAGATGCTGACGCTCTATGTAACCCCTACATTTTTCGTCAGCATGGACCGTGCGGCAGCGTATTTTCGCAGCTGGCGGCAGCGTCGTAGCGGGACGCTACCGGCGACAGGCCGCTAAGAACTTAAATATCTTCGGGAAAGGTGTTGCCTTTCCTGAAAAAACGATGGATAATCGTGGGCTTCGCTGATGCAGGACTGAACAAAAGCCAGAAGGTTCAGAAGTCAGCGAAAACAAGTTCAGAAGTTAAAATGTTTGTTGACAGATTAAAAACAAACGTTCATAATTCTGCGCCCGATCAACCAAGCCCAGAATTATGAATGTTTGTTGACAGATTAAAAACAAACGTTCATAATTCTGGGCTTGGTTGATCGGGCGCGGGGTGG
>CANHZX010000147.1 GCA_947465215.1 Betaproteobacteria bacterium | reverse complement strand
TGTCTTTGTGGCAGAACTCGATGTTGAAAATGCTGGGGCATCAAGCAGCACCGGTTGCCGAGCCAGGCAAGACCGACCGGCGTTTCCGTCATGATGACTGGGAAAACAATTTTCTTTATGACTACGTCAAGCAGTCCTACCTGATCGCTGCGCGACATCTGCATCACTCACTGGCCAGCGTTGACGGTCTTGACGAAAAGACTGCCAAAAAAGTGGATTTCTATACCCGTCAGTACATCGACGCGCTGTCACCGTCGAATTTTCTGATCACTAATCCTGAGGCGATGCGCGAAACCGTTAATTCCGGCGGGCAGAACCTGATCAAGGGATTGAACAACCTGCTGGAAGATCTGTCACGCGGCAACGGTGAACAGCTGAAGGTGCGCATGACTGACAGCGAGGCCTTCAGCCTCGGCGGCAATCTGGCTATGACCAAAGGCAAGGTGGTGTTCCAGAACGACATCATGCAGCTGATCCAGTACGAACCGCTGACGGACAAGGTCCATGCGACGCCGCTGCTGATCATTCCGCCGTGGATCAACAAGTTCTACATCCTCGACATGCGCGAGAACAACTCCTTCGTGCGCTGGGCGGTGGAGCAGGGCCACACGGTATTCATCATTTCCTGGGTCAATCCCGATGAGACGCTGGCCCACAAACGCTTTGACGATTATCTGACCGAAGGGTCTCTGGCAGCGCTCGACGTGATCCGTGACATTACCGGCGAGGCCAAAGCCAATGTGATCGGTTATTGCCTCGGCGGCACGCTGTTGGCCAGCACGCTGGCCTGGCTGGCGGCGAAGAAGCAGGAACGCATCAGCAGCGCGACCTTCTTTGTGACCATGATCGATTTCGAGCGGCCCGGCGAGCTCGAGGTGTTCATCGACGAGCAGCAGGTCAGCGCTTTGGAAAAGAAAATGGAAAAGCGCGGTTACCTCGAAGGTTCGGAGATGGCGACCACCTTCAACATGCTGCGTGCCAACGACCTGATCTGGTCATTCGTGGTCAACAATTATCTGCTGGGCCGCGATCCCTTCCCCTTCGATCTTCTGCACTGGAATGGCGATTCGACGCGCATGCCGGCGACGATGCACAGCTTTTATCTGCGCAACATGTATCTGAAAAACCTGTTGCGCGAGCCGGGTGCGCTGACCATTGCCGGCATTCCGATCGACATTACGCAGGCGAAAACGCCGGCGTATTTCATCTCGACGGTCGAAGACCACATCGCGCCTTGGCAGTCGACGTATGCCGGCGCACGGCTGCTCAAGGGCCCGGTGCGATTTGTGCTCGGCGGCTCCGGCCACATTGCCGGCATCATCAATCCGCCGGCTGCCAACAAATACGGTTACTGGACGAACAAGAAGCTGCCTGATCAGCCTGAAGAGTGGCTGTCCTCCGCCACCCAGCATGCGGGTTCCTGGTGGACGGACTGGGCGCAATGGGTGGGCGGTCACGCCGGGGCTCAGCTTGAGCCGCGCATCCCGGGTAAGGGCAAATACAATGTCCTGGAGGATGCCCCGGGTTCCTATGTGAAGCGGCGCATTGGATAATCCGGCATTAACTGGAGGGTAAAGCTGCGATGAGTTTCCAGAATCTGCTGCTGGAGCAGCCCGAGCCAGGCCTGTATTTGCTGACGCTGAATCGTCCGCAGGCTTTGAATGCTCTCAACGCCGTCACCTTGGAAGACCTGACGCGAGCCATTGTGCAGGTGGCCGGCGATGCCGGCGCGCGCGTATTGCTGGTTACCGGCGCCGGTGAAAAGGCCTTTGTGGCCGGTGCAGATATCACGGAAATGCAGGGACTCAGCGCCGCACAGGCGCTGGATTTTTCGGCAGCCGGTATGCGCGTGATGCACGCCCTGGAAGCCCTACCGGTGCCGGTGATCGCGCTGGTCAACGGCTATGCCCTGGGCGGTGGTTGCGAACTGGCGATGGCCTGCGACTGGATCATTGCCTCCGATCGTGCTGTTTTCGGGCAGCCGGAAGTCAATCTGGGCATCCCGCCGGGATTCGGCGGCACCCAGCGCCTGAGCCGGCTGGTCGGCCGTGCGCGGGCGCTGGAGTTGGTGACGACGGCGCGCCAGGTCAAGGCCGACGAGGCTTTGGCGATCGGTCTGGTGACGCGGGTGGTCGCCGCCGCCGAACTGCGAGAGGCGGGACTTGTGGTTGCGCGCAACATCGCCGCCAAGGGACCAGTCGCGGTGCGTTTGGCCAAGCAGGCCGTGCAACGCGGCCAGGACCTGGATCTGGCCAATGCCTGTGTTTACGAGACCAGCCTGTTTGCACTGGCCTTTGCTACGGCAGACCAGAAGGAAGGCATGCGCGCGTTTGTCGAAAAACGCACGCCCCGGTTCCGCGGCGAATAGCCTAGCAGCACTGCCGCACATTGCTGCAGTGCATCACCGCACCCGCCCCCTGTCTACTTCCGATTGTGGCCGAGATTGCGCCGGAGATTTTCAGGGCTGAAGTTATAATTACTCATCCCATCTCCATGCCGATTCGGGCACCATAAGCGCCCGATTGTCTTGAGAAAACTGCCCCAAAAAGGTATTGCCCATGGACATGCACGACCTCCAGAGAGATCTGGATCCCGAGGAGACACGCGAGTGGATGGAAGCCCTCCAGTCGGTGCTCGAGCGCGAAGGCCCGGACCGCGCCAATTTCCTGCTTGAACAGCTGGTCAACGAAGCGCGCCGCGCCGGGGCCTACATCCCGTACAACGCGAATACCGCTTACCTGAATACCATTCCCCCCGAGCGTGAAGAACGTTCGCCGGGCGATGCCGTGCTGGAAGAAAAAATCCGCGCCCTGGTGCGCTGGAATGCCATGGCCACGGTCATCCGCGCGAATAAGGAGTCATCGGAACTGGGCGGGCACATTGCCAGCTTCGCTTCCGCAGCGACGCTTTACGACATCGGTTTCAATCATTTTTTCCGCGCCGCCAACGAAAAATTCCTCGGTGACCTGGTGTATATCCAGGGGCATTCGGCACCCGGCGTCTACGCCCGCGCCTACCTGGAAGGCCGCATCACCGAAGACCAGCTGAGCAACTTCCGTCAGGAAGTCGACGGCAAAGGGCTTTCTTCCTATCCGCATCCCTGGCTGATGCCGGATTTCTGGCAGTTCCCCACGGTATCGATGGGCCTCGGTCCGCTGATGGCGATTTATCAGGCGCGTTTCATGCGGTATCTGAAAGACCGCGGCCAGATCGAAGGCCAGGGCCGCAAGGTTTGGGCTTTCATGGGCGACGGCGAGATGGACGAGCCGGAATCGCTGGGTGCGATTTCGCTGGCCGGCCGCGAGAAACTCGACAACCTGGTGTTTGTCATCAACTGCAATCTGCAGCGCCTTGATGGTCCGGTGCGCGGTAACGGCAAGATCATCCAGGAACTTGAATCCGATTTCCGCGGTTCGGGCTGGAACGTGATCAAGGTGATCTGGGGTTCGTACTGGGATCCGCTGTTGCAGAAGGACAAGTCGGGCATTCTGCTGAAGCGCATGGAAGAATGCGTCGACGGCGAATACCAGACCTTCAAGTCGCAGGACGGCGCCTTCGTGCGCAAGCATTTTTTCGGCAAATACCCGGAACTCGCGGATCTGGTATCGAATATGTCCGATGACGATATCTGGCGCCTGAACCGCGGCGGTCATGATCCGCACAAGGTTTTCGCGGCCTACGCTGCGGCAATGAAACACACCGGTCAGCCGACGGTGATCCTGGCGAAGACCGTCAAGGGTTACGGCATGGGCGAGGCCGGCGAAGGCCAGAACATTACCCACCAGCAGAAAAAAATGGGTACGGCGTCAATCCGCGCCTTCCGCGACCGCTTCAGCGTGCCGATTCCGGATGACAAGCTGGAAGACGTGCCGTTCTACAAGCCCGCCGAAGATTCGCAGGAAATGAAATACCTGCGCGAGCGCATCTCTGCGATGGGCGGTTCACTGCCGTCGCGCAAGCGCAAGGTCGAGCCGTTGGAAGTACCGGCCCTGTCGGCATTCGAAGCCCAGCTGAAAAGCAGTGAGGACCGCGAATTCTCGACGACGATGGCTTTCGTGCGCATTCTCAACACGATCATCCGTGACAAGAAAATCGGCAAACGTGTGGTGCCTATAGTGCCCGACGAATCGCGCACTTTCGGCATGGAAGGCATGTTCCGTCAGCTGGGCATCTATTCCCACGTCGGCCAGCTCTACACGCCGCAGGACGCCGATCAGTTGATGTTCTACAAGGAAGACAAGGGCGGCCAGATCCTGCAGGAAGGCATCAACGAAGCGGGTGCGATGTCGTCATGGATTGCCGCGGCCACGTCGTATGCGAATAACGCGCAGATGATGATCCCGTTCTACATCTTCTATTCGATGTTCGGTTTCCAGCGCATCGGCGATCTCGCCTGGGCGGCGGGCGACCTGCGCGCGCGCGGATTCCTGTTGGGTGGTACTGCCGGCCGCACCACGCTGAACGGTGAAGGCCTGCAGCATGAAGACGGCCACAGCCACATTCTGGCGTCAACCATTCCGAACTGCGTGACCTATGACCCGACCTTCGCCTACGAAGTCGCGGTCATCATCCAGGACGGCCTGCGGCGGATGTATCAGGAACAGGAAGACGTGTTCTATTACATCACCGTAATGAACGAGAACTACACCCACCCGGCAATGCCCGCCGGCGCGGAAAAAGGCATTCTTAGGGGCATGTATCTGCTTTCGGAAGGCAAGGCCAAGAAAAACCAGCCCAAGGTGCAACTGCTCGGCAGCGGCACCATCCTGCGCGAAGTCATCGCCGGCGCCGAGCTGCTGGAAAAGGATTTCGGCATTGCGGCCGACATCTGGAGCGTCACCAGCTTCAACGAACTGCGTCGTGACGGCCTCGATGTGCAGCGCTGGAACCTGCTGCATCCGGAAGCCGAGCCGCGCTTGAGCCATATTGAAACCTGCCTGAACGATCGCAGCGGTCCGATTATCGCGGCAACCGACTACATGAAGATTTTTGCGGATCAGGTGCGCGCTTTCCTGCCGCGGCGCAATTTCACCGCGCTGGGCACCGACGGTTTCGGCCGCTCCGACACCCGCCGCAAGCTGCGCCAGTTTTTTGAAGTCGACCGGCGTTACGTCGCCGTAGCGGCGATGAAGGCGCTGGCGGACGAGGAAAAGCTGCCGCAGAAAACCGTTGCCGATGCCATCGTCAAATACGGCATCGATCCCGACAAACCGAATCCGGCAACCGTATAACGCAGGCGAGCTCAGCACATGGCAAACGCAATCGAAGTCAAAGTTCCGGATATCGGCGATTTCAAGAACATTCCGGTGATCGAGATCCTGGTCAAACCCGGGGATACCGTTCGCGCGGAAGACCCGCTGGTGACCCTGGAGTCCGACAAGGCGACGATGGAAGTGCCGTCGCCCGCGGCAGGAACTGTCAAGGAAATCCGCATCAAGGTTGGCGACAAGGTGTCGGAAGGCGCGTTGGTGCTGATGCTCGAAGCAGGCACTGAAGCCCCTGCTGCAGTTGCCAAGGCTTCGCCCGCGCCTGCAGCACCTGTTGCTCCGGTCGCCGCAGCGCAAGCGGCCAAGCCGGCTCCCGCACCGGCAGCAAAGCCGGCGCCTGCAGCAGCTCCCGCGGCGGTTGCCGTGGATGAGGCGGGATTCGGCAAAGCTCATGCGAGCCCGTCAGTGCGCCGTTTCTCGCGTGAACTGGGTGTCGATCTGTCCCGCGTGAAAGGTTCCGGTCCCAAGGACCGCGTGACCAAGGAAGACGTGCAGGCTTTTGTCAAAACGGAACTGTCGAAACCTCGCGGTGCCGAAGGCGGAGGCGGTCTCGGCTTCAATCTGCCGCCGATGCAGCCCGTCGATTTCGCGAAGTTCGGCCCGGTGACCACGCAGCCGCTGTCACGCATCAAAAAGTTGTCCGGCGGATTCCTGCATCGCAACTGGGTGAGCATTCCCCATGTCACCCAGCACGATGAAGCCGACATTACCGAGCTGGAAGCTTTCCGCAAAACACAGTCGGACGAAGCCAAGAAAAGCGGTATCAAGTTCACGATGCTGGGCTTTTTGATGAAAGCCGCAGTCGTCGCGCTGAAGCAGTTCCCGGAATTCAACGCCTCGCTGTCGCCTGATGGCGAGAGCCTGGTGCTGAAAAACTATTTCCACATTGGCGTTGCTGTCGACACCCCCGGTGGACTGGTCGTACCGGTGATCCGCGATGTCGACAAAAAGGGCCTGCTGGAAATTGCCAAGGAACTGGGTGATCTCAGCGGTCGCATGCGCAACGGCAAGATTTCGCCGGCAGACCTTCAGGGTGGCTGTTTCTCGATTTCTAGCCTCGGCGGCATCGGCGGCACCTTTTTCACGCCGATCATCAATGCACCGGAAGTGGCAATCCTCGGCGTCGGCAAGGCGGTGATGAAGCCGGTTTGGAACGGCAAGGAATTCGTGCCGCGGCTGATGCTGCCGCTATCGCTGTCCTACGACCACCGCGTGATCGATGGTGCGCTGGGCGCTCGTTTCAGTACCTACCTGACCACAGTGCTGTCGGATATCCGCCGGCTTGTGCTCTGAGGGTGCGTGCAGAATCATGAGCGCCGTTTGAATTCCCGGTTCTTCGTCACGCAGCATTGCGGCTCGCGCTGAATGGCCGCTCCGATCGGCATTCTGGGCGGCACTTTCGATCCCATTCACTACGGTCATCTGCGGCTCGCGCAGGAAGTGGCGGACAAACTGCGTCTTGCCGAAGTGCGCTTCCTTCCCAGCGGCACGCCGCCGCATCGTTCTTCGCCGGGGGCGCCCGCAGCAGATCGGCTGGCGATGGTGCAACTCGCTGTCACCGGCAATTCGCTCTTAACAGTTGATCCGCGCGAGACGCTTCGGGCCGGGCCTGGCTATACCGTTGATACGCTGATGGCCATAAGGGCCGAAACCGGACCTGCACAATCGCTGGTATTGATGCTCGGCGCAGATGCTTTTCTGGAGCTGGCGACATGGAGCCGCTGGCATCAATTGTTCGAACTTGCCCATGTTGCTGTTGCGTATCGCCCGGGCTTTCCCGTTGACACATGGCAATCCCGGATGCCGCAGCCCCTGGCTGCGGAATATAACAAGCGGCTGATGCGGCAACCGCTGGGCATACACACAGCACCCGCCGGCGGTATTGTGGTGGTGCCGATCGCCGCGCTGGACATCTCCGCGACATTGATCCGGGATTCAATCCGCGACGGCGCCAATCCACGATATCTGTTGCCCGAGCAGATAATCAAATATATTCAGGACAACGACTTGTACAACGACAATAGCTCGTATATTGGAGACTGATGGGACCCGAAAAGCTTGCCAAGATCGCTGTTGCCGCCCTGGAAGACATCAAGGGTCGCGACATTGTCGTGTTCAACGTCAAGAAAATGACCGCTCTCTTCGACAAGGTCATCATCGTCA
>CANHZX010000146.1 GCA_947465215.1 Betaproteobacteria bacterium | reverse complement strand
CGTCGCCAGTCGGATCAATTTGCCGAGCAGAAAACTTCATGGCGGGGCAAGCTCGTTCTTGAACCGCTGCAGGGCAGGGCAAAAATTGCCGCAACGATGACCGGCCCCGTGTTTCCCGATCTGGTCGGCGATTCGGAAGCCATGCTGTCACTGAAAACCCTGATCAGCCGGATCATTGACGCTGATTTGCGTGTGTCGGGCGCCGAGCCGCCCTCGGTGCTGATTGCCGGCGAAACCGGAACCGGCAAGGAGCTGGTTGCCCGCGCCCTGCACTTTGAGGGCCGCCGTAAATCGGGTCCGTTTGTTGAACTCAACTGCGCGGGCATTCCGTCTTCGCTGCTCGAGTCCGAGCTGTTCGGTCACGAGCGCGGTGCTTTCACCGACGCCAAGATGGCCAAGCCCGGGATGATCGAGTCGGCGAACGGCGGCACTCTGTTTCTGGATGAGATTGGCGACCTCGATCTCGGCGCTCAGGCCAAGCTGCTGAAAGTCCTCGAAGAGCGCAAGGTGCGGCGACTGGGCAGTGTCACGGAAAAGCCTGTCGATGCCCGCTTCGTTGCGGCGACCAGCCGTGACCTCGAAAAAATGGTGCGTGACGGTCAGTTCCGCGCCGATCTTTACTATCGGCTGCGCATGATCCGCGTTGCCGTGCCGCCGCTGCGTGAGCGCGTCGGTGATATTGCCCGGCTTGCCGAGCATTTTGCCAAGGCGACCGGTCTGCGCTACGGCAAGCCGCATATCCACCTCAGCAGCGATGCGATTGCCGCGCTGGCCCGCCATCCCTGGCAGGGCAATGTGCGCGAGCTCAAGCACGCCATTGAGCAGGCGGTGGTGCTGACGGAGAATGCGGTGATCCATGCATCGGATTTTTCACTGCAGACCTTCAGCGGCGGTTCCTTTGCAAACCCCGGCATCAGACTGGCTGAGGTCGCCGACCGGCCGGATGCCGAGCGCGAGCTCCTTGCCGAAACACTGCGCGAAACCCGCCTGAACATCAGCAAGGCGGCGCGCCTGCTGGGTATTTCACGCGACACGCTGCGCTATCGCATCAAGAAACACGGAATCGGCGGCTGAAGTCGCCCGGAAATAGCATTACCCCTGGCCTGGGACTTTAAACCGGCCGCCGTTTCCTGGAACGGCGGCTGCCGGGTTCATGCTTCGGCGGCGAGGAATTCCACAAGCTTGTTTTCGGTCATCGGCTTGGCAATGTAATAGCCCTGCACGATGTCGCAGCCGAGGACCCGGAGTTTGTCGAGCACAGCCTCCGACTCAACGCCTTCAGCGACGCTCTCGATCCCCAGTTTGTGCGCCATGTCGATGCTCGACTTGACGATGGCGGTCAGTGAATCGACATTGGCGCAGTCGGTGACAAAGGACTTGTCGATCTTCAGTTCGGTGAACGGCACCCGCGTCAATTGGCGCAGGCTGGAGAATCCGGTGCCGTAGTCATCAACGGACAGGCCGAAGCCGCGCAGGCGCAGGCGCGCCAGATTCTCAAGTGCCGGGGCCACCTCGGTCATGGCAACGGTTTCGGTGATTTCCAGAATCATATTCTGTGGCTTGACCCCGGCATCGATGACCAGACGGGTGATTTTGTCCGCCAGCGAAAAATCCGTCAGCGAGACCAGCGACAGGTTGACCGACACCTTGAGATCCAGCCCTTGTTGCAGCCAGCGGGCGCTGGCTGCCGCCGCTTTGGACAACATCGTAAAGGTCAGGTCGTCAATTTTCTTGTGCTGCTCCAGCAGATCGATGAAGGCGCCCGGTCCGACCAAGCCCCGTTCCGGGTGATTCCACCGGGCCAGCGCTTCGACGCCGACGATGCCGCCGGTATGCAGCGAAAACTTGGGCTGGAAATGCGGTTCAAATTGGTCATTGCTCAGCCCCTGGATGATTTCCTCCAGGCTGAAGCGGGTATCCGCGACTGAGGTCGGCTTGGGCTGCACTTTTGTCAGATGCCGCCGCTCAAGCAAGGAGCCAATGGCTTCGCGCGTAAACGGTTTCTGGATCACACCCAAAAGGCGAACGCCGTATTCCCTCGCCATCAAATGGGCGGCGTTGAGCAGGGGCAGTTCCTTGGCGCTGCAGATAGCAACGGACATTTTCGGATGGTTCTGGCCGATATGCCGTAAAAATTCCAACCCATCCATATCGGGCATGTCGATGTCGCAAATCACCAGATCGACGGCTTCCCCGGTCTGGCTATGGATGATTTCCAGCGCCGGTCTGCCGTTATCCGCTTCGAGAATCTTCTTGGCACCCAGGGATTTCAGGACCTGCACCAGAGTCTGGCGCTGGAAAGCATGATCCTCAACAACCAGAATCACCAGTTCATCTACAGATTGCATGGAGCCCTCGGCGGTTGTTTTTGTGATGCCTGCGATATGCTCGGATTCGGATTTTTACAGGGACTCGGGCGAGGTGTGCGTTGCCGCTGACGGAATTCAGGTCTGGCGCGGCCCCTGATTGTTGCGGTCATCCGCACCGGTCAGCCAGCGATCGAGCACCGCTTTCAGTTCAACGACCACGATCGGCTTGGTGAGATAGTCATCCATGCCGGCATCCTGGCAGTTCTGACGGTCTTCGGCATAGGCACCGGCGGTCAGTGCAGCAACGGGCGTCCTCGCTTTGGCGTGATCACGTTCCCATTGGCGGATGAGTTCCGTGGCTTTCAGGCCGTCCATCACGGGCATTTGGATGTCCATCAACACCAGATCATAACCAACTGCATCAGATTGTATCCGCTTCACGGCTTCCTCGCCGTTTGAGGCGTCGTCGCAATCGATGCCCAGGCGCTTGAGCATGGTTTTGATGACAATGCGATTGGTCGCCAGATCCTCGACCACAAGAACGCGGCCGCTGATCGGGCTGCTGTCTTTCGAAAACGGGGTGGCGGCCGGTGAATTTTTTCCCGCTACCCCGGCATCGGGGGCGCCCACCCGGGCCCTGATCGTGAACCAGAAACGCGCACCTTGTCCCGGCGTGCTTTCAACTCCGACAGTGCCACCCATCAGTTTGGCGAGTGCGCCGACGATGGAAAGACCCAGCCCGGTACCCCCGTGTTTCCTGGTGGTGGAGGCATCGACCTGTGAAAACGGCTGAAACAGTTTCGACAGGCTTTCCCCCTGAATGCCGATGCCGGTGTCGCTGACCGAGAACTCCAGCAACGCCTGGCTGCTGTCGCTCTCCACTTCGCGAATTCCCACCACGATGCCGCCCTGATTAGTGAACTTCAACGCGTTACTGATCAGGTTGGAGATCATCTCCCTCAGGCGGACCGAGTCGCTGATGTAATTGGCGCTGGACAGCTTGTTGACGGCGAGGTCGATGCGCAGGGATTTTGCTTTCGCTGTGGCGCTGAACAGTTCGAGGGTCTCCCGGATGACCGAAACGGGATTGAAGTTGTCCTCGATCAGCTGCAGTTTTCCCGCTTCGATTTTGGACAGATCAAGCACGTCGTTGAGAATGTTCAGCAGCACCTTGCCGGAATTGAGGATGATGCCGGCATATTGCCGGCGCTCCTCGTCGGAAACCGAATCCGCCTGCAGCAGCTGGGTCATGCCCAGGATGCCGTTCATCGGCGTCCGGATCTCATGCGACATATTGGCGAGGAAGGCGCTCTTCGCCCGGCTGGTGGAATCGGACAGATCCTTGGCGATCTCCATCTGGCGGGCCGCCTGCTGCCGCTCGTTGACCAGCATATTGATCGTGGAAATCAACGTGTTGATGTCGACCTCTTGATCGATCTCGCCGCTTTGATGCGGCAGCAGATCGCCAACCAGGCGCCGCAGCGAGTGCAGGGTTTTTTCCCGGTCGGCGAGTTGCGAGCGGAGCTGGTTTGCGGTTTTTTCCAGCGAGCGCAGGGTTTCCCTGAACTCCAGCGGCGCGGCTTCAATCAGCTTCTGCTGGTCTTCGGGGCTGGCTGCAATGACCGGGTTGCCGACCAGTTCCTGCGAACGTTGCAGCGTAGTGAGCCATTGCCGCAACGGTAGCCAGACCATCAGCAGACCGCCCAACAGACTTAACACAGCAATCAATACGCCGGTTTTGACAACCTCCCAGAGACTGGCGGCGACTTCGGCGACATCGAAGGTCAGGCGCAGAACGCCGTAATCCTTGCCGCCGACGGCGATGTTCTTGTTGACGTCGAACAGCTGTTGGGCCAGCCAGTCTTTCAGAAAATCCGGACTGGACCGCGACGGGCTCGGCGCGACCGAGCTTTGGACGATCCCGCCGTCGAGGTCGATGAACTGTGCTTTGGTGAATTCCGAGCGGATGATCGCCTTGTCGAGGCTGCGCTTGATGGTGTCGTAGTCGCCGATCACCGCGCTGTCGGCGACGGTCTGGCCCAGTACCTCGATCATCATCACCGCCTGCTGCTGCGAGGTATCAATCTCCTGGTCGAATTCATGCGCGGTCAGGGCGGCGACCGTGACGGTCAGGAACAGGAACAGCGTAAACCCGTAATACACCATCACCCTGGAGACCAGGGATGCCGGCAGGTATCGGGAGAACAGGCGGTACATAGTCAGCCAGGCCTAAATCAAATCAGCGGAGGGACGCCGGCGCGGTCTGATAAAACCGGCGGTAGCTGGTGTAGTCGCCGTCGTTCGACGGGATGAAATAGGCATCCTGCTTCAGTCCGACTTCGTTCGAGGCCGTATGGAGAATTTGTGCACCCCGGGGATCCTTGTGCATGTTCAGGAAGGCCGCGCTGATCGCCTTGACGTCTTTTTCGGGCACCTTCTTCGATGAATACATCAATGCCAGGTCGTGATATTCGTCTGAGGTCCAGAGCACCCGGAATTTCCGGTTCTCCTTGTTCACATAGCCGTCAATCAGCATCGAGTTGCTGCCCACCGCCTGCACCTTGCCGGCAAAGAGCTGCGCGAACGCTGCATTTTGATTGCCGCCGAACACCGGCGTGACATCAATTTTGCGCGTCAGCAGGTGCGCATAGGGCAGCTTGTAGCCGATGAAGGCCTCGGGGCCGGCAAAACCGATCTGCTGACCGGCCAGTTGTTCCAGCGAGGTGATGTCCGAATCGGCGGCAACGGCAATCTGCGCGCGCAGCGGCGGCGCGTTGCGCCGACCGAAGACCTTCCAGCCCAGTGACTCGCGCTCCGGACTGAACAGGTGATTGGAAAACACGATTTCCACTTCCTGGGCAAGCACGTAACTGGTGGTATCGGCGGAGGTGCGACCGATCTTCAGTTGCAACTGGATGCCGCTTTTCTCGGAGACGTACTGGATAATGGGGTTCCAGTAGGTTGCTGTTCTGTTGATATCCCATTGGTTAACCGGCGAAAACCGGTAAACCACCGGCTTGGCCTGGGCCAGTGCCGCGACAGGCATCAATGCGGCCATGAACAGTGCGCAAGCTTGCACGACGGTGCGGAGGATTTGACGGTTCATGATGTACTCCTTGGAAGAGATCGCAGTTTGAAGGGGTCCCGACATGATGCGCCATGCCAACGCCGGTCACAACGCCGCAGGGATGCATCGGGTCCTGAGGGCGGCAAGGGGCTTGTTTCTCGGACGCAGCGTTCTATTTTACTATCCCCCCGGCTTGATGCCGCCCCGGCATTGCCTTGCCTGCGGATATTAAGAATTATTAATTTGATCTTGTGCCCCCACTTTTACCGGCATGAATCCGGCAAAGCAGGTATTTTGCGGGGAAACTTTTCCCCCTTGAACCCCGCGGCAGTACGGCAGTCGAACAACCGCCTCACCCTCACCCTAACCCTTATCTCAGGAAAAGACATGCGCCACGCCATCACCGGTACAGCCGGTACTTTCACCGCCTTGTGCGGACTTCTGCTGGCGCTGTTCCTGACGGCCGGCAGCGCAGTGGCCCAGAGCACCCAGAAGCCGCTGGTCATGGGCGTATTGCCCAACGTCAGTGCCCGCGCCTTACTGACGATGTACCAGCCTTTCCGGGATTACCTGCAGGACACCCTGAAGTCCCCGGTCGAGATTGCCACCGCGGCGGATTTCCGTTCATTCAGCACGGAAACCAAATCGGGCAGCTATCAACTGGTGGTCACCGCGGCGAATCTGGCCGCCATGCACCAGATCGATGACAAATGGCGCCCTGTCGCCATTTACGAACCGCAGATTCCCGGCATCCTGGTGTCGGCGGCGGGCAACGCGAACAACAGCGTGGATCAGCTGCGCGGAAAACTGCTCGCGGTCGGCAACCCGCAGTCGCTGGTGGTGTTGCGCGGACTGCAGTGGCTGCGCGAGCGCGGTCTGGAGGAGGGGCGGGATTACCGTTTGACCCGCAGCGCCAACGAAGACAGTCTCGGCACCCTGATCCGTTCCGGTGAAGCGCCGCTGGCGATGATGAGCATGGGCGAATTCCGGGCGATCAGTGAAAACGGCCGCAAGGAACTGCGCGTACACACCGAATTCGCGCGGGTGCCCGGCTTTCTGGTGATGGCGAACCCGGCAATGCCGGCGCCGCAACTCGAAGCCATCAGCCGCGCCATTCTCGAATTCCCGGACACCGAGCAGGGCCGGGAATTTTTCAAGCGCTCGGGCTTCGCGGGCATTCGCACCCTCAAGGCCGGCGAACTCGATGCGCTGGCGCCCTATGTTGCGCCCACGCGCAACGCCCTCAAGCCTGCGAATTGATTGCCGCTTCATGGCATCAGCTGTCACCACCGGTTTTCGCAGCCGGCTGATACTCGCCGGCGTCGGCCTGTTGACGCTGGCGATGGTGGCATTCAGCAGCTTTGCCTCGCTGATATTCGAGCGCTATCTGCAGGAGCAGTTGGAGGAGGCGGCGATGCAGCAGCGCGTATTGCTGGGCGCCGCGCTGCTGGCGCCGATGCTGCAGCGGGACTACGCCACGGTGGAAGCGGTGATCCGCGAAAGCCGGGCGGTGCGCGGCGTCGATTACATCGCGGCCTTCGACCGGCAACGACAACTGGTTGCCACTGACGGCCCGGTGCCTCCGGCAGTTGCCGTTGGCGGGGAGGGCGGTGATGCCGCCGCCGATCGCACCTTCCATTTTTCCGGTGCCATCGCCGCGGGCGGGGACGCTGTCGGATACATTGCATTCGGCCTGTCGAAAACGCTGATCGCCGATGCGCGCCGGTCGCTGTTGCTCGGCGCACTGGGTGTCGGGCTGATCATTGTTCTGGTGTTCTCCGTGCTGTTCGCGTGGATCAGCTACCGCCTCACCCGTCCGCTGATCGAACTGAGTCAAGCGACGCGAAAAATGCAGGGTGGTGATTACGGCATCGAACTGACGTACCGGGGCTCCGATGAGATCGGTGCGCTGACCGATGATTTCAGGCAGCTCGCCGCCCGCATCCGCGAGCAGATTGCCAAAGTGACCGCCAGTGAAAACCTGCAACGGCATTACCGGCAGTCCGCTGAACAGGCGAGCGAGGCCAAGTCGGAATTCCTCGCCAAGATGAGCCATGAAATCCGCACGCCACTGCATGGCGTGCTGGGCATGCTCGATCT
>CANHZX010000145.1 GCA_947465215.1 Betaproteobacteria bacterium | reverse complement strand
GCACGCCGGGCGATTCGATTTACCACTGCCATTTTTATCCGCACTTTGCGATGGGCATGTGGGAGCTGTGGCGTACGCATGACACCTTCGAGCCGGGCACCCGGCTGAAAGTCACCGGCGCCGGTACGCACACCACGCCGTGGGCGCTGAAAGACGGAACGCCGGCGCAGGGCGCCCGCGCCCTGCCGGATGGCGAGATTGTTGCCGGCACGCCGATCCCCGGCCTGGTGCCGCTGCCTGGCAAGGCAATGGCGCCGATCCCCGGCGCGGTGACCGTTGAACCCAAAGTCGTCAACGGCAAGACGGTGGGCAGCGTCGCCAAGGTGATTGATCGCACGATCAATCCGGGATTCCCCTTTTACATCGCCGGCATCGAAACCATTGTCGGCCAGCGCGGCACCACACCGCCGCTCGACATGCTCGCCGCTGCCGGCGGTTTTGATGGCGGTCTGCCGCGACATTCGCTGGAGGGTTATGCCGCCGGCGCTGAAACCCACGCGAATACCACGCGTCTCGACATGACCAAGCAGGTGCACAAGGCGAAGCCGGTGTATTTCCCGGAAGAGGGCACCGACATGGAGAAGGTGGCGATGGCCTTCCACGGTCGCCGCAGCCATCCCAGCACCGCGGTGTTGCCGAACGGTACGACGCGGGTTGCGGAGTTTCTGACCAACGGCGCACCGGCAGCACCCGGCGCACCCTATGCCGATCCCTGCGTTGATGATCGCGGCACGCGCCTCGGCAAAGGCGTGCTCGGCGAATTTTTTGACGGTGCCGGCGGCCTCGGTTACCGGCGCAACTCGGTGTTCAACGCCGACAGTCCGCGCATCTACAAGAATGCCGCAGTGCAGTTTGACGCCGTGCTCAACAAGATGGGCCAGCATTTCCCGCAGCAGCGCATTTACACGCTGTGGGAAGACGCGGTACCGACCATCAACAAGCAGAAGGCACCGGAGCCGCTGTCGATGCGCGCCAACAGCATGGATTGCGTGCAGCTCCTCGCCGTCAATCTGCTGCCGGAAAACTACGAGCTCGACGATTACCAGGTACGCACCACCACCGACATGATCGGCCAGCACATCCATCTGGTGAAGTTCGATGTCACCGCCGCCGACGGCTCCGCCAACGGCTGGAACTATGAAGACGGCACCATGGCCCCCGGCGCTGTGCGCGAACGCATCCACGCCATCAATGCCTGGAATGACGCGCATCCCGACCAGCAGGTCCGCCTGCCCAACGGCAACGCCCGCCTTGAAGCACTGCCGCATCCCTTCTTCGGCCAGTTCGGTCGTCCGGAATGGCTGGGTGCGCGTACCACCATCCAGCGCTGGTTCGCCGATCCGGTGCTCAATACCGCCGGCAAGGACCGCGGTCTGGGCACGGTGTTTTCGCATGACCACTATGGCCCGTCGACCCACCAGCAGGTCGGTCTCTACACAGCACTGCTGATCGAGCCGCAGAATTCGCGCTGGGTACATAACGAAACCGGCGAGCCGATGTTCACCCGTCATGACGGCGGTCCGACCTCGTGGCAGGCGGTGATTCTCGCCGGCGACCTCGACGGCGACGGCAAGGACGACAGCTACCGCGAATTTTTCCTCGAGTTTTCTGATTTCCAGCACGCTTATGAAAAGGACGTGTACGTCGGCGTCGGCCCCGATGGCAGGACGCCGGCACCGGCGACTGCCGATTCCTACCGTTACGCGGTGAATCCGCCGATCATGCTCGAATCGAAACCGGTATTCCCCGACCTGCGCCGCGCTGCGCCGCATTGCCCGGGTGGCATGCCGCGTCCCTGTCCCGGCGTGATCTCGCTCAACGACGTCGGTACCTTTGTCGTGAACTACCGCAACGAACCGGTGGGCTTCCGCATTTACGATCCGCGCCGCACCGGACCGGACGGCAAACCGGGCATGCAGACATCAGGGCTGGCCGGCGATCTCGCCTTTGCCCTGCAGACGCGCATCGACCGCGCGCTGCCGCCACTCAACACGGTGGTCGGCGATACGCCGTACCTGCCGCTGACCAACGATGTGCGGCCCGGTGATCCGTTCACGCCGATCCTGCGTACGCATTCCGGTGACCGCGTGTCGATCAAGACCGTTGTCGGTGGTTGGGAAGAAACGCACAACGCCAGCGTGCACGGCCTGAAATGGCTGCACACCGGCGGTGACTTCGGCGTGCAGTCGCCGACCTCGGGCTGGAAGAATCACCAGTTCATGGGCATCTCCGAACATTTCCCCTTCCTGACGCCGGTCATCGCCGATTCAACGCAGAACGGTAAGACCGCCGACTACGCCTGGACCATGGATTCGTCACCGGACGGCTGGTGGACCGGCGTCTGGGGCGTGATGCGCAACTACAGCACGCGTCAGGACAATCTGTTCCCGCTGCCGGCCAATCCGCGGCCGGTGGTGATGAAGGCCGACGGCGCGATGCGCGGCATGTGTCCCAAGAACGCCGTGATCCGGCGTCATGACGTGACGGTTGTTCTCGCCAACAAGGCGCTGACCCGTCCCGCCGGCGTGAGCCTGGTGCCGAGCGACGGCACTGCCGGCCTTCACGCCGGTGCGCCGCTTGATCCGAATGGCGGCACGCTGGTTTACAACAGCCGTGAAACCCTGATTCCCGCACGTCAGATCTTTGTCGAAGACCTCACCGGTACGTCCGAGGTGCGGCGCAATCTGCCGGCGCAGCAGGGCCCGCTGCATGACCCGACCGCTGTGCTCTATGTGCGCACCAACGATCTCGATGCCGCAGGACGCATGAAGGCCGGCGTGCCGGTCGAACCGCTGGTGTTGCGCGCAGCAGCCGGTGAATGTATCGAAGTCACGCTGCGTAACCGCCTGCCCGAAGCGATGCCCGACTTGCCGGGTCATGCGCAGACGGTCGCGGCCGTCGTGCGTGACCGCGACGCCATCGACGGCACCACCTATTTCCAGCTCAACCTGGCCAAGACTTCCAGCCATGTCGGCATGCACACGCAGTTGCTCGAATACGACATCAGCTCCAGCGATGGCACCAACGTCGGCATCAACCCGGTGCAGACGGTGGCTCCCGGCCAGTCACGGATTTACCAGTGGTATGCCGGTGACCTGCGTCAGGTGCCGAATGCCCGTGCGCCACTCGATGCGAATCGCGACGAGACCAAGTTACAGGCCACGCCGGTGGAGTTCGGTGGCGTCAACCTGATGCCCGCGGACAAAATCAAGCAGGGCCACAAGGGTCTGGTCGGCGCGCTGTTCATCCAGCCGCCGGGCGCAACCTGGGTGGAAGATGCGAAGAACCGGGCATCGGCAACGGTCAAGGTCGGTAACAAGACGTACCGCGACCACGCGCTGGTTCACCAGAAGGGCATGAACTTCCGTTACCGCGACGGTTCTGCCGTCGGCAAGAACCAGCTCAGTGATGATCCGCAGGACATCGGCCAGTTCGGCGTCAATTACCGCAGCGAGCCGATGTGGTTCCGCTTCGGCATGCATCCCGAGGCGCCGCTTGGTCATGAAGGTTTCGGCGGCATCGCCACCGCATGGCAGGCATTCAGCAACACCTGCTGCGCGCCGAGCGGCCCGTCGCCGGGTTCGATGGTCAACGCCGATCCGGAAACGCCGGTGCTGACGACGGTGCGTGGTGCAGAAAATCGCATCCGCCTGCTGATGCCCCATGGCCTCGCACGCAGTTCGGTGTGGTCGCTGCACGGCCACATGTGGCAACAGGACCCTTACCTGGCCGGCACCGTGCCCTCGCAGAGCATCGGCCACAATCCGCTGGGATTCTGGCGGGGCGAGCAGGACGGCCTGCTGCCGCGTTCGGCCTATAACGTGATCCTGCCTAAGGCCGGTGGCGAGGCTTCGATCCCCGGCGATTACCTGATGCGCGACTACGCGCCCAACGGTACCCACAGCGGCATGTGGGGACTGTTCCGGGTCCAGTAAACGAGGTGCGGTGAAGCCGGCTCACCGCCACCAAAAAATAAATTAATAATAAAATTGATACAAACGATAATTTGTAATATATTGTGGGTGAAATCTGGTTGAAAAGCGGGTTTTAGCGTTATCCGATAGACCAGATTTTTAGAATTATCGTTTTTATTCAAGTATCTATGCATCAATAAAGGGCTGGAAGCCGTTGCCAAGGGATTGCTGCGGCCACTAAATGATAATTATGAAAAATACACTCAAGTCAAGAATCATTCGCGCCATCGGCACTTGCGCCTTGAGTCTGGCCTTGCCCTTCACCGCAGTCGCCCAGACCGCTGCCCCGGCACCGATGCCGGCTGCCGCACCATTCCCCGCCCAGTTCGACATTACCGGATTCATCGAGGCCGCCACGCTCGACACCAGCGGCGCGATTTGCCGCGCCAACGACCCGCTGCTTGCGGGCGGCACGGTGACCGTCAACAACGTCACGGTCGTCATCCCCTGCAACACCATACTCCAGATGCCGGCCACCTCGCTGACTTGGGCGGAACTGTTCCGCCAGGTCCCGGCGGGCACCCGCAGCGGTGAAACCGCACTGGCTTTGCGCGACAGCCTGCCGCTCAAGCTGCCGTACAACGGCGCATTGCCTTCGTACCAGATCCGCGTTCAGGGCAACGTCATCAGCGGTCGCTACATCGCCGGCTTGGTGCTCATTGGCCAGGCTTTCGGCGAGGCTGTTGGTGCGACGGGCATCGTCAACTATATCAACTACCAGACCGGCGACATCCACATCGGCGGCATCCCCAACGTTCCCGCAGCGACCGATACCCGTGTCCGCCTCAATGATCCGGTCGGCCGTTTCGGCCGTGTGCAAGGCGCGATCGGTTCCGGTGCTGCCGTGGAATCGCAGGACTTTGATGCCCGCTTCACCGCCGACACCGACAACCCCACCGTGCGTTCGGAAACCGGCTACCCGATGTGCGTGCCGCGTATCGATCCCTATGACCGCACCAACGGTGGCGAGGATCCGCTGTGCCCGATCCGCAACCGTCCCCTCGGACCGACTTGCCGTTCCCTGCCAGCGGCGCAGTTCCCCGCATTCCCGGCCACTGCTGCCGGCCAGTTCTGCCGCACCTTCGCGATGGACGCGCCACCGGTTGCCTCTGCGGGCGGCGCATTGGCGCCTTGCCTCAACGGAATCTGTGCGACCGATCCGACGCGTCAGGCGCCGATCGTGATCGGCGACACCGTTGCCTTCAAGGGAACGCTGCGCGTCGATGCGCTGGGTGCGCCGTTCATCTCCGCTTACGAACTGATTCCCAACGTCGGCATTTACACGCAACCCGGTGTGAAGCCGGCTTATATCGGCCTCGATGTGATGGTGGTCGGTGTCGGAGCCCCGGCGACGATTGCCGGCGTACCGCAGGCCTCGACCACCGAAATGCGCGTTGAAGGTTTCACCACCGACCCGAGCATGTTTGTCGACATCTACACCGTCGACAAGGATCCGGCGACCGGTCGCGAAATCGACCGTTTCCAGGGTGCGGTTACTGCCAACGGCGGCGTGCTCGGCCGTTTCCGTTTCCGTGCCAACGGCTATGCCGGTTATCCGACGCGCACGATGCGCGTGGTGACCCGTAATCTCTGCGGCTCGGACGCCGCCCCCTGCGTGATGCCGGCGCAGCCGCAACGTTATGCCAATGACCTGATTGCCGGCGCGTACAGCGCACCGGTATTCGACCTGCTATTTCCGGAAGCGGCACTGATCGGCCAACCGATGGTGCCGGCCAATTTTCAGGACCTGCCTTTCCTGTACTGCGGCAGCGGCCCGCTGCAAAGCGTCTCGGTGCCCGCCGGTGTGACCGGCCCGATGGTCGGACAGCTCAGCCCGGCGCCGTGGCAATCGCCGATGGCGTCACCGGTATTCGCGGCAACGTTTTGCCCGTCAGCACCCGCAGTTGCCGCGGGACCGGTGGTCAATCCCGTACCGAATCCGCAGCCTGCAGTCACCGCACCTATCGCCAACGCCGGCAACACGCAGACTATGGCAGCCGGTGCAGCAGTCGTCCTTAGCGCGGCAGCCAGCATTGATACCAACGTCCCGGCACGTGCCCTCAGCTATTCCTGGGTGCAGATCGCCGGTCCGGCGGTGACACTGTCCGCCAATGGCGCCACGGTTGGATTTACCGCGCCGGCCGCGCCGGCGGCCCTGCAGTTCCAGCTCACCGTCAGCAACGGTCTGGCTTCGGCGACCGCAACGGTGACGGTGAATGTCAACGCCGCCGCTCAGACCCAGGCGCCGGTGATCGCCTTCGCCAGCCCCGCCGTGAATGCGGCCGCACTGGCCTCAGCGACGGTCAATGCCGTGGTGACCGATCCCAATGTGCCGGCCCAGGCCGTGACCCTGTCCTGGCGTCAGATTCAAGGCGCTGCGGTGGCACTGACCGGCAGCAATACGCTGGCGATCCAGTTTACCGCCCCTCGCGCACCCGACACCCTGGTGTTTGAACTGACCGCCACCAACGCCCGCGGCCAGGTGTCGACGGCAACAGTGCGTGTCAACGTGGTGCCTGACGTGATTACCGTGAGCAGTGCCATCTGGACCCGCGCCAATGGCCGGCTGACAGTGACCGCCGCTTCATCGGTTCCGGCCGCGCCGACGCAGTTGTTCGCCAGCGTGTTTGCCGGTACCACGGCGCTGACCGCGCAACCGGTGACGATGCAGACGCGCAAGGGCAGTGTCTGTGGGGCTGCGGCGACCTGCTGGCAGGCGACGATCCAGACGCCGCGCGTTCCCGGCACCACCACTTTCCAGGAACCCAGCGCACTGGTGATCGACTCCAGCCGCGGTGGCCGTCTGACTCTCACCGCACCCGGACTGATTATCCAATGAACATCCTAACTGTAATCAACAGCCGCACCCCGTTGAACGCCATCGCTGCGCCTGCATTCTGCTTTGTCCAGCCGCAGCTGCTGCGGAAGGGGGCAGCATGAGGGTCCGCCCGATGTTGAAGATCGATCGCATTGCCGCCGTACTCAGCGGCTGGGGTCTGTTACCGGCGCAACGCGGGGCCGAGGTCACGGCGCAACTGCGTCCGCAGACCTTTAATCTCAGCCGCCGCTTCGCTGTGATCAGTTTTTTCGTGATTGTCACGGTAACTCTCGGCATGTCCGCAGTGCTGGCGCGCTTCTTGTCTTGGGAAATGCTCCACCACGATGCCAAGGAGTCATCGGAATTCATTCATCGCGTACTGGGCCACCAATTCAATGAAACGTTTTTTTCCGGCAATCCGGCCGCGGCAAAGGCCACCGGCGCACAGCAATCCCTGTCCGCAGTAGCCAGAATGCCCGGGGTCTTGCGTGCCCAGGCCTTCTCGTTAACAGGCACCGTACTGTGGTCGAGTCACGATGCGAGTAATCATCAAAATTTCGAAGTAAATCCGGAGCTTGATCGCGCACTGAAGGGTGCAGTTGTGGTTGAAGCCGACCTGATCGAGTCCCGCGCCTACATCAAGCCCGAGCATGTCTTCGCAGCGATGCCGCAAAAGCAGTTCGCCGAGCATTACCTGCCGATGTGGGATGAAAAACGTACCCGTGTCATCGGCGTGGTCGAGATCTACAAAAGCCCCGATACGCTGTTCGACACCATTCGTCGCGGCCTGCAGCTGATCTGGATCACGGCACTGTGCG
>CANHZX010000144.1 GCA_947465215.1 Betaproteobacteria bacterium | reverse complement strand
TTAACGGCACCCCATCGATAGATGTCGATAGTCCTTGAAAGACGCCAAATCACTCCCACTCAATGGTGGCCGGCGGCTTTCCTGAGATGTCGTAGACCACCCGGTTGATACCCCGAACCTCATTGATGATGCGGTTGGATACCTTGCCCAACAGGCTGTAAGGCAATTCAGCCCAGTGCGCGGTCATGAAATCGGTCGTTTGTACGGCTCGCAAGGCAACGACGTATTCGTAAGTGCGACCGTCGCCCATGACCCCGACGGATTTGACCGGCAGGAATACGGCGAATGCCTGTGCGGTTTTATCGTACCACCCGGCAGCGCGAAGTTCATCAATGAATATCGCGTCCGCTCTGCGCAACAAATCGGCGTACTGTTCCTTCACTTCGCCAAGGATCCGCACGCCGAGCCCCGGTCCGGGGAATGGATGCCTGAACACCATGTCACGCGGCAGCCCAAGTGCCAGACCGAGTTCCCGGACTTCGTCCTTGAACAGTTCACGCAAAGGCTCCAGCAGTTTCAGGTGCAGCGTATCCGGCAGGCCGCCGACATTGTGATGCGACTTGATGGTGTGTGCTTTTTTGGTTTTGGCGCCGGCCGACTCGATGACATCGGGATAGATGGTGCCCTGCGCCAGCCATTTGGCGTTCGGCAGCTTCGCGGATTCGGCCTGAAAAACCTCGACAAATTCGCGACCGATGATCTTGCGTTTCTGCTCCGGGTCGGTGACGCCGGCGAGATGCCCCATGAACTGGTCACGCGCGTTCACATGGATCACCTTGACGCCGAGATTGCTACCGAAAGTCTCCATCACCTGCTCGGCTTCATTGAGGCGCAGCAGACCGTTATCGACAAATACGCAGGTCAGCTGCTTGCCGATGGCCTTGTGGATCAGTGCAGCCGCCACGGATGAATCAACGCCGCCAGACAGACCTAATATGACTTCGTCCTTGCCGACCTCGCGACGGATGCGCGTAACCGCCTCGTCGACGTAATTCGGCATCGTCCAGTCGCCTGCGAGTTTGCAAATGCCGAGGACAAAACGTTCGATCAATGCCTTGCCCTGCAGCGTGTGCGTGACTTCGGGGTGGAACTGGACCGCATAAAAACGCCGGTCTTCGTCGGCCATACCCGCGATGGGACAAGTTGCGTTGCTGGCCATCAGCTTGAAACCCGGGGGCATTTCAATGACCTTGTCGCCGTGACTCATCCAAACGTCGAGCAAGCCATGCCCTTCCGGCGTTTCGCGGTCCTGGATATCTTTGAGTAGTGCGGTGTGGCCCCTTGCCCGTACTTCGGCATAACCGAATTCGCGGACCTTGCCCATTTCAACCTTGCCACCGAGCTGCGCGGCCATGGTCTGCATGCCATAACAGATGCCGAATACGGGGACGCCAAGTTCAAAAACCAGCGCCGGCGCCCTCGGCGTGCTTTCCTCCCACACCGAAGCCGGTCCGCCCGACAGAATCACGCCGCTGGGTTTGAATTCGCGGATGAACTCATCGGAAACATCGCAGGGATGCAGTTCGCAATAGACATGCAGTTCGCGCACGCGGCGCGCAATCAGCTGGGTATATTGCGAGCCGAAATCGAGAATCAGTATTTTTTCGTGTTGCACGTGCGCACCGGATTAACGGGTTCAGGGGCGCCGGCGCAAAGGCGCCGGCGACGGATCATTCAACGCGGTAGTTCGGCGCTTCCTTGACGATCTGCACATCATGCACATGGGATTCACGGATACCGGCCGAAGTAATCTCGACAAACTCGGCATCACGCCGAACCGCCTCCACGCTGGCGCAACCCAGGTAGCCCATGCTGGCACGCAATCCACCCATCAGTTGATGGATCAATGGTGCGACACCGCCCTTGTAAGGGACGCGACCTTCAACGCCTTCCGGAACCAGCTTTTCGGTATCCAGTTCGTCGTGTTCCTGGAAATAACGGTCCGCTGAGCCCTGTTGCATCGCGCCGAGCGAGCCCATGCCGCGATAGGATTTGTAGGATCGGCCCTGGAACAGCTCAATCTCCCCGGGGGATTCTTCGGTGCCTGCAAACAGGCTGCCCACCATCACCGCATGTGCACCGGCGGCAATGGCTTTGGCGATGTCGCCGGAGTAACGGATGCCGCCATCGGCAATCAGCGGCACATCGGTCTTCAGCAAGGCCTTGGCTACGTTGTCGACAGCCGTGATCTGCGGCACGCCGACACCGGCAACGATACGCGTCGTGCAGATGGATCCGGGACCGATGCCGACCTTGACGCCGTCAGCACCATGATCAACCAGCGCTTTGGCTGCAGTCGCGGTGGCGATATTGCCGCCAATGATCTGCAGCTTGGGGTAAGTGCGTTTAAGCCAGCGCACGCGTTTGAGCACACCCTCGGAATGACCGTGCGCAGTATCCACGATGATCACGTCGACGCCGGCTTCAACCAGCGCCTCGGCGCGTTCCTCGGTACCCTCGCCCACGCCGATGGCGGCGCCGACCCGCAGGCGCCCCAGCTTGTCCTTGCAGGCGTTGGGGTGTTCGGAAGACTTGAGGATGTCCTTGACGGTAATCAGCCCTCGCAGCTCGAAATTCTTGTTGACGACCAGCACACGCTCCAAGCGGTGCTTGTGCATCAGTGCGCGGGCTTCTTCCCGCCCCGAACCTTCGCGAACGGTGACCAGACGCGAGCGCGGCGTCATGATGTTCTTGACGGGCTGATTGAGTTTGCTTTCGAAACGCAGATCCCGGTTGGTGACGATGCCGACGATTTTGCCATCGGCGCCGACCACCGGCAGACCGGAAATCCGATGCAGCTGCGTCAGTGCCAGCACGTCACGGACCGTCATGTCCTGGGTAATGGTGATCGGATCCTTGACGATGCCGCTCTCAAAACGTTTGACCTTGGTGACTTCGATGGCCTGCGCCTTGGGCGTCATGTTCTTGTGAACAATGCCGATGCCGCCTTCCTGGGCGATGGCAATCGCCAGACGGGACTCAGTCACGGTATCCATGGCTGCGGCGAGCAGCGGGATGTTCAGGGTAATGCCGCGAGTCAGCTTGGTTTTGAGACTGACTTCACGCGGCAGGACGGCGGAATGTGCCGGAATCAGCAGCACATCGTCGAAAGTCAGGGCTTTCTGCACCACGCGCATGAGATGCGTCCTTCGCAAAGGGCGGATTATAGACTTTGAGGCGTAAACGGTAAACTGAGCAGGACGTTGTTCCATTGACGGCAAGGGGTAAAGTGGCTATTTTCAGTTCACCTTTGCCCGGCGCGGGCGCAGTCCGCGCCCAATGATCACAGACCAGGCGATGACCATGAATAGATTGCTGATAATGCTGGTTCTTGTGCTGCTGCCTGGACTGGCGCAGGCGCAGATCATGAAATGTGTGGGCGCCGGCGGTCGCGTGGAGTTTGCCGCAGCCTGCCCGCCCGGCACTAAGGCTGAAAATACGGGTATCCGCAATGCCCCAGCTGCGGCGACTACCCCGGCCACATCACAAAAGTCTCTCGCCGAGCGTGATGCCGAATTTCGCAAACGTCAGCTCGAGCAGCAGGACACCGCAAAAAAGACCGAAGACAAAAACCGCGAATCGGCAGACATGTCCCAGAATTGCGAAAGCTCCAAGGGTTACCTGACCAGCCTGAAGGCTGGGATGCGTATCGGAAAAACCGATCCCAAGACCGGAGAACGCTCTTATCTCGATGACGGCGACCGTGCCGTAGAAATTGAACGGGCGCAGCGCGCGGTCGACAGCAACTGCAAATGATCGATCAGCCTTTGATACGCTTGCGTCGTGCTTCCTTCGGTTCCAGAGTTAAAGGGCGGTAAATTTCCACCCGGTCACCGGTAGTAAGTAACGCCGCACGTGATGCGACCTGACCATAAATCCCGACTGCCATACTCTGCCCTTCGATCTCCGGAAACTCCCTGAGCAGCCCGGAAGCCTTCAGGGCAGCACCGAGGTCAGCACCGGCATCCAGCTCGAGCTCACGGACCACCTGGCGATCCGGCAAGGCATAAACCACGGTTATTTTCATGGCTGCGAGTAAACGACATCGGCGCGCTTGAGGAAGGCGTCAACCATGGTCCCTGCGATATGACCGAAAACCGGTCCGACCAGTTTATCCAGCAGCGCGCTGGAAAACTCGTAAGTCAGACGGAAATCAATCCTGCAGGCTTCAGCACTGAGTGCGGTAAAGCGCCACTCCCCGTCGAGCATACGGAACGGCCCCTCGACCAATTGCAGAGTCATCCGTTCCGGCGGTTGCTTGTGGTTTTCGGTTGAAAAGCTCTGTTTGATGCCCCGGTAATTGATGTGAATCGTAGCCTGAGTCACTTCCGGGTCGCGATGACCGACAGCAGTGCCGCTGCACCAGGGCAGAAACTGCGGATATTGCTCGACCGACTCGACCAGATCAAACATCCGCTGCGCGCTGAACGGCACCAGAGCGGACCGGGTAACGCTGCTCATTTGCAGCTTGTCGCCGGGGAGACAGTCCGGCCGGTTAGAATACCGTTTGTCATGATTTGATTGCGCAATGAGTATCGTTCAGAACAAAAAGGCGTTTCACGACTATTTTATCGAACAGCGCTTCGAAGCGGGTATCGCGCTTGAAGGCTGGGAGGTAAAGGCTATCCGTGCCGGGCGTGCCCAGATCAAGGAAGCCTATGTGATTGTCAGTAATTCCGAGCTGCTGCTGCTCGGCTGTCACATCACGCCCCTGCCGACCGCATCATTGCATGTGCATCCGGATCCGACGCGCACACGCAAGCTGTTGCTGCATGCCGAGGAAATCAACAGGCTGATCGGCAGCGTCGAACGCGCTGGGTACACACTGGTACCCATCGACCTGCATTACTCCAGAGGGCTGATCAAGCTGGAAATCGGCCTTGCCAAGGGCAAAAAACAGCACGACAAGCGGGCAACCGAAAAAGAAAAGGAATGGCAGCGTGAGCAGCAGCGCCTGCTGCGCAGCAAATAACCGAAAGGAAGAAAAAATGGGGTGGCTGATGGGACTCGAACCCACGACAACCGGAATCACAATCCGGGACTCTACCGACTGAGCTACAGCCACCACTGACCTGCGAGAACTGCCTGAAAACAAACTGATTTGTGGCGCGCCCGGCGGGACTCGAACCCACAACCCCCGGCTTAGAAGGCCGGTGCTCTATCCGGTTGAGCTACGGGCACATTTGGGCCGGCACGCCGGGTTTTCTCCCGCCGAAACCGAAGGCGCGTAATATACGCTACCCCTGACAAGAGCGTCAATTCTGCAACAGCACCCCAAGCGCGATACTTGCTTGCGACAGGTATCGAATTCTGCTATTAAAGCTCTTTTTTTAAGCACACAAAGCCCTCATGTCCACCGAAATTCTCAAGAATTACCCCGCCTACAAACCCAAGGGCAAAGAGGAATACATGAATGCGCGGCAGTTGGCGCATTTCCGCAAGATGCTCGAAGAAATGAAGAGCGAGCTGTCCGAGGACATCGACCGCACCGTTCACACGATGCAGGACGAGGCCACCATTTTTGCCGACCCCAACGACAGGGCCAGCCAGGAATCGGACATGTCCCTGGAACTGCGCAACCGCGACCGGGAACGCAAACTGATCAGGAGGATCGATGAAACGATTGCCCGGATCAGTGCCAATGAATACGGCTATTGCGACTCCTGCGGCGTTGAAATCGGCCTGAAACGCCTGGAAGCACGCCCGACCGCCACGCTGTGCATTGACTGCAAAACGCTGGACGAGATGCGCGAGCGCCAAGTCGCCAAATAAGGCGGCTGCACCACCTCAAAAAAACAAAGGGGGCCATCGGCCCCCTTTGTCATTGGAACTACCCCTGATTACTGCGCAGGAGCGGCTTCCTGAGCCTCTGCAGCCGCTGCCTTCATCGACAGGCGCAGGCGCCCCTTCTCGTCAGCCTCGATGATCTTGACGCGCACAATCTGGCCTTCCTTGAGGTGGTCAGCCACGCTGTTGACGCGCTCGTTGGCGATCTGCGAGATATGCAGCAAACCGTCGCGACCCGGCAGGACGCTGACAATCGCGCCGAAATCGAGCAGCTTGAGCACGGTGCCTTCGTAAATGCGACCCACTTCAACGTCGGCAGTCAGGTCTTCAATACGCTTACGGGCATTTTCGCCGCCTTCCGACGACACGCAGGCGATAACGACAGTGCCGTCATCCTGGATGTCGATTGTGGTACCAGTTTCTTCGGTAATCGCGCGGATCACTGCGCCACCCTTGCCGATCACGTCGCGGATTTTCTCCGGCTTGATCTTCATGGTGATCATGCGCGGAGCCCAGGCCGACAGTTCGGTGCGCGGTGTATTGATTGCGCTGCGCATTTTCTCGAGGATGTGCAGACGGCCTTCGCGCGCCTGAACCAGCGCGGCGTGCATGATCTCCTTGGTGATGCCGGTGATCTTGATGTCCATCTGCAGCGCGGTCACGCCGTTTTCGGTGCCGGCGACTTTGAAGTCCATGTCGCCGAGGTGATCTTCGTCACCCAAGATGTCGGACAGCACGGCGAAGCGGTTGCCTTCCTTGATCAGGCCCATCGCGATACCAGCGACTTGCGCCTTCAGCGGAACGCCGGCATCCATCAGCGACAGGCAGCCGCCGCAGACCGAAGCCATCGAGCTCGAGCCGTTGGATTCGGTGATTTCGGAAACCACGCGGATCGAGTAGGCAAACTCTTCTGCCGTCGGCAGAACAGCGACCAGCGCGCGCTTGGCGAGGCGGCCGTGGCCGATTTCGCGGCGTTTCGGCGAACCGACGCGGCCGGTTTCACCGGTCGAATACGGCGGGAAGTTGTAATGCAGCATGAAGCGATCGCGATATTCGCCCTGCAGCGCGTCAATGATCTGTTCGTCGCGCGAGGTGCCGAGTGTCGCGACCACGATGGCCTGGGTTTCACCACGGGTGAACAGTGCGGAACCATGGGTGCGCGGCAGCACGCCGGTGCGGATGGTGATCGGACGCACGGTACGGGTGTCGCGGCCATCGATACGCGGCTCGCCGTCGAGAATCTGGTTGCGGACGATCTTGGCTTCCAGATTGCCCAGTTCGTTCTTGACGTTGTTGATCTGATCGGGCGTTGCGTCGGCCGGCAGCACTTCCGCAACAACCTTGGCGGTGATTTCCTTGAGGCGGACGGTGCGCGCCTGCTTCTGCTTGATCTGGTAAGCCTCGCGCAGATTGGCTTCCGCAGCCTGGGCGATACGCGCGATCTGCGCTTCGTCCTTCTGAGGTGCGGTCCAGTTCCATTCCGGAACACCGATCTCGTCGACCATTTCATTGATCGCGTTGATCACAGCCTGCATCTGGTCATGGCCGAATACCACGGCGCCGAGCATTACGTCTTCGGGCAGTTGTTGCGCTTCGGATTCGACCATCAGCACGGCCTGCTGCGTGCCAGCAACAACCAGGTCGAGCTGTGAAGTTTTCAGCTCCGTCTGGGTCGGGTTGAGGATGTACTGGCCATTGGCGTAACCCACGCGGGCCGCGCCGATCGGGCCGCCGAAGGGCATGCCGGACAGCGCCAGCGCGGCTGACGCACCGACCATTGCCGGAATATCGGAGTCGATTTCGTTGTTTGAGGACATCACCGTGGCAACGATCTGCACTTCGCTGTT
>CANHZX010000143.1 GCA_947465215.1 Betaproteobacteria bacterium | reverse complement strand
CATCAGCCAGGCGCGAACCTTTCCGGCACGCCCGGCAAAGCGCACCCAGAACGGCATCCCTGCGGCACCCGCGATGAAATAAACCAGCAGAAACAACGGTGTCAGATCGGCACGCTGCAGAACATCCGCGGCAAAAAACAGCAGCAGCGTCGCCGGTACCGCCGCGGCCACACCATTGATCAGAAACACCAGGGCCAGCCGCCGGAATCGCGGATTGCGCAAAGGCAGAAACAGCGCAGCGAATGAAACGGCACGGGGTGGCACATGAGCTGCGGGCGAGGGGCCGAACCTCAGCGTAATGATTGCAGCCATTACCAACAACGGCGCATAACCGAGTGCAAACCAGGCCAGTCCGTCGGCAGCACCCTGCCGTTGCACCAGCCACTCCGGAATCACCGCTGCGCACAACACGCCGACCAGTGCGGCAACACCGCGGGTCGCAGTGATCCGGGTACGTTCGGCATAATCCCGGGACAGGGCACTGCCCAGAGCCATGTGGCCGATGCTGGCCGCGCTCAAACCGGCATAAGTGAGTATCAGTGCAGCGATCAAACATGGCAGCAGCGACGCTTGGCCAGGCGGGTTGAATAGCAGCCACAGCCCCGCAGCCAGGAAAGGTACGGCACCGGCAATCATCGCTTTGTGCCCGCCATAACGCCGTGGCACACGATCTGCCAGCGCACCAAGCAAGGGGTCGCTGACGGCATCCAGCAGACGAACACCCAGCAGCACTGCGCCAATCACCGCCAGATCCAGCCCCAGCGCCGAATAAAACTTCGGCACCTGCACATGCACCGGCAAAGCCGCAGCGGCGATCGGCAGTGCAACCGCGGCGTAGGCAGCCAGCGCCGTTTTAGTCAGCACGTTCGCTGCCGCCCAGCAGCGCGCTACGTAGATCCGGCTTCTGGGTTCGCGGGTCCAGCCAGATGCCGAAGAAAAACCTTGAGAACTCGGGATCGTCGATGGTGCCCAGCAGCCGCGTTGAAGAATAAAACTGTGCACCGCGTTGCGGCCGGTAAACGCCGATCAGCCGGCTGCCGGGCTGCACATCGGGAAACGTGCTGCGCATCGCCGCATCCCAGCGTGCCAGTTTGGCTTCATCCCTGGCACCCAACCGGCGCATTTCGCCGATGCTGGTTTCAGCTATTTGTATGCTGGTGGCCTGGCGTGCGTAGACAATATCCAGCACATAAGGCGCATCCGCATGCCAGCGCCCGTCGCGCGACCACAAGGCGGCGTCATACACATGGAAGCCCCACCAGCGCATACGTCCCTTGCCGACCATGCGGCAGGCTTCAATCGCACTGCAGACCGCCGGGGGTAGTTCGGCCGGCACGTTGACCGCCGCAGCCGGCACGGCAAACCACATCGCCAGTGCCAATAAAACCAACTTAGGCATGAACCAGAACCGCCTGCACCACATCGGTGGCACGGGCACGGAACCCGGCTTCGCAATAGGCCAGATAAAAACGCCAGGTACGCATGAAACGCTCATCAAAACCCTGCTCACGAACCTGCGGAGACGCGCATTCAAATACCTGGTGCCAACGCCGCAGCGTCTCGGCGTAATCCAGTCCGAAATGATGCATGTCTTCGACGCTCATGCCCTGCCCCGCAGCGACCTCACCGAAACGCTGCGGCGAAGGCAGCATGCCGCCGGGGAAGATGTATTGCTGGATGAAATCGGTGCCCGTGCGATAGCGCTCGAACTTCGACTCGGCAATAGTGATGCTCTGCACCAGCGCGCGGCCACCCGGCTTCAGCCGGTCTCGCAGCATGCCGAAATAACCCGGCCAGTAGCGCTCCCCCACCGCCTCGAACATTTCAATCGACACTACATGGTCAAACTGCCCGTCGAGATCGCGGTAATCCTGCAGCCGGAGTTCAACACGGTCCTGAAGACCGGCGGCGGCGATGCGGCGTTGGGCGTATTCGAGCTGCGCCGCGGAAATGGTGATGCCCGTGACACGGCAACCGGCGCGCGCGGCATGTTCGGCAAAGCCCCCCCAGCCGCATCCGACCTCAAGGATGTGCTGGCCGGGCTGCACATCAAGCGCCCGCAGAATGCGTGCGTATTTCGCCGACTGCGCATCCGCCAGACTGCGTGTGAGATCACCCTCAAACAAGGCCGATGAATAGGTCATCGTCGAATCCAGCCACAGCCGGTAAAAATCATTGCCGAGGTCGTAATGGGCATGGATGTTTTTGCGGCTGCCGCTGCGCGTGTTCGGGCGCAGCCAATGGCGCAAGCGGTAGGCCAGCGTGGCCCACCAGCGGCCATGAATGGCCTCTTCAATCGCCTGCTCGTTCATCGCGGCCAGCAGCAGCAGTTGCGTCAAGTCATCGGTTTTGGCGCGCCCGGCAATATAGGCTTCTGCGAGCCCGATATCGCCGCGGCTGAGAATGTCGCCGCACACCTGCCAGTCAGCGAGCGTCAGCGACGCATGGGGTCCGGGCTTCGGCCCGGAAAATTCCTGCGACCGTCCATCTGGAGCATGCAGAGTAATCTTTCCGCAGCGCAACTGCGTAAGCAGTTTGAACATCCAGCGTGCAGCAGCGGGTTCGGCGCGCGATAGCGCGCGATCGGTCATGGTCGTCGTCATCTTGTGGTGTCTTCTGCGGGAGGAATCGGTTTGGCAAAAAAGGGTACGCGCTTCAGCCACAGCCGCAGCGCGTGGTAATGGATGCGCAGCATCACGCCCAGCGTCATCCACGGATAGCGGAAAAATGCGTGCAACAGCGCCGCCGTGGTCGCCGCCTGTGCTGTGCCGCTGACGCTGGTGACGAGGCTGTTGCCGCGTCCGTCTTCATAATCGATGCGGAATGCGCAGCGTTCAGTGTGATCGGCAAAGCGAAAACGGTATTCGCCGCTTACCGGAAAAAAAGGCGACACATGGAAGACCTTGCGGGCGCTCAGCCAGTCTCCCGCCGCAATCGGCCGGGCATCGTCATGCGCCACCAGATAGTTGTGATGTTCGCCGAAGGTATTACTGACTTCCGCGAGAACCGCACGCAGTGCACCGGCGCGGTCATGGCACAGCCAGAAACTGACAGGATTGAACACGTAACCGAGTACGCGTGGAAACGTCTGCAGCCAGATCGCACCATCTGCGCACTCCAGACCGTGACGGGCAAGTAGACCGCGGATCCACGGCTCCAGCGGACTGCCGTCGCGCGGACCGTGATCGGCATCGTAAAACCCGCACAGGTTCCAGCGGTTGCGCGAACACAGTGCCGGCAGCGGTTGTTCGGGTCCGTCGATACGCAGGCGCAGAAAAAAAACGCCCTGACGGAAGGCGTGGACGGCGGGCGCGAGCCGGCGATGAAGCACTTCGCCGCAATACAGTCGTGCGCCCGAAAGCGTCTCGCTCATGCGGCAGCCTTCAATACTTCGGGCTGGGCAAGCCAGGGAGCGATCACGCCCAGGCCCGCGGCAACGGCCATGCCAGCCTTGAGACCGTCTTCATGAAAACCATAACCGGTCCATGCGCCGCAATACCAGATGTGATGCCGGCCCTGCAATTGCGGCAGCCGCGCCTGCGCCGCAACGGCGCCGAGATCGAAAACCGGATGGGCATAACGATAGCGCTCGATCACATGACCGGGTCGCGGCTCGCGCACCGGGTTGAGCGTGACGATCACCGGACGGCTGAACGGCAGCGGCTGCAGCTTGTTGATCAGATAACTGACACCCACAGGCCGTCCGCCATCTGCGGCATGATCCGCATGGTAATTCCACGCCGACCAGGCCGAACGGCGACACGGCAGAAATTGCTCGTCGGTATGCAGCACGACTTCGTTGTCCTGATACTCGATCGCGGACAGCAGGCTTTTCTCGGCAGCGTCGGCATCGCCCAGCAGTAGCAGGGCCTGATCGCTGTGGCAGGCCAGCACAACCTCGTCAAAATGCTCAACGGCGCCGTCGGCAAAGCGCAGCTCCGCACCGGCCGGATCGCGACGGACTTCTGCCACCGGCCGGTTCAGCTGCACATCAGGCAGCGCTGCCGCCAGCTTCTCGACATAAATACGGGCGCCACCGTTGACGGTGCGCCATTGCGGACGGTCGCTGACCTGCAGCAACCCGTGATTGGCGCAGAACCTGAAAAACGTACGCGCCGGATACTGCAGCATCGTCGCTGTCGGGCAGGACCATATCGCGCCGGCCATCGGCAGCAGATACCAGTCGCGGAATGCACGGCCATACCCGCCGGCAACAAGGAACTCGCCCAGCGACTGTGCAACGTCACTCTGCGCCTGCGCCAGGGCACCGGCTTCCCGGTTAAAGCGCAGGATATCGCCGAGCATGCCCCAGAACGCCGGCCGCAACAGATTGCGCCGCTGTGCAAAAACCGTCGACAGGTTGCTGCCGGCCCACTCCAGGCGCTCGGCTTCGAGCTTCACCGAGAACGACATGTCGCTGGCGGTGGAAGTCACCCCGAGATGATCAAACAGCGCAATCAGGTTGGGATAGGTGCGCTCGTTGAACACCAGAAAACCGGTGTCCACCGGCGCGGTGATACCGTCGAGGGTGACGTCGACGGTATGGGTGTGCCCGCCAAGATAGTCGTTGGCCTCGAACAAGGTCACTGCATGCGCGGGCGACAGCAGCCACGCCGCCGACAGCCCGGCAATGCCGGAGCCGACAACGGCGATGCGTTTCGCGGGCGCCTGCCGGTTCATGCCGCGACTGGCTTGATGCGTTCAACCAGGGCGTAGGCCGAATGGTTGTGGATCGATTCAAAGTTTTCCGCCTCGACCTTGTAGCTGCGCACCCGGGCATCGGCATCCAGCCGCAACGCAATGTCACGAACCAGGTCTTCGACAAACTTCGGATTGTCGTAGGCGCGTTCGGTCACATACTTTTCATCCGGACGTTTGAGCAGCCCGTAGACCTCGCAGGAAGCCTCCTGCTCGGCGATGCCGGCGATTTCCTCGATGGTCAGCGTCGCAGAAGCTTCCACAGTGATCGTGATGATCGAACGCTGATTGTGCGCGCCGTATTCGGAAATCTCCTTGGAACAGGGACAGAGGCTGGTCGCCGGCGCCGATACCTGGGTGGTGAACACGCTACCGCCCGCCTTACGTTCGCCGCGCAACATCACCTTGTAATCGAGCAGGCTGGACACGCCGGACACCGGTGCGCGCTTGCTGATGAAATAGGGGAAGCGCATTTCGATCATGCCGCTGTCGGCATCCAGACGCTGCAGCATTTTCTCCAGCAGCGCAGCGAATCCGGCGGCATCCAGCGCCTGCTCATGCTGCTGCAATACCTCAATAAACCGCGACATATGCGTGCCCTTGACCTCGGGCGGCAGACCGACAGTCATGTCGATGGTGGCCACGCTGGCAACCACATCGCCATTCGCACTGGCGATCCGGACCGGGTGGACCAGCGATTTCACGCCGACCTGATTAATGTAGATGTTACGGCGGTCAGCGATGGCCTGAACGTCAGGCAACAGCCATTTTTCGGGGGCGTTCATAGGAGCTCCTGTTGAGGGATATACCGTGGTTTGTCCATGGCAGATGGCTGACATCAAGCCACGCCGATTAGCGAATTGGGCGTCAGCACATTGACTTTGTCCAATGTCTGTCCAATAATGTCTTGGTCAAAGATACAGAATGACTGCGAAAATTCCCATTTTTAAGCGATAAAACCCAATACTGTCCACGACAAATGAACAATTACCTTGTCACTGTAGGGACTACCCCTGATGTTTGCTACAACATCGCCGCTGTCGAGCGGGATACCGGTTTGTCCAAGGACACTTTGCGAGTCTGGGAGCGCCGCTATGGCTTCCCGAAACCGCTGCGCGACCGCCACGACGAGCGCCTGTATTCACTGCCGGAACTGGAAAAACTGCGTCTGCTGCGGTTGCTGATCGATTACGGTCATCGCCCCGGCAAGATCATCAATCGCAGCGTTTCAGAGCTGACCCAGCTGATTTCCTCGCGCGCGCCGGCACAGGACACGCCCCCGGAAATCCAAGTGATGATCGATCTGCTACTGCGTCACGATGTTGAAAACTTCCGCAACGCGCTGCAACAGGCGTTAATGAAGCAGGGCCTGCTGCGCTTTGTCACCGAAACCGTCACCGCTTTGAATCACTGGATCGGCGAAGCCTGGCTCGCAGGTCGCGTCGCCATATTTGACGAGCACCTGTATTCCGAACACGTGCAGAACATCCTGCGCAACGCAATCATCGCACAGCCCGGCCGTGGCTCGGCGCCCCGCGTGCTGCTGACCTCGCTGCCGGGCGAAAAACACCGCATCGGCCTGCTGATGGTGGAAGCCGTGCTGGCTGCCGAAGGTGCGGCCTGCGTCGCGCTCGGAACGGAAACCCCGGTCATCGACATCAAAAACGCAGTGCCTGCCTATGAAGTCGATATCGTCGCACTCTCATTCAGCAGCGCTGTAACGCAAAGCGCCGCGCTGGCCGGTTTGAGCGAGTTGCGCGGCCTGCTTCCCGACGGCGCTGAAATCTGGGGCGGCGGCGGTGCCCTGGCACGCGCGCGCAAGGCACCCGAAGGCATTCTGCTGCTGCGCTCCTTCGACGACATGCGATACGCCATTGAGCGCTGGCGCGTCGAACACGCGCGCCGCTGATTCTTACAAAGGCGCCCCCGCGATGCGCAAATCGGAACTGCCGGTCAAAATCTGCTCAGCCTGCGGCCGCCCCATGAGCTGGCGTAAACGCTGGGCAAAAGTCTGGGATGCCGTCAAATACTGCTCCGAGCGCTGCCGCCGTAGCCGCTGAACCGATGCGTAATCTGATTCTTGTGCTGGGCGACCAGCTCGACCCTGAAAATCCTGCGCTGGCAGGCATCGACTGCGACCGCGACGGCATTGTGATGATCGAGGCCGCGGGCGAGGCCACCCATGTCTGGAGCCATCAAGCGCGCATCGCGCTGTTCCTGTCAGCGATGCGTCACTACGCGGAAAACTTGCGCTCGCGAAATCTGCCATTGCAGTACCTTGCACTAGACGACCGTACGGAAACATCCCTTATCACGCGACTGCGCGACGTGATCGCGCAAAACCGCCCGGAAAAACTGATCGTCTGCGAACCCGGTGAATACCGTCTGCAGCAGGCTATCGAACAACTTTGCCGCCAGTCTGGCATCAAACTGGAAATTCGCGACGATATTCATTTCCTGTGCAGCCGCGAGTCCTTCGCAGCCTGGGCCAAAGGCCGTCGCGAACTGCGCATGGAGTTTTTCTACCGGGAAATGCGCCGCCGCCACGACGTGATGCTGGAAGACGGCCAACCCGCGGGCGGGCGCTGGAATTTCGACAGCGACAACCGCGCCGGTTTCGGAAAAAAGGGGCCCGGTCCACTGCCCCGGCAGCCGCAGTTCACGGCCGATGCCGTCACCCGCGAGGTCATCGCAATGGTAAGTAGCCGGTTTGCGCAACATCCGGGCAGCCTCGACGATTTCAACTGGCCGGTCACCCGCACCGACGCGCTGCGTGCCCTCGAAGACTTCATCAAGCATCGTCTGCCGCATTTTGGAGAGCATCAGGATGCGATGTGGACGAGCATGCCCTTCGGCTGGCACTCGCTGCTGTCGGCGGCGCTGAACCTGAAACTGCTGAATCCACGCGAAGTCATCGCCGCCGCAGTCGCCGCCTGGCGCGAGGGGCATGCGCCGCTGGCGGCAACGGAGGGAT
>CANHZX010000142.1 GCA_947465215.1 Betaproteobacteria bacterium | reverse complement strand
TGTTAGGTTTGATCAGACGTGATGCGGGTCTGGTTCGTAGAGACCAGCGGCATTGCTGCACGAGGCTGTCGAAGTCATCTGCGGTCATTTGAAACGTCAGGCTACGCTTCAGCCTGTGAAGAATTAGTTAACGGCGTAGCGATCTTATAAATCGCAAGACATTGAAAAAAATGGTTTTTTGCAAATTTGAAGCTTAATTTGCGTTTGAAGAAGGGTCTGTACGGTTCCGAACACAATGTTGCGACATTCGGGTCACTTAAACGCGACCCTTGGCGCTGATTCCCGGAATTCGCACTGCACCCTTAAATTCTTATTAACCCCTAAGATGTAACCTTTCCCGACCTTTCCATCGGATGAACCTTGAGGAGAAGGGCATGGATTTTCTGTTCATGATGAAACACCCGGTCGTCCAGCAATGGCTGGCGCAATCGATGGTGATCTTTTTTGTGCTGGCGGGCGCGGCACTGCTGGTTTTTGGCATCAGCCTGATCGTCAACAGCGCCGGTGCGCTGCGCCTGATCGCCACCTTGAACCGCTGGGTTTCGATGCGCCCGGCAACCAAACCGCTGGAAATACCGCGGGATACGCGTCCGCTGGTGCAGAAATACCGCTACGGCTTCGCCGCCGTTTTTATCCTTGGCGGTGCGTTTGCCTTGTATGGTCTTCTGTTTCAGTTCGAGTTTTTCGCGGCGGTTCACCTGCTGGGCCTGGGTGCCATGGCTCCGGATGTCTCGCACTGGATCGTCGACAGCCTGCGCTGGCTGCTGCTCATCGGCAATGCGCTGGCCGTCGTGGCTGGCATCCTGCTCGCGTTTTTTCCGGCGCGCGTGGAAGCGATCGAGGCCTGGGCCGGCCGCTGGGTTTCGGTGCGCAAGGCGACCAAGGGTGCCGATGACATGCGGGTCAGGCTGGATCCGCTGGTTGAGGTTTACCCGCGGGCCGTGGGCGTGACGGTCATCGTGATCGGGCTGGCGCTGATCGGCACCTTCGGGCTGATGGCGCAGCGGGTCTGGTAACTTCGGGGCGCGCACAATCCGGCCGGGTACGGCTATAGTGGCGCTGACGGCAATAAAAATACAGGCCGTCTCACCCACCGGAGGAGTAGTTCGATGATCACTGCACGTCTTGCAGCGCTCGCGATACTGAGCGCCACTTTCCTCGGCCTTGCCGCCGACGCCAACGCACAGGCCGACAAATATCCGGAACGTCCGATCCGCTGGATCGTGCCGTATCCGCCTGCCGGCACCACCGACATCCTCGCACGCATCATGGGCCAGTGGCTGTCGCAGCAGCTCCACCAGCAGGTGGTCATCGACAACCGTCCCGGTGCCGGCAACAACATCGGCACCGAACTCGCGATCAAGGCGATTCCCGACGGCTACACCGTCTTTCTGGTGAATCCCGCCAACGCGATCAACGCCACGCTGTACAGCAAGCTGCCCTTCAACTTCCTGAAAGACATGGACGGCGTTGCCGGCATCGTCCGCGTGCCGAACATGATGGTGGTCACCCGTGACCTGCCCGCGAAATCGGTGCCGGAATTCATCGACTACGCCAAAAAGAATCCGGGCAAGGTCAACCTCGCGTCATCGGGCAGCGGCACTTCGGTGCATCTGACCGGCGAGCTGTTCAAGGCCGCCACCGGCCTTGATCTGCTGCATGTGCCGTTCAAGGGCGCAGGTCCGGCGCTGATCGAACTGGTCAACGGCCGCAACGTGCAGGTTATTTTTGACAACATGCCGTCGTCGATCGGTCATGTGAAGGGAGGCACATTGCGCGCGCTGGGGGTGACCACTGCCAAACGCAGCAGCGCGCTGCCGGATGTGCCGACGATCGCTGAAACCATTCCCGGCTTCGAAGCCAGCGCATGGTTCGGCATGAGCGTACCCAAGGGCGTGCCGCCCGCGATCATTGCCAAACTCAACAAGGCGATGAACGACGGACTCAACGATCCGAAAATGCGCACGCGCCTGGCCGAACTCGGCGGCGATCCGCTGATCGGAACCCCCAAGGAGTTCTGGCAGATTCATGCCATGGAAACCGAGAAGTGGGCGAAAGCCGTCAAGGTTTCCGGCGCCAAAGTCGAATAACCGCAACCGCACTTCTGAAAACGGAGCCTCAGGGCTCCGTTTTTTTATTACTGCACCGCTCCAGTGCAGCGTCAGCCGGCGGCTTGTCGCCGCGCGGCAACAGAACGGCCTCATCAATTGAGCCATTAACAAACTCTTACAAAATCCCGGGTGAACAGCGCTGAACCTTCGTGTCCAATAAGCACGAGGAGAAAGCCGATATGAATAAACCCGTCCGAGTATTACGAGTGCTATTGATCGCATCCGCGCTGGCCGCCCTGGGTGGTTGCGTTGCGGTGCCGGCGCAGCCCGGCTATTACGAACCGGCGCCCGTGGTCTATGTGCCAGCGCCGGTGTACTACGGTCCGCCTCTGGTTTACGGCCCGACTTATTTCGGTCCGTCCATCCACCTTGGATACTCCCGCGGCTGGGGCGGCCGCAGTTATTACGGCGGACATGGCCGTGGTCGCCGCTAAATCCGTGCTGCACCGTATGCTGATTGCAACGGCAGTGTTGCTGGCGCCGCTGGTTGTGGCAACGCCGGCGGCGGCACAGGTCAGCATCGAAATGGCAATCCCCGGTGCGCGCATCGGCATTGTCCAGCCGGTTTATCCGGATCTGGTGCCGGTGCCCGGTTATCCGGTGTATTACGCGCCGCAGGCCCGGGTGAACTACTTTTTTTATGACGGTTTTTACTGGGTGTTCCAGGACGAGCGCTGGTATCGCAGCGCCTGGCATGACGGCCCCTGGGACCGCATTGATCCCTATGACGTACCGCTGTTCGTGCTGCGGATTCCCGTTCATTACTACGTCAATCCGCCGGTGTATTTTCACGGCTGGGCAGTCAGCGCGCCGCCGCGCTGGGATCTGTACTGGGGCCCGCGCTGGGCCGAGCACCGCCGCGGCTGGGATCACTGGGATCATCGCGCCGTGGTGCGGGCCGCGCCGCCGGTGTACCAGCACTACTATTCCGGCGACCATTATCCGCGTCGCGAATACCAGAACGAACTGCGTGAACGGCATTACCGCGACCAGCCGCGCGAGTCGACGCTGCGCCGCCAGCCACCGGAGCGCCCGGTAGCGAATGCACCGCTTCAGCAGCAGCCCGCGCCGGAGCGTCGCGAAATACCGCGTTCGCCATATCCGCAGCAGGAACGTCATGAAGTGCGCCGTTATGCACCCGGCCCGCAGGTCATGCAAACGCCACCGCGCGAACCGATGGTGCAGGAGCCATTCCGGCCTTTGGTCAGGGCGGAAGACCGGCGTGCGCCGTCCGTACCTGCACCGCTGGTTTCCAATACACCGGCACTGAAGAGCCCGCGTGAAGAAACACATCGTCCGGCGCAGTCCTCGCCGCCGCTGCGGGCGCCGCAGGCTTTCGAACAGCGCCCGGCCGCGCGGCACGATAACGGCCTGCGTGAATCGCCCCAGCTGCGTGCGCCGCCGGGACGCGAAACCAGAGGCCATGACGATGGCGGTCGCGCGCGCGGGCGCTCAAACGACAGGGCGCGCTGAAGCTACTGCAGTTTTCACCGCAGGTGCATCGCAGCTTGTATGATCGGCCGTTTCACGCAGTCGACGAGTTTGATTGAACACGGCTATCTAGGGCGGATCATTGAACAACAGAAGCATTTTGCGAAGGCCGCTCGCAGGCCTCGCCCTCGCCCTGGCCATCGCGGTCCCGGCGCAGGCCCAGACCCAGGCCGGCGTCGAGCAAACCAGTCTTGCCTACGCCCGGGGCAATATCGATGTTTATGCCACGGCCGGCCAGTGCGTGGTGGTGATCGACGGGCTGATCGACGACACCCTGATCAAACCGCTGAACGAAGGACTGCAGCAGATGCGGCGCCAGCGCTGCACCGAACGTATCATGGTGCTGAACTCTGCCGGCGGCGCGCCGCGCTATGCCTACGGCATCGCGGATTTTCTCGCCAAACAGGAATTTGATACCGAGATCGCCAGTGGCGGGATATGCTTTTCCGCCTGCGCCTATGTTTTTCTCGGTGGCCGCAAACGCATGATTGCTGACGGCGGGAAATTCGGCGTACACCAGCATTCCCGCGAAGGCGTCTGCGCGCTCGGCTTCAGTGATGTGGAAGAGCGGCGCATGCGCACGATCATGGAGAAGGCGCTGGTGGCGCCGGCGGTGAACCGTCTGATCGGCATCATTCTCGCGACCGACTGTAAAACGATGAATTTCATCGCGCGCGAAGACCTCGACGCAATGACCATCGTCAATGTACCGTCCTCGCGCATCAGTGCGGAAATTCGCGAGGCCATGGTCGCCCGCGAGGCGCAGGTTTTCGAACAGTTCCGGGCCGCTGCGCGCGGTGCCTGGACGCGTGCCTCCGGCGACCGCACGCTGACCGTCTATACCCGCGAAGTTAGCGAGACCGCGCCAGGCGGCAATCCCGCAGTCTGGGGGCGGATCGTGTTCAGCGCGGACCGGCCGGAGCGCGTTTCAGGACAGATCCATCGAACCCATGAAATGCTTAGTGAAGTCGACTGTGACCGGCAGATGATTTCGTTGATCCGCAGCGTCTATACGCGAGACCCGGAAGGCGAGGGCGCAGTGGTCAGGAAAGCCGGGCGCATGGCGGGAGTGCCTGTCCGCGCCAAAACGCCGGCGGAAGTGTTTTACAAACAGGCCTGCGGCAGGCCGCTGCCGGGTTAACGGAAGCGGATTTTGGCGACGAGAATGACGCCGGCGAGCGCCAGCGTCACCGCGTTGGCGACGATCAGCGGCAGGTCGTTGATCAGGATGCCGTAAAGCAGCCACAGCGCATTACCCGTCACCATCATCAGGAACATCGCCAGCGATACATCGCGCGTCGAACGCGTCTGCCAGACCTTGAAGGCCTGCGGCGCGAATGCGGATGTCGTCAGCACGGCGGCGGCGATGCCAATCCAGGTCGGTGAAAAAGAAAGTTCGTTCATGGGGCGGAAGTCTAAACGATGATCCGCGGTCAGCGTTGCGCCGGAACTACATCGGGGAAAAAGTCGCGCATCATGAATTCCTCCAGTCCGGCATTGTCTCGGGGGCGCGCCGATAGCGTTACGCTGCGGCCCAGGCGCTGCGACACCCAGATGAAATCCTCCTGCGAGCTATCGCGGATCAGCGCGATCATCATGCGCACCACCGCGTAACGGATGTCGCTGTTGTTGCCCTTGCGCACTTCGATCAGCTGTTTGGTATTGCGGTTGATATTGTTGTTCCAGCCGTAAAAGATGAACGAGGCGTAGTCGGACGTCATCTGTTCGATCTGGAACATGCCGCCGCCGCGGCGCGGGTCGTAACCGAAATTGCGGTCCTGGATCGTGCCGAGGTTGCCGGCGATGGCGCGCCGGGCGCGGGCATCGTCATCCTCAACCGGCGGTGGTGCTACGGGCGTGTTGTCACCGCGGGCGCGGCGTCGCGCTTCAATATAGGAATCCATGTCGCTGGCTATTGCCGGGGGCGGCGGTGCCGGTGTGACGGACGGCGCGGGCGTCAACGCCGGTTTTTTGAGCGCGATGACCGGCGGCGCGGAAGGCGGTTTCACCACCGGAGGCTGACGCTTACTGAGGGGCGCCGGTGCGGATGGCGCAGGTGTTGCCGGGGCTGACGGCGGGAAAGGCGGCGCCAGACGCAAGGTCAGCGCGCTGGAAGTCTCCGGGGAATCCGAGTCACTTGGCAGATGAACCTTCATCGAAGGCAGGCCCAGCAGCGCGAGGATGTGGATCAGCACCGACACCGCGATCATTACGCCGATCCGGGGCACGGTCACACCATCTTGTCTGTTGCGCAGTATGTCGTGCGGGTCGTTCATCAATCCGTCAATGCAAAGCCGGTTTTTCAGGTCGGGGCAGGTTAAACATCGCAGCCAAGCTGATATTCTCGCAGCTTGACGGGCCCGGTGTGCCCTCTTTGTTTCAGATCCTTCATTTTATTGACGTTATTGCTGCGCGGAGACCCGACTTGAAAACCATCGACATCCACGCCCACATCGTTCCCGACTCGATGTGGCGGGCCATTGAACAAAAACAGGACTGGCACGGTTTCCGTCATGAACCCGGCGAGGGTTCCGGCATCATGGTGGCGAATGGCGAGCGCACCGAATTCTCTTCGCCCAAGCTGCGCTACAGCATGGAACAGCGCATCAAGGACATGGATGCGCAGAAGGTCGATGTGCAGGTGCTGTCCATCCACACGCCCTTTGTCGGTTATCACCTCGAGCCGCAGCAGGGCCTCGCGCTGGCGCGTGACTTCAATGATGAACTTTCATCAACCGTTCGCCGCAGCAACGGCCGATTGGCCGGATTTGCAACGCTGCCGGTGCAGGATGTCGGCTTGGCAATTGCCGAACTCGAACGCGCGGTCACCACGCTGGGTCTCAAGGGCGCTTCGCTCGATACCAGCGTCAACGGCCTGCAGTGGGACGAGCCCGCCTTCCTGCCGTTTTTCAAGGCGGCGGAGCAACTCGGAGCAGTGCTGTTCTACCACCCGCAGCCGCGCAACAACTTCCTGCAGAAACGTATCAGCCGTCACGGCCTCAACAATAGCCTTGGCGTGATTCTCGATGACGCCATCGTCACCGCCGTGTTGCTCGCCGGCGGCGTGCTCGAGAAATGCCCCGACGTCAAAATCTGCATCGCCCACGGTGGCGGTCCGGCCTGCCTCGCGATGGGACGCATGGATAAGAACTGGCAGGACCGGCCCAATACGCGCAGCACACCGCAGCCGCCGGGCGCCTATATGAGCAAGCTGTATTACGACACCGTCGTCGGCGACGAAGCCACGCTGCGATTCCTGATCGACCGTGTCGGCGCCGAGCGTGTGGTGATGGGCAGCGACTGGCCTTTCGTGCCCTGGCATCCGTCGCCGGTGAAATGGCTCGAAGACCGCGAGACGCTCAGCGCCGCCGAAAAAGAAAAAATCCTCTGGAAGAATCTGTCGGAGCTGCTGGATATCCGCTGAAACCTGTCAAAGAATCCCGCCAAAAACAAACGGGGCCGCAAGGCCCCGTTGTTTATACGGCTGTTGATCCGGCTTATTCAGCCGTCACCGTCTTGCCGAAGAGTTGCATGAACTCGACTACCGGCACGAAGATTTTGCCGTTCACGTTCTGCGCGGCGACGGACAGGGTGCGCTTGTCGATGCGCGGATCATCGGCGGCCACCTTGGCGGTCAGTCCCGTCGTGTCATTGGCATGGATCGCGCCGCCGACGCGCAGGAAACGTTCGCCGGGTTTGATGTTCACCGCGATCCGGTTGTAAGTGACGGTTTTGACCGAAACCAGATCGGCCGGCGTGCGGTTGTAGGTGTGCACGTCAAAGATCCGGAAATCCGCTGCACCGTAGATTTTTGCGAGGTCATCCAGCGCCACCGTGAGAATGCCGTCGCGGCTGACCGGCGCACTGCCGAGTTGCACCGTTGATACGCCGCCACCGGCTGCAGTGACAGTCGCGGAGGTCTTGCCCGCGGCGAATCGGATGCCGCGGATGGTTGCCGGCTGCCGGCGGTCGAGAACGCGTTCAAAAAAATCAAAGGTCATCTGATACAGCGATGCCGGCCCGTAGGAGTGATGCCCGGTGTCGACGCTGACCAACGTCAGATTGCGCATGGTGTCGTTGATGTTCTCCTGCTGCCACGACTGGCAGGAAGT
>CANHZX010000141.1 GCA_947465215.1 Betaproteobacteria bacterium | reverse complement strand
TGGCTGATGGCGATGGTGATGGCGGTTACGGCGTTTGTCTGGGCGGGTTTTCTCGGTGCCGGCGACGCGGTTGCATTTACCGTGGTGTGCGTGCTTTCCGGTTTTGCCTTCGGCGCTGATCTGGCGCTGCCGGCGTCGCTGCTCGCCGACTTGATCGATGATGATGAGGATGCCTGCGGGCGTCCCGACGGCGCCTACTTCGGGCTGTGGCATCTGCTGGAAAAACTGGCGCTGGCACTGGCTGCCGGCATCACATTGCCCTTGCTGCAATGGTTGGGATACCAGCCGGGATCGGTAGCGGGTGCCGGATCGGCGCTGTCGCTGGTTTACGCGCTGCTGCCCTGTGCGATCAAGCTGTCGGCGGCGGTATTGCTGGGATTGACGGTCACTGATGCACGGATGGCTGCAAATGATTTGAAAGGAAGAGACTGATGTGTTTTTTAAGAGCAACGCTCGCCATGCTGCTGATGTTGCTTGCCGGCTGCGGTTCGGTTCCCGTCGAGCAGTATCGGGATGAACGTCCGGTCCTGGATCTGCAACGTTATTTTGACGGCACCATCGATGCCTGGGGTATGTTCCAGGACCGCAGCGGCAAGGTGGTGAAGCGTTTCACAGTACGTATTGATGCCCGCTGGTCCGGCAATACGGGGACCCTGGATGAATATTTCGAGTATTCTGACGGCAGCAAGAGCCGCAGGGTATGGACGCTGGAGCGCATCGATGAGCACCGCTATCGCGGCACGGCGGATGACGTGGTCGGTGTGGCCACCGGAGAATTGCGCGGTAACGCTTTGCGTTGGCAGTACGTGCTGAAACTGGATGTCGACGGGCGTGTCTGGGAAGTGGATTTCGATGACTGGATGTATCTGATGGATGATCAGGTCATGCTCAACCGCTCGGTGATGAGCAAGTTCGGTGTACGCCTCGGCGAAGTGACGCTGAGTTTCCGGCGCCGTCCATGAGTCTCAATCGGGGTATCCGCGACTGGCGGGGATTGCGCGTCTGGATTGTCGGCGCGTCCAGCGGCATCGGCGAGGGTGTGGCGAAGGCGCTGCTGGCTCGGGGCGCCCGCGTGGCGCTGTCTGCACGGCGCGCGGCCGAACTGGAAACACTGGCGGCCGTTCACGGGACGCAGGCGCTGGCGATTCCTCTGGATGTCACCGACGGGACAGCCGTTGCGCCGGCATTGCAGCGCGTCGTCTCGGCGTGGGGTGGTGTGGATCTCGTTGTGCTGTGTTCGGGTACGCACCAGCCGGTACGGGCCTGGGATCTTGAGGCCGGAGAAGCCCGCCGTATGGTCGACGTCAATATCAACGGCGTGTTCAACTGCCTGCAGCCGGTTGTTCAGCAATTGCTGCAACAGCGCGCGGGTGGTATTGCGGTGGTGTCGAGCGTTGCCGGTTACAGCGGACTGCCGACAGCGCTGGTCTACGGTGCGACCAAGGCGGCGCTGATCAATATGGCGGAGACGCTGTACCTGGATCTGGTGCCGCGCGGCATCAGTGTTTACGTGATCAATCCCGGTTTTGTCAAAACGCCGCTGACCGACCGCAATACCTTTGCGATGCCGGCGCTGATCAGCGTGGACGATGCAGCGAAGGCCATCATCGCCGGGTTCGAGCACGGCGATTTCGAAATCCATTTTCCCAAACGTTTCACCCTTTGGCTCAAGCTGCTGCGTTTGCTGCCTTACCGCTGGTATTTTGCGTTGGTGCACAAGGGGACGGGTTTATGACGTCGCAAATAATCACGCCACAACAACGGGTTGATGTGCTGGTGCAGTTTTTTGAAACGCTGACACCGCAGTCTGTCGCCGATTTCCCGGAATACTATGCAGCGGATTGCCGCTTTCGTGATCCCTTCAACGATGTCCGCGGGATTGCAGCAGTGCAGGCGATTTTTCACCACATGTTTGAACGCCTTGACGCGCCGCGGTTTTTTGTACGCGAGCGCGTGGTGGATGAGACGCGCGTGATGCTGACCTGGGATTTCGAGTTCCGTTTCCGTGGTTGGCAGTCGCACAAAACACAGCGCATTCATGGCGCAAGCCTGATTACGTTTGATGCGGACGGATTGGTTGCTGTGCATCGCGATTATTGGGATGCCGCGGAAGAACTCTATGAAAAACTGCCACTGTTGGGGCCGCTGCTGCGCCTGCTGAAACAACAAGGGCGCCCGAAGGCGCCCTTGTAAGATATTGTTTTTATTGAATTAATCGAGGTATTCAAAGAGCCGGACGACCTTGCTGACACCACCCGTCGTGCGCGCGATCTCGGTGGCATCCGCAGCTTCCTGTTTTTTCACCATGCCGAGAAGGTAAACGACGCTGTCTTCGGTGACGACCTTGACGTGCAGCGCGCCGAATTTGTTGGCATCCACGAAGCGCGCTTTCACTTTCGAGGTGATGACTGAATCATTGGTGCGCGTTTGCATCGAAGTATTGGGGCCGACTTTCAGCTCATTGAACACATTGCGCACGTTCTCAACGGCGCGCGTGATGCGTTCGGCCTCGGTCTTGAGCGCTTCGGTGGGCACTTCGCCGGTCAGCAGCACCATGCGGTTGTAGCTGGTGATGTTGATGTGGGCATCTTTTGCCTTTTCCTCGATCCGCGAGGACGCCTTCAGTTCGATGCCCTGGTCTTCGGTGATCGTGCCGACAGTACGGCGGTCTTCCGCCATCACAACGCCGGTTGCCGCGGCACCTCCGATCGCAACTGCGGCACAGCCGGATACGACGGGGAGCAGGGCGATACAGGTCAAGGTGAGCAGTTTGCGCATTTATTCGACTCCCAAAAGTAGACAATCAATGCCGTCGCACAGGCAGTGCAGCGACAGCAGGTGCACTTCCTGGATGCGCGCAGTGCTGGTTGCGGGCACGCAGATATGCACGTCGTCAGGTCCCAGTATTTCGCCCATCTTGCCGCCGTTGCGTCCGGTGAGTGCGACGACACGCATGTCGCATTCATGGGCTGCTTCGATGGCTGCAACGACGTTGGGCGAATTGCCGCTGGTTGAAATTGCCAGCAGCACATCTCCGGCGCGTCCGAGCGCCCGTACCTGCTTCGAAAACACCAGTTTGTAGTCGTAATCGTTGGCGATCGAAGTCAGGGTCGAACTGTCGGTGGTCAGCGCCATTGCCGCCAGACCTGGACGTTCGACCTCGAAACGGTTCAGCAGTTCCGCAGAAAAATGCTGGGCATCAGCGGCCGAGCCGCCGTTGCCGCAGGCAAGGATTTTTCCGTCGGCCTGAAGGCAGCGCACCATCGACTGCACACCGGCGGCGATGGGGGCGGCAAGCGCATCCATGCTTTGCAGCTTGAGATGTGCGCTCTCTGAGAAGTTTTCGCTGATTCGGCTGATGAGATCCATAGTGGCGGTATTGTACCTGTAAAGAGTGAATCGACCAGTCAGGCTTCAACGGCGTTGCGCAGCCATTCAAGCTGTGGCGGGTCGCCAGTGATCAGCACGGCGTCGATACGGCAGGCCGGCTCGGACGAAAGTGTCGCCAAATAGTGACGCGCGGCTTTCAGCAGCTTGTCCTGTTTTGCGGCCGTAATGCTGGCCGCAGCGCCGCCATAGGCGCCGCTGGCGCGGCTGCGTACTTCAACGAAGACCACCGTTTCACCGTCCCGTGCGATCAGGTCGATTTCGCCGTAGCGGCAGCGGTAGTTGCGAGCGGTGATGGAGAGCCCCTGCTTCTGCAGGAATGCAGCGGCGAGCGCTTCGCCCTGTTCACCGCGCGGATTCACGAGAGGCAGGTTCCGCGAGACGGGCCTTGCCGTCGATGAATCGTCCGGCGCGCAGTGTGCGGTCGATGATGCCGCCGGGTCCCAGTGTCAGTTCGCCGGTGACGCCGTCGAGTTTCAGGCTGCGTTCGCCGGCCAGCAACAGCTGGGCGATGCGCCATGCATCGATGCCGAGCGCATACAGTCTTTCGAATTCGGCGCTGCCCGGGTCGGGGCGCGGATAACCCATCACCGCCGGATGATCCGGTTCAATCAGCCAGGGCATGTCGACAAAGCTGACATTGGCCAGATCATAGGCAGCGAGCGGACCGCGCTCGCCGGCGTAAACGCTGGAAGTGGCATAGGCCGGCATTGCGCCGAGATAGGCGCATACGGCGCGGGCTTCGTCGTGATCGAGGGCCAGAAATGCCATGTCCGCCTCCGGGCGGATCGCGGCTTTCAGGCGCACGGGATCGGGCGCAATGCTTTCTGCCAGCACGGTGCCGCCCAGACGCGAGAATTCACCGGCAAAGGCTGACTGCATGCGTTTCTGTACCGTATTGGTACCGGTGATGATCAGCGCCTTGCGCCGGTTTTCGCGGAAGGCCAGCTGTGCCGCCTGGCGGGCTTCGCTTTCAACCTGCAGGCTGAGCATGAACAGGTTTTCCGGTGCGCGACCGGTCTTGTCGGGAATGTTGAAGGCCAGTGTCGGTACCGGAACCGGTTCGCCGAAAGCCAGTGCGGTCACGGCATCCCGTGTCAGCGGGCCGACGATGACACGGGCGCCGGCGCTGATGGCGGCACGATAGTTTTTCAGCGCATCGGCGACATCCTCGTTCACCGGATATTCGCGTACCGGCAACACCGATTTGCCCTGCGCTTTTGCCGCAGCCAGAAAACCGTCACGCAGTGCGCCGGCATGCCGGGCGTAGACCTTGGCGCGGGTGGGCAGGAGCAGGGCGATATGCGGAGTCGGTGCTGGATCTGGTGTCGCGGCCGGTGCCGTAGCCGCGGCTTCGCTGGCCAATGCCGCGGGTGCTCCGTATAGTACGGACGCCAGCATGACTCCAGCGAGGCAGCGGGCGGCAATACGGCGCAGTAGATGGGCATTGATCATTGAAATCCGGCGACAGGAAACGGCGTGGGCACGGAAACGAAGGCAGGCACGGCGACATTATATGTAGTCGCAACCCCGATCGGGAATCTCTCCGATATCACCTTGCGCGCGCTGGAAGTGCTGAAGTCCGTCCATGTGATTGCCGCCGAAGACACGCGAATGACATCACGGCTGCTGGAACGCCATGGCATCGCGGGCAAACTGATGGCTGTTCATGAACACAATGAACGTGCGTCCGCCGAACGCATTGCCGGCCTGCTCGCCGAGGGCCAGTCGGTGGCCTTGGTCAGCGACGCTGGTACACCTGCGATTTCGGATCCCGGCGCGAAGGTTGTTGCCGCAGTGCGTGACGCGGGTTATCCGGTGGTGCCGGTGCCGGGGCCCAGCGCAGTGGTTGCTGCGCTGTCGGCCAGTGGATTTGAAAACAGCCGATTTCTATTCTGCGGATTTTTGCCGGCCCGTGCGGGCGAGCGTCGCGGGGTACTGGCTGATCTCGCCAACCAACCGGCGACGCTGGTGTTTTACGAAGCGCCGCATCGCGTGATTGAGTGCGTGACTGACCTCTGCGCTACGCTGGGTGGTGATCGCGATATCGTTTTTGCTCGGGAATTGACCAAAATTCATGAAACCATCCATCGCTGCCGGCTGGACGAGGCTGTGGCCTGGCTGGAAGCCGATGACAACCGTCAGCGCGGTGAATTTGTGCTGCTGGTGGCGGGTGCGATGGAGGCCGGCGACAACGATGCAGCCGATATCGATGGCACGTTGAAGATCCTGCTCGACGAGCTGCCGCTGAAGCAGGCGGTGGCGTTGGCGGTAAAACTCACCGGCGGCAGCCGCAATGTGATTTATGAGCGCGCACTGGTGCTCAAGGGCGGCGAGTGACCACCGATATTCCGGCTTCTGCGAATTTACGGCAGCGCGCGCAGCGTTTACCATCAGGCTGACATCCATTCGACGACTCAGATGACTACCCTCACTATTACCCGTCCTGACGACTGGCATCTGCATCTACGCGACGGCGCCGCGATGCGTGATGTGCTGCCGCATACCGCTTCGCGCTTCGGCCGCGCGATTGTCATGCCCAATCTGAAGCCGCCGGTGACCACTACGGCGCTGGCGCAGGCTTATCGCGAGCGCATTGTTGCCGCGCTGCCGGCCGGCAGCCGTTTCGAGCCGCTGATGACCCTTTATCTGACCGACAACTCGCGGCCCGATGAAATCGTCAAGGCGAAGCAGAGCGGCATGGTACATGCAGTGAAGTATTACCCCGCAGGCGCCACCACCAATTCGGATTCGGGCGTGACCGCGATTGAGAAATGTTTTCCGGTGCTGGAGGCGATGGCCAAGGAGGGCATGCCGCTGCTGGTGCACGGTGAAGTCACGGATGCGTCAGTTGATATCTATGACCGCGAACGCGTATTCATCGATCGCACGCTGGCGCCGCTGGTCGAGCGTTTTCCCGGACTGAAGGTGGTGATGGAGCACATCACCACGCGCGAAGCGGCGCAGTTCGTAATCTCAGCATCGCCGCGGATTGCTGCGACGATCACCGCGCATCACCTGCTGATGAGCCGCAATGCCATGTTTGCCGGCGGTGTCCGACCGCATCTCTACTGCCTGCCGATCCTCAAGCGGGAGCTTCACCGCGAAGCGCTGATGGCTGCAGCAGTCAGCGGCAATCCGAAGTTTTTTCTCGGCACTGACAGTGCGCCGCATGCCCGTCACACCAAGGAAAACGATTGCGGCTGCGCCGGAATGTACACCGCGCACGCCGGGATCGAGCTTTATGCCGAGGCGTTTGCCGCGGCGAATGCGCTGGACCGGCTGGAAGGTTTTGCCAGCTTTTTCGGCGCTGATTATTACGGCCTGCCGCGTAACGCTGAAAAAATCACGCTGGTGGATGAGAGCTGGAACGTGCCGGTCAGTGTGCCGTTCGGTCCCGACACGCTGGTGCCGTTGCGTGCCGGTGCGACGGTCAGTTGGAAGATCGCCGGCGCTTGAAGCTGCGCCGACCGCATCGCCGCCGTTCGGGTGCGAGAGCCTCGCCGGAATCTGATCCGGTGCATTACCGCAGTGTTGATTTCCCGCGTGGCGATCTTTGGGTATTTACCTACGGATCGCTGATGTGGGACCCCGGTTTCTCACACATCGCCGCCGAGCCAGGACTGCTGCGCGGATATCACCGCACGTTCTGCATTTATTCCAGCCGCTATCGCGGCACCGCCACCAAGCCGGGACTGGTGCTGGGGCTGGATCCCGGCGGCGCCTGCAAGGGTATCGTCTACCGGATTGCTGCCGCGGACAAAACGGTTGCGCTGGAGGCCTTATGGCAGCGTGAGATGCGCCGCGGCGTGTATTTGCCGAGGTTGCTGCCGGTGTCGACGCCGGGCGGACAGCGCAATGCACTGGCTTTCGTAGCAAACCGCGCACATTCCGGTTACGCCGGACGTATGGCTATCGACGATGCCGCGCGCATCATCGCGATGTGCTGCGGGGAACGCGGGCCGAATGTGGATTACCTCGTGAATACGCTGTGTCATCTCGATGCGTTGGGCGTACATGATCAACATCTGCATCAGTTGCTGGCGAGGGTGCGCGCTTGCGGCAAAGGCGCTGCTTGAGTGGCGGTTTTGCAGAGGGATGAACGGGCTGCGTGTTACCATCAACGGTGAAGCTGGCCAGGCAGCCGCTGTGTGCGGAACAAACCGTGAGGGGCAACCCTGACGTGCCGTGCATAGAGGAAAGTCCGGGCTCCACAGGGTAGGGTGACGGGTAACGCCCGTCCGCCGTGAGGCGAGGAATAGGGCCACAGAGACGAGTCCGCAAGCCGCAAGGTTTGCGGGGTGAAACGCGGTAACCTCCACCCGGAGCA
>CANHZX010000140.1 GCA_947465215.1 Betaproteobacteria bacterium | reverse complement strand
CGTCAGGCCGCTGGCGCTGGTATGCGACGCTTCAAAAAGATTTTCTGCTGCTGGATTCATGTAAAGCACGGCCCGGTTTTGATCAACCACGACCACAGCGGTTGCCAGCAAATCCAGCCCGTTGAGCGCCGCAGGTTTCATGGTGTGTCCCTGCCCGTTACATGAGCAAGATGCAGGCCAGCATGCCGTTCAGCGCGAAATTTCTCGCGGCCGCCCTGATCTGCAGTGCTGCGGTGGAGGATCACCGCAAAAAGGCCTAGCGCAGCGAGGACATTTCCTTGCGCAGATTGGCGATATTGCTTTCGTGCAACGCCACTTTTTTCTTGTACGGCTCCAGGCGTTCGAGTACGCGCTGGTAATTGCGTTCGTTGCCCAAGCGGGTGGATTCCTGCTCGGCAAGCTCCTTTTTCGCCTGATTGAGCAATTGCTCTTCGTTGGCCAGTTCCTGCTCGAGAATTTTGCGCCGTCCGGTATCGCGCTGTTGCTGCGTAGAAGGGTCGACTTTGGGAAAACCTTCGGGCGTTGCCGAGCGGCCGTCCGCAGGCTTTGCACCCGGCTTGGGCGCGGGAACATTCGACACCGCGGGTAAATTCATCGGTTTGCAACCACCCGCTTCGGATTTCACGTTGGTAAAGCGTTTGTTGCCGCTTTTGTCCACGCACTCGTATATCTCCGCGCGCACGGAAGCGACCAGCCCTACCAGCAACAGGAAACTCAGAAACAAGCGCATCGATTGCCCCGGTTAATTCAGCGCGCACGCTGCCATTTATTGCAACGGAAGCATCAGCCGTGTGGTTGACGGGCAGCATGAACGGTAGCGGGCTAAGTCTATGTCAGCAAAGGAAAAGTCGCAATTGCATTGCGGAAAAACAAAAGGGCGGGCACTGGCCCGCCCTTTCGCCGCAGCACATGCGATTAGAGGCTGTAATACATCTGGAACTCGAGCGGATGCGTGGTCATGCGGAACGCGGTGACTTCAGCCATCTTCAGTTCGATGTAGGCGTCGATCATGTCGTTCGAGAACACACCACCGCGGGTCAGGAACTCGCGATCCTTGTCGAGGTATTCCAGCGCTTGGTCCAGCGACGAACAGACGTTCGGCACTTTTTTCGCTTCTTCCGGCGGCAGGTCGTACAGATTCTTGTCGACTGCGTCGCCGGGGTGAATCTTGTTCTGGATGCCGTCGATGCCGGCCATCATCATCGCGGTGAAAGCCAGATACGGATTTGCGGTCGGGTCCGGGAAACGCACTTCGATGCGGCGCGCTTTCGGATTGGCGACGTGCGGAATACGGATCGAGGCCGAACGGTTTTTCGCGGAGTAAGCGAGGTTGATCGGCGCTTCAAAACCCGGAACCAGACGCTTATAGGAGTTGGTACCCGGATTGGTGATCGCGTTCAGTGCGCGCGCATGTTTGATGATGCCGCCGATGTAATACAGCGCGAGTTCGGACAGCCCGGCATAACCATTGCCACTGAACAGATTCTGGCCGCCCTTCCACAGCGACTGGTGCACGTGCATGCCCGAACCGTTGTCGCCAACGATGGGTTTCGGCATGAAGGTCGCAGTCTTGCCGTAGGCGTGGGCCACGTTGTGCACGGTGTACTTGAGGATCTGGTTCCAGTCGGCACGTTTCACCAGGCTGGAGAACAGGGTGCCGATTTCGCACTGACCCGGTGCCGCCACTTCATGGTGATGCACTTCAACCGGTACGCCCTGCTCTTCAAGCGCCAGGCACATGGCCGAACGGATGTCCTGCAGCGAGTCCACCGGCGGAACGGGGAAATAACCGCCCTTGATCGCCGGGCGGTGGCCCATGTTGCCGCCATCCATGTCATCACCCGAAGACCACGGGGCTTCCGAAGTCTGCACGCGGGCCGAAGCGCCGGACATGTCGATTTTCCAGGTCACCGAATCAAACACGAAGAACTCGGGTTCCGGGCCGAAATAAGCGGTGTCGCCAATGCCGGTCGATTTCAGGTAAGCCTCGCCACGCTTGGCGATCGAGCGCGGATCGCGGTCGTAGCCCTTGCCGTCGGCGGGTTCGATCACATCGCAGGTCAGGATCAGCGTCGCTTCGTCAGTAAACGGGTCCATCCGTGCGCTGTCCGCATCCGGCATCAGCAGCATGTCGGAAGCCTGAATACCCTTCCAGCCGGCAATCGACGAGCCGTCAAACGCGTGGCCGTCGGTGAACTTGTCGTCGCCAAACATCTTGGTCGGCACGGACACGTGTTGTTCTTTGCCCAAGGTATCGGTGAATCGGAGGTCAACGAACTTGACTTCGTTGTCCTTGAGCATCTTCATGACATCGGCAGTGCTTCCCATCTAACTCTCCTAACGATTGCGAATGATTGAAAGAGGTTTAGTTTGCTCCGGCCCCGATAAGAGCAGGATGTGTACCAAGGCGGTGCATCCCTAGGTTTCTGAATATAAACAGCTATTAATCCATGCGCCCCAAAAAGATGCACCGTTATTGTGCGCCGAGACGGGCGACGCACGATTATAGTGCACCATTTTAGTTTGCGCACTCGGTTAAAATCTCCTTCTTGATTTTTCCCTCTGGATCCGCCATGAGCAATACCAAAGCCATTCTTGACGCCGCCGCCGAACGTGCCAGCCAGATGGGACTGCCTTACAGCGGCGCACTGCTGCCGGCCGAAGCTTTTGAGTTGTGGAAGTCCCTGCCGGGCGCCCGCCTGGTCGATGTCCGTACTCGCGCGGAGCAGGATTGGGTGGGTCGCATTCCCGGCGCCGTTGAAATCGAGCTGCTGTCCTATCCCGGCAACCGGCCCAACCCCGCGTTTGCCGATCAACTGGCCGGACAGGTTCCCGCCGATGCGCCGGTATTGTTCATCTGCCGCAGCGGCGGACGCTCACACAACGCAGCAATGGTGGCGATGCAGTCCGGTTATGCTGACTGCTACAACGTACTCGAAGGGTTTGAAGGCGATCGCGATGCCCAGGGGCACCGCAGCACCGTTGGCGGCTGGCGCGCATCGGGCCTGCCTTGGGTGCAGGGTTAGCCGGAAATTACCAGCGCACCCAACCGGCCCAGGAGCTGATCAGGATAAACAGCCCGAAGCCGATGCGGTACCAGGCAAAAGGCCGGAAGTCGTGACTGGCCACGTAGCGCATCAGCCAGCGGATACAGGCAAAGGCAGAAACAAACGCGGTGACCGTGCCGATGCCGAATAAACCGAGATCATCGGTCGACAGCAGTGCGCGGTTTTTATAAAGATCGTATAAACCGGCAGCGATCAGCGTCGGCACTGCGAGAAAAAACGAAAATTCCGTGGCTGCACGGCGCGACAGCCCGAACAGCATGCCACCGATAATGGTGGCCCCCGAGCGGGACACGCCGGGAAACAGCGCGAAGGCTTGGGCAAACCCGATCTTCAGCGCATCCTTCCAGGTCATCACATCCACATCGTTGATGCGCGCCGGCCGGTCGCGACCCTCGGCCCAGAGAATGATCACGCCACCGACGATCAGCGCAATCGCCACCGGCACGGCGTGAAACAGATGTCCCTTGATGAAGCTGCCGAACGCAAGTCCGATCACTGCAGCCGGCATGAACGCGGCGATCAGGTTCAACACAAAACGCTGAGCCGGGGCCTGCGACAGCATTCCGGACAGCACGCTGATGAAACGCGCTCGGAATTCCCAGCACACCGCCAGCATCGCGCCGGTCTGAATGACCAGCTCGAACACCTTGCCCTTTTCGTCGTGAAAATCGAGCAGGCCGCCAACAATGATCAGGTGGCCGGTGCTGGAAACCGGAAGAAATTCGGTGAGGCCTTCAACAACGCCGAGTATGAAGGCTTTGAGCGCGAGTGCTGCATCCATGGAGCCGCCATTCTACGCGAATGGCCGTATACAGCCGCGCCCTATTCGTAGCGCAGTGCTTCGATCGGCAGCAACCGTGACGCTTTGCGCGCCGGATAAAATCCGAAAAAGATGCCGATCGCCGCGGAGAAGCCCACGGCCAGCGCGACCGGCTCAATACCCAACTGGATCGGCCAACCGACAAACCGGCCGATCGCCAACGAGCCGCCAACGCCCAGCGCGATGCCGAGCAGGCCGCCGATCAAGGCCAGCGTGATCGCCTCCACCAGAAACTGCGTCAGGATGTCGCGGCCGCGCGCGCCGACTGCCATGCGCAGACCGATTTCACGCGTGCGTTCGGTCACCGACACCAGCATGATGTTCATGATGCCGATGCCGCCGACCAACAGCGACACCGAGGCAACGGCAGCGAGCAGCAGGCCCATGATCTTGCTGGATTCTTCGCGCGCACTCAGCACTTCCGACAGATTGCGCAGCGTGAAGTCATCTTCCTGCCCGGACTGGATGCGATGGCGCTGGCGCAGCAGATCGCGGATCTGCGCTTCCGCTTCTGCCATGTTTTCGCCGTCGCGCACCTTGATCGACACCGAACCCACGGTGCGCAGGCGGCCTGCACCCTGGCCCAGCACACGATTACGCGCTGTCGAAATCGGCATCAGGATCACGTCATCCTGATCCTGCCCCATCAGGCTCTGGCCTTTTTTCTCCAGCGTGCCGATAACGGTAAACGGCACCTTGCGAATACGCACAATCTGACCGACGGGATCGGTGTCGCCAAAGAGGTTACGTGCGACGGTATCACCGAGCAAAGCGACCTTGGCCGAACCGGAAATGTCGGCGGCTTCGAAACCCTTGCCCTGCGCAACCACCCAGTTGCGCGCCTCGAAATACTCCGGGGTCACGCCATAGAACACGGTCGACCAGTTGCCCGATCCGCCCACCACCTGCCCGGTGCCGCGCAGCGTCGGTGCGGAAGCCTGCACGGAGGGCACATCACGCTGGATTGCATAACCATCCTCTTCAGTCAGCGTATTGCGCGAGCCCGCGCCCATGCGCACCCCACCGCTGGTGCTGGAGCCGGGCATCAGAATGATCAGGTTGGTACCCAGACCCTTGATCTGGCTTTCGATCTGCGACTGCGCGCCGGATCCGACGGCGATCATGGTGATCACTGCGGCAACACCAATGATGATGCCGAGCATGGTCAGCGCGCTGCGCAGTTTGTTGATGCGCAGTGCGCGCAATGCGATGCGCATGCTGGCGAGAACGTTCACGCCGGCACCTCGCCGTCCTGCGTTTCGTCTGACGCCCGCCCCTCGCGCAGTTGCGCGGCCAGTGCCACGGCATCCTGCGGTTTTTCAACCACGCGATCCTCGATGACACGGCCGTCACGGAAGGTGATCACACGCTTGGCGAACTCGGCGATGTCGTGTTCGTGGGTCACCAGCACCACCGTCATGCCCTGCGCGTTCAACTGCTGCAGCAGCGCCATCACCTCGCAGCTGGTTAGTGTATCGAGCGCGCCGGTTGGTTCGTCGGCAAGGATCAGCACCGGATCGTTGACCAGCGCCCGCGCAATCGCCACACGCTGCTGCTGGCCTCCCGACAGCTGCGCCGGATGGTGATGACCGCGCTCGGCAAGACCAACCTCGGCGAGTCGCGCCGCCGCACGACGATCGCGCTCCTCGCCGCTGACGCCGCAATAGAGCAGCGGCAATGCAATGTTTTCCAGCGCGGAAGTGCGCGGCAGCAGATTGAAACTCTGGAATACGAATCCGATACGCCGGTTGCGGATCGCCGCCAACGCATCACTGTCGAGACCCGATACCCGGTCGCCGGCAAGCAGATACTCGCCGCTGGACGGTGTATCCAGGCAACCCAGCAGGTTCATGAATGTCGATTTGCCCGAGCCCGACGGCCCCATCACTGCAACAAATTCACCCGCAGCAATATCCACAGACACGCCGCGCAAGGCGTGTACCGTAAAACCGCCCAGTGCATAGGACTTGGCGAGTTCGCGGGTGGTGATCAGCGGGGTCGACATCGTGCGGCGCCTGTGGCTCAGCAATCCATCGCGTTAATAACTATCTGTTTTTATTGTTATTTTAGAAGCCAAACCGCGGTGCCGCAGCCTTGGTTTCAGGGCGCGCTGCACCCGTGCCGATGATCACCGCATCACCCTCCTTCAATTCGCCGCCAAGCAACTCGGTCAATGTGCCGTCGCTGATGCCAAGACGTACGGCGATGGATTTAGGCGCCTGCGATCCCTCCGCCACCCACACTGTGCCGCGTGTCGTGACCACGCCGCGCTGCTCGGCTGCCATGGCTTCGTAACGTTTCAACTGCTCTTCGTTGAGAATCGCCGCGATTTCGGTGCGGGACTGCGCACGCAAGCGGCCAACCTCTTTTTTGCGCTGCGCCGGATCATCCACGCTGATGGCTGCAATTTTTTCTGCAGTCGCTTTCTGGATCGCCTCCAGTTTTGCCTGTTGCTCGGCGCTGAGGCCGAGTTCCTTGGTCAATCGCTCGCGCATGGCCTGGCCCTGTCCACCGCCGCCCGGTGCCGCTGCGCTATCGGTCTTCTGGGCATCTTTGTCGCCTTTCGCCGGCACCGGCGCACCCGGCGGACGGAAACGCAATGCGGCATTGGGCACGCGCAGCACCTGATCGCGGTTGGCGACGGTAATGCGCACATTGGTGGTCATGCCCGGCAGCAGCGTCAGATCGGGATTGGGCGCAGAAATGATCGCCACATAAGTCACCACGTTCTGCACCACCAGCGCGGCCTTGCGCACCTGGGTGATCTTGCCGCGGAAGGTGCGTCCCGGGAATGAATCGACGGTGAACGTTGCCTCCTGCCCGATGGTGATACGGCCGATTTCCGACTCATCGATGGACGCCTCGACCTGCATGTCGGTCAGATTGCGGGCGATCAGGAACAACACCGGCGCCTGCAGGCTGGCGGCAACCGTCTGACCGGCATCAACGCTGCGCGAAATAACGATGCCGTCCACCGGTGCACGGATGGTGGTTCGCTCCAGATCGACTTTGGCCTGCGCCAGTTGCGATTCACGCTGTTTGACCAGCGCTTCGCCGTTGCGGATTTGCGCATCGCCAACAGCACGCTGGGCCTGCGCGGTTTTCACCTGCTCGGCGGCAATGGCCAGGGCCGACTGGGTTTTTTCCAGCGCTGCCTGCGACACAAAACCTTTTTCGACCAGCATCTGGTTGCGCTTGAGATCGCGCTCGGCTTCGTTCATTGCAACCTGGGTGCGTGACACTTCGGCCTGCAGCGCCGCCACATTGGCGCGCTGGGTCAGCACCGTGGCGCGGGCAGCCTCCAGATCGGACATTGCCTGATTAACGCGCAGCACGAAGGACTCGGGATCAATGCGGGCAATGACGTCACCCTTTTTCACCACCGAGTTGTAATCGACGAAGATTTCCTTGATCTGCCCGGAGACCTGGGAACCCACCTGCACCGAAACAACCGGATTGAGGGTGCCGGTTGCGGATACCGCCGCCACCAGCGGCCCACGTTCGATCTTGGCAAAACGGAACACGGGCTGGTCCGGCTTGCCGGCCAGCATCCAATACGCCACGCCGGCAACAAGCAACACCACGGCAACGCCAGCCATCAGCAACAGCTTTTTTTTCAAAAGGATCTCTCGAATGCAGACAGAGCAAAAACCCTGCAAAAGCAGGCACCGTTCGCGCCATCGCGAACGGTCAAATCATTCTACTGGAGGGCGGGGTCAGTCGGTACTGCGCGGCGACTGCTGCGCAAAATCCCGCACCGCATCACGAACTGCGCGTTCCATGAACTGTGACAACACGAGGCCCATCAACGCTCCGCGGACCCGCAATTCACTGCCGGCGGCTTCGATGCGCTGGCTTAACGCCGCGGGCATCGCGGGCGGCTCACGTCCATCCGCCGTTGCCAGCATGGACTCGCGCAGATGAGCAAACAGCAGGCTGACAT
>CANHZX010000139.1 GCA_947465215.1 Betaproteobacteria bacterium | reverse complement strand
TCCGGTGTGGCGCGCATCGAACTGCGTGACGGGCGTGTGCTCGAAGAACGCGTGCTCGATCCGAAAGGCGAGGGCGAAAATCCGATGACCGATGATGATCTGTCGACAAAATTCTCGTCGAACTGCGCGCCACTGCTCGGCGAAGCGCGTGCGGCAAAACTGCTGCAACTGGTAATGGGTATCAAACCCGGTACCGCGGTGGACGATCTGTACCGCTGGTCCTGAACAAACAGTTCATGATCTGGGCGCCGGCGGGGCGTCTTTGTCCTGCTACAACAGGCGCTACAGGTGACGGACGATGCGTATTCGCCCATTATGTGGCCGTGCGCCGTTTCGCCGGGTGGACCGATGCGCTAAAATCGGCGTCCTGCACAGGCGTATTCCTGTGCTGATTCCCTGAATTCCTTTCCGGAGCATTCATGAAGGTTCTAGTGACAGTCAAACGTGTCATCGACCCGTACGTGAAAGTGCGCGTCAAGTCGGATGGCACCGGCGTGGAGACCGCCAACGTCAAGATGGCAATGAATCCGTTCTGCGAGATCGCGGTTGAACAGGCGGTGCGCATGAAGGAAGCCGGCATCGTGACCGAAATCGTCGTGGTTTCCGTCGGTACGCAGCAGTCTCAGGAAACGCTGCGCACGGCGATGGCGATGGGCGCCGACCGCGGCATCCTCGTTGAGGTCGCCGGCGAAGCGCAGCCGCTGGCCGTGGCCAAGCTGGTCAAGGCGATTGTCGACAAGGAGCAGCCCAAACTGGTGATCATGGGCAAGCAGGCGATCGATGACGACTCCAACCAAGCTGGCCAGATGACTGCGGCGCTGCTCGGCTGGCCGCAATCGGCCTTCACCTCGGCGATTGCTGTCAATGGCGATACCGCCGACGTCACCCGCGAAATCGACGGTGGTCTCGAGAAGCTGACGATCAAGCTGCCAGCGGTGGTGACCACCGATCTCCGGTTGAACGAACCGCGGTACGTCACGCTGCCCAACATCATGAAGGCGAAAAAGAAGCCGCTGGAAGTGCTCAAGCCCGAAGCGCTGGGTGTTGATGTCACGCCGCGACTTAAAACGATCAAGGTCGAAGAGCCGGCCAAACGCAGTGCCGGCGTCAAGGTGGCGGATGTGCAGGAACTCGTTGCCAAACTCAAGAATGAAGCGAGGGTGATCTGATGTCCGTACTCGTCATTGCCGAACACGACGGCAAACTGCTCAAGCCTGGCACCACCAATACCGTTACTGCCGCTGCCAAAATCGGCGGCGACATCGTGGTGCTGGTTGCCGGTCACCAATGCGCCGATGCGGCACAGGCCGCAGCGAAGATTACCGGCGTCAGCAAGGTGCTGCTCGCCGACTCGCCGCTGTATGCCGGTGGTGCTGCTGAAAACCTGACCGCGCTGATCCAGACGGTTGCCGCGCAATACAGCCACATCCTTGCGCCGGCCACCGGCTACGGCAAAAACTTCATGCCGCGCCTGTCGGCCCTGCTTGATGTCCAGCAGATTTCGGATATCAGTGCCGTGGTTTCGGCCGACACCTTTGTGCGTCCGATTTACGCCGGCAACGCGATGGCCACGGTGCAGTCTGCGGACAAGATCAAGGTCATCACCGTTCGCGCCACCGGTTTTGATGCTGCGGCCGAAGGCGGCAGCGCTGCGGTTGAAATCCTCGCAGCCGGTCCGGATACCGGTCTGGCTAAATTCAACGGTCAGGAACTGTCGAAGTCCGACCGACCGGAACTGACGGCGGCACGCATCATCGTCTCCGGCGGCCGCGGCATGGGCAGCGGCGACAACTTCAAGATTCTCGAAGCGCTGGCCGATAAGCTGGGTGCTGCAGTGGGTGCTTCTCGCGCTGCTGTGGATTCGGGTTATGTGCCGAACGACTATCAGGTTGGGCAGACCGGCAAGATCGTTGCGCCGGAGCTGTATATCGCTGTCGGTATTTCCGGTGCGATCCAGCATCTGGCCGGCATGAAGGACAGCAAGGTGATCATCGCCATCAACAAGGATCCGGAAGCGCCGATCTTTGCGGTGGCCGATTACTGGTTGGTCGAGGATCTGTTCAAGGCTGTGCCGGAGATGACGCAGCAGGTCTGATCAACGGTCACATGCGGTAACATCAAAGGGCGCCTGCACGGCGCCCTTTGTTTTTGGGGGAATACGAGATGTCGACCTATACCGCGCCTTTGAAAGACATGCAGTTTGCGATTACCGAATTCGCAGGACTGGATTCGGTCGCCGCCCTGCCGGGCTGCGAAGACGTCAATGCCGAACTGGTGGAGGCAGTGCTCAGCGAAGCCGGCAAATTTGCGCAGGGTGTGCTCGATCCGCTGAACCGCAGCGGCGACAAGCAGGGCGCGCAATGGCGCGACGGCGTGGTCAGTGCGCCAGACGGTTTCAAGGATGCCTACGCGCAATTCGTCGGTGCCGGCTGGAACGGACTCGGCGCGTCCACAACATACGGCGGACAGGGCTTGCCGCATATTGTTGCGATGCCGCTTCAGGAGATGTGGAACAGCGCCAACATGGCTTTCTGCCTGTGCCCGATGCTGACCACCGGCGTGCAGGAGGCACTGATGCATCACGGTTCACCGGTGCTGCTTGATACCTATATGTCGAAGCTGGTCTCGGGGGAGTGGACCGGCACGATGAACCTGACCGAACCGCAGGCCGGTTCCGATCTGTCGGCAGTGCGTGCGCAGGCGTTGCCCGAAGGTGATCACTATCGCATCCGCGGCACTAAGATCTTCATTACCTGGGGCGAGCACGACATGGCGGCGAACATCGTGCATCTGGTGCTCGCGCGCCTGCCCGACGCGCCGGAAGGCGTGAAGGGCATTTCACTGTTTGTCGTGCCCAAGTTCATGGTCAATGCCGACGGTAGCCCCGGCGCGCGCAATGACATCCGCTGCGTGTCGATTGAACACAAGCTGGGCATCCACGGCAGTCCGACCTGCGTGCTGGCCTATGGTGACGGTCCCGGCGCGGTGGGTTATCTGGTCGGGCAGCCGCATCGCGGCCTGGAGTATATGTTCACGATGATGAACCACGCCCGGCTCGGCGTCGGCATGGAAGGCATCGCCATTGCTGAGCGTTCCTATCAGCATGCGCTGGAGTATGCGAAAACGCGGGTGCAGGGCCGGGCCATCGGCCAGCGCAGCGGCGATCGTGTGACCATCATTCATCACCCTGATGTGCGGCGCATGCTGATGACGATGAAAGCGCAGACCGAAGCAATGCGCGCGCTGGGGTATTACGCGGCGGGAGAACTGGATCGCGCAAAGCGTCATCCTGATGCGCAGGTCCGCGCAGGACATCAGGCAAGGCTGGATCTGCTGACCCCGATGGTCAAAGGCTGGTGCACCGAAGTTGCGGTGGAAATTGCATCGACCGGCGTGCAAATTCACGGCGGCATGGGCTTTATCGAGGAGACCGGAGCAGCGCAGTATCTGCGCGATGCGCGAATCTCGACCATTTACGAAGGCACCACCGGCATTCAGGCCAACGACCTGATCGGCCGCAAGGTCGGTGCTGAAAAAGGTGTGACCGCTCTGGCGCTGATCGATGAGATGCGCGGACTCGATGCTGCCCTTGCCGCGGTGGGCGAGCCGTTTGCGGGTATGCATCGCAGTTATGTGCAGGCGGTGCATGCACTGGAGGCGGGGACGCGTTGGCTGGTGGATCACTATCGCCAGGAACCCGAAGCTGCTGCGGCAGTGGCGGTGCCTTACCTGAAACTATTCGGCACGGTGGCCGGCGGCTGGTTGATGGCCCGCGCTGCGCTGATCGCGGGGGAGCGGCTTTCAGCGCCCGGTGCCGACCGCGAATTCCTCGAAGCCAAGCTGGCGACGGCGCGGTTTTATCTGGAACACCTGCTGCCGCAGGCGGTGGCGCTGTCGCAGACGGTTACCGCCGGCGCAGCGAGCACGCTGGCGCTGGATCCGGCTGCGTTCTGAAAATCATGCGGAAACGAATGCGCCTGTTGCTGCTGGTCAATGGTCTTGCTGCAGCTTTTCCTGCGCATGCGGAACTGAGCTGCGAGCAGATTGTTGCCAGCGTACAGACCGCGGTGACCTTGCGTGACCAGGGTATGCCGCTCAGCCGCGTGCTGGCCGAAACCGAAAGCGCGGAGATGCGCGGGCGGTTTCAGCCCAGCGAACTGACCCTGCTGCAGCGGGCGATCCGCCTGACCTATACAGGCGAAATTTCGGTGTACGAACTGACGGAAAGCTGCGCCGAGAGCCGGGGCGGCAAAAAACGCTGAATGCGTTATATTGACGCGCACTTTACAAGGCGCTTTTTGGGGGGCATGGTGATGATCAGTAGTTGGCGAAATGCAGCGGTGATTCTGGGTGCGATGTTGTCCTGTGCTGCGATGGCGCAGAAGCCGCCGGCCAAGCAGCCGTTTGTGCCGCCCGAATACGAGCGCAGCGGCGGACCCTATGTGCCGACGCCCAATGTCGTTGTCGACCAGATGCTGCGCATGGCCAATGTCGGTGAGAAGGACTTTGTCATGGACCTGGGGTCGGGCGATGGTGTCATCGTGCTGACCGCAGGACACAAGCTCAAGGCCAGTGGTTACGGCGCAGACATCGACGAGGAGTTGATTCGGCTAAGCAATGAACGCGCGCAAAAGCTTGGTATTGCCGACCGTGTGCGCTTTGAGGCTAAGGATATTTTCAAGGTTGACGTGAGTAAGGCGACGGTCATCACCCTCTATCTGCTGCCGGAGATGATGCGCAACCTGCGTACCAAACTCTTCACCGAACCCCGTCCCGGCACGCGCATCGTGTCGCATGACTACCATTTCGACGAGTGGATGCACGATTCGGATGTCGCTTTCGACGTGCCGGAAAAGGAGTTCATTTCCGGCGTGCCGCGCGCAGTGCTTTATCTGTGGATCGTCCCGGCGAAAGTCGGCGGCAGCTGGCGCCTGCAGATTGACGGTCAGGGTGATTACGACGTTGCGCTGAAGCAGAATTACCAGCGTTTTGAGGGGAGTGCGGAATCTCAGGCGCGCAAGATCACGCTGATGGAGCCGCAGCTCAGTGGTGCCGATATCCGCTTTGTGATGCCGCTGGCCGGAACCCGTGCGCGTTTCCTCGGAAAAGTTGACGGCGACCGCATGGAAGGCACGGCGAATCTCGGTGAGGGTAAGACCGTGCGCTGGCGTGCAACGCGGGTGAAGGGCTAAGGCGCAGCTTGGCCCGCGCCTAATTCATCAGCAGCGCAGGCGGGGCGTTATCCAGAACGCCTTTGCGGAAGCCGGCCTGACTGGCGGCGATATCCAAAGCTGCGGCATTCCAAGCGTCATGGATGATTTTGCCGCCGGCCGTTAGTTCACCACCGACAATGCGCGGATTGGCCAGCATGTCCCACAGCGTGGCGGTATGGCGTTCCGGCACATCGCTCATCGTGACGCGCTGCGGCGCCTGCAATGGTGACGCGGAAGCCACCAAGAAACTGTTGAGGCGGCGCGCGCCAGGCCAGTCCGGACGATACAGCGCGGCATGCGGCAGTTCGCTGGTCAGCGTGGCCAGCAGATGCGAGTAGGCGCGCGGGTCTTCGACATCGGCGAAGGTGTTGAACACCGCGACACCGCCCGGCTTCAGGCAGCGTTTCAGATCGCTGAAAAATTCCCGCGTGATCAGATAGTCCGGTGTGCCGTCGCCGTGGAACAGGTCGACCAGCACGACATCATGGCGCGGTGTGCATTGACCGACATAGGTGCGTGCATCCGCCTCGTGCGTGGTCACGCGACGGGCATCAAATCCGAAATAACGCGTGGCGACTTCGACCGAAGACGGATCGATCTCGACGACTTCGACCTTGCTGCCGGTGGCGGCGAAACGTGTCGGCACGATGCCGGCGCCGAGGCCGAGCATCAGCACCTGCTGCGGTTGCGGCTGATAGGCGCGTGCCAGTGCTTCCAGTGCGTAGGTGTAAAACGATACCGAACGCTGGTTTGAATCGACGGTGTTCTGGATCAGGCCGTCGTGAAAATACAGGCGCAGGAATTTGCCGTCGCTGTCCTTGTCGCTGCGCAGCACCTTGACCGTGCCGAACAGCGAGCTGTGCACGGCTTCGACCTGCCAAAGCGCGCCACTGAAGGCCAGTGGTCCCTGACGTCCGGTATAACGGTCACCCTGCCAGGCCAGAAGCCCTGCGCTGATGATGGCGATGACGGCGCAACCATTGACCAGGCCTTTGCGGACCATCGGCAAGCCGGAGGATGCGGCGACCAGCGACAGCACGCCCAGCAGCAGCGCCACCATCAGGGTGGCGGTGTAGTTGCTGATGTAGGGAATCAGGCCAAAGGCAGTCACCAGCACGCCGGCAACCGAGCCGAGGGTGCTGACAAAAAACACCAGTCCGGAGCCGGCATCACCCTGACTGCCGCTTTTTTGCCGCTGCAGCAGCAACGCAACCAGCAGCGGATTCATTGCCGATGTGGCGATCAGCGGCAGCAACAGCAGGATCAGGCAGGCGGCGAATGCGCCGCCGACCAGGCTCCAGCGCGCCAGCGGATGGAAGGCATAGGGGTAAACCAGGCAGGCTGCAACGATGGCGATGCCTGCCAGCGCCGGCATGATCGCGAACAGCAGGGCCAGACGTTGCGGCGTCGGTGCTTTGGCGCCGCCGGCGAGGCGGCCGCCCCACCAGTAGCCGAAGGCCAGCGACACCAGCGTGATCGACAAGATGCCGGTCCAGATGAACAGGCTGACGCCGAAGTATGGCGTCATGATGCGGGAAGCGAGTAATTCCAGCGCGAGAATCGCGCCGCCGGAGATGAAAATCAGGGCGAAAGGCATGGGGTCTGGGAGGAGCTGTCGGTTATAATTCGCCGCCAATCTACCACACAGCCGTCGCATTCCGGTGACGACAACAAGGCCGGTGGTGGCCTCGGGTTTCCGGGCAGACGGAGACCGACACTTCGGCGGTGGAGACAATCATGCAGCGTCTGATGATGGTGTTGAAAGCAGCCCTGTTGCCGCTGGTGATGGCTGCGGCAATGATCGAAGTTCAAGCCGCCGATGTCCGTCCCAGCGTGCCCTATGTACCGACGCCGCAGGCTGTCGTTGACCGCATGCTCGCCATGGGGCGCGTTACGGCGCAGGATTACCTGATCGACTTAGGCTCCGGCGACGGCCGTATCGTGGTGACTGCTGCGAAACAATTCGGTACCCGCGGTTTCGGTGTCGACCTCAATCCGGTTCGCATCAGCGAAGCAAATGACAACGCGCGCCGCAACAAAGTCACGGATATGGTGACTTTTTACCAGCGCGACCTGTTCGAGACCGACCTGACGCAAGCCACGGTGATCACCATGTATCTGCTGCCGCGCGTGAACATCGCGCTGCGCCCGAAATTGCTGGAATTGAAGCCGGGCACACGGCTGGTGTCCCATGATTTTGACATGGGCGACTGGAAGGCTGACGAATACGTGCGCATGGATGCTGCCGACAAATTCTCCGGCGCCGGCGGCGACAGCGATATCTACCTGTGGATTGTGCCGGCGCGGATTGCCGGTGCATGGCGCGTGCAGTTGCCGGTGTCCGGCAAACCGCAGACCTATGAAGTCAGTTTTGAGCAGCAATACCAGCAGGTTTCCGGCACGGCGCGGGTCAACGGCCGCGCGGTAAAAATCGAAGGAGCGAAACTGCGCGGTGACGAACTGACGTTTTCATTCGCCGCCGAAGTTAACGGTGCCGCGATCAAACATGAATTCAACGGCCGGGTGTCCGGCAATGAAATGACCGGGCAGGTCGCGCTGTCCGGCAGCCGCATGGCGGCCCGGGTCGAGTGGACTGCGGAACGTGCGGCGCGTACTGCTGCAATA
>CANHZX010000138.1 GCA_947465215.1 Betaproteobacteria bacterium | reverse complement strand
TCGGCTCGCGCCCTCGGCATCGCCGCAGGATCATAGGCCAGCACCTTGGCGCCAGCCGCCAGCAGATGCTCGATCAGGGTACGCGCCGGCGCTTCGCGCAGATCATCCGTTTCCGGTTTGAAGGCAAGCCCCCAAACGGCAACCGTTCGGCCCTGGAGATCGCCGCCGAAACGCCCGCAAAGGACTTCATAGGCCCAGCGTTTTTGTTCTTCATTGATCCGCACAACGGCACTCAGCAAACCGGATTCATTGCCGTTCTGGCGCAGCATTTCAGCAAGGGCACTGACATCCTTGGGAAAGCAGGAACCGCCATAACCGCAGCCTGCGTACAGGAAGGAGTAGCCGATGCGCGCATCAGAACCGACGCCCCGGCGCACATTCTCGACATCTGCCCCTGTGGCATTGCACAACCTTGCCATTTCATTCATGAATGAAATGCGTGTCGCCAGCATCGCGTTTGCCGCATATTTGGTCAACTCGGCATCACGGATGCCCATCACGATCAGCCGGTCATGGTTGCGGATAAACGGCGCGTAAAGCTCGCGCATCAAGCGCTCAGCGTGTTCACTGTCAGCACCGATGACAACACGGTCCGGCCGCATGAAATCATCGACCGCGGAACCCTCGCGCAGGAACTCGGGATTTGAAACCACCGCAAGTCGCTCGGACAGTCCGCGCTCCTTCATCACCCGCGCCGTCAGATCACGTATCGCATCGGCAGTACCCACCGGGGAGGTTGATTTACTGACCAGCACGCAGCCCGGACGCGCATAGCGCGCCACATCGGCAGCGGCAGCCATCACCTGGCTGGTGTCGGCTGCGCCGCTTTCGAGTTGAGGTGTTCCCACGGCAATAAAAACGATGTCGGCTGCAGCCAACGGGTCTCGCGGTGTAGTGGTAAACGTCAGGCGGCGCTGCTGCGTATTCCGCTGCACCATGGATTCAAGGCCGGGCTCGAAGAACGGCACCATGCCCAGACGCAGCTGGGCGACACGACGCGGGTCGCTGTCAACGCAGGTCACCAGATTTCCCATCTCTGCCAGACAGGTGCCCGTCACCAGACCCACATAACCGCTACCTACGACGACAATGTTCATTGTGAACTCCCCGGTTAGCGGCGGTCTCCGCCTCAAGCTAACGTGTGCGTCCGCCACGCGCAGAATGGGTGAGCCAGATTGCGGGAGTACTGCAGGATCGTTACAGTTTCAAGGCACCAGAGAGGTGTTGCGCGGCGACCTGAATTCAGACAAGATACAAACAGTGCGTTACCGATTAACCGTAGCCAAACCGTAACTGGTCAACACCCGCGTGCTGGACAAACCTGCACCAGACATTGAACTTCCCGCCACTGGCGGCAAGAACATTCAGCTGAGCGCCCTGCTCGGCAAGATCGTCGTCCTCTACTTCTATCCAAAAGACAACACCCCCGGTTGCACGACGGAGGGTCAGCATTTCCGCGACCTGCATGGCCAATTTACCAAGGCCGGCTGCGTGGTCTTTGGCGTGTCTCGTGACAGCATCAAGTCGCATGAGAACTTCAAAGCCAAGATGAGTTTTCCTTTTGAGCTGCTCAGCGATGCCGAAGAAGAAGCCTGCAAGGACTTCGGCGTCATCAAAATGAAGAACATGTATGGCAAGAAAGTGCGCGGCATTGAACGCAGCACTTTCGTGATCGATGCCAAAGGTATCGTTCGCCGCGAATGGCGCGGCGTCAAAGTTCCGGGGCATGTGCAGGAGGTGCTGGAATTCGTAAAAACCCTCTAGCCGATCCCCGGAAATACAGGTTTCCAACCAACGCCTGACTTCCCGGGAGGCTCATGATTCAGCGTAAGACCGCCGCCAGCCCCACTGTTGTTACCCGCCTGCCGTCCAGCTCCAAGTTATTCGTTCTGGACACCAACGTGCTGATGCACGATCCGACATCGCTGTTCCGCTTCGAAGAACACGACCTGTTCATCCCGATGGCCACCCTCGAGGAACTCGACAGCAACAAAAAAGGCATGTCGGAGGTCTCGCGCAACGCGCGCCAGGCCAGCCGCTACCTCGACGAAGTCATCGCCGCGCTGCAGAACGACATTACCGAGGGCATTCCGCTCGCCAGCCACGGCGACAAGGCCGCCAAAGGCAAACTGTTCCTGCAAACCGAAGCCATCAACGGCACCCTGCCCTCGAGCCTGCCCAGCGGCAAGGCGGACAACCAGATCATCGGTGTCGTCAAACACCTGCAGGAAAAACATCCGAAGCGTCAGGTCATTCTGGTGTCGAAAGACATCAACATGCGCATCAAGGCGCGTGCACTGGGTCTGGCTGCCGAGGATTATTTCAATGACAAGGTCCTTGAAGATACTGACCTGTTGTACACGGGCATCTGCGCGCTGCCGGAAAACTTCTGGGACACCCACGGCAAGAACATGGAGTCCTGGCAGCAGGCCGGCCACACCTATTACCGGGTCACCGGTCCGGTGTGCAGCAGCCTGATGATCAACCAATTCCTGTTCCTGGAGGGTGACCAGCCTTTCCAGGCGCAGGTCAAGGAAGTCAGCGGCAAGACGGCCATCCTGCAGACGCTGAAGGACTACAGTCACCAGCGCAACAGCGTCTGGGGCATCACCGCGCGTAACCGCGAGCAGAACTTCGCGCTGAATGCGCTGATGAACCCCGACATCGACTTCATCACCCTGCTCGGCCAGGCCGGCAGCGGCAAGACGCTGATGACGCTGGCAGCAGCACTGGCTCAAACGCTGGAAGAAAAGAACTTCTCCGAAATCATCGTCACCCGGGTCACCGTGCCGGTCGGCGAAGACATCGGCTTCCTGCCCGGCACCGAGGAAGAAAAGATGAACCCGTGGATGGGTGCGCTCGAGGACAACCTTGACGTGCTGAACCACACCGATGACGAAGCCGGCGAATGGGGCCGGGCCGCGACGCGTGACCTGATCCGCTCACGGATCAAGGTCAAATCGCTCAACTTCATGCGCGGCCGCACCTTCCTCAACAAGTTCGTGATCATCGACGAGGCGCAGAACCTGACGCCAAAGCAGATGAAGACGCTGATCACGCGTGCAGGCCCGGGAACCAAGGTGGTGTGTCTGGGCAATATCTCGCAAATCGACACGCCCTACCTGACTGAAGGCAGTTCAGGTCTGACTTACGTGGTGGACCGGATGAAGGGTTGGCCGCATGGTGGCCATGTCACGCTGATGCGTGGCGAACGTTCGCGGCTGGCGGATTTTGCGGCGGAGTCGCTTTAGAGAAGCGGCGCCGGATACGACTCAGTATTCGGCGCTGCCGATGCCGCCCCCGGCGTAACTTTCGAAGCGGGTGTATTTGCCGAGGAAGGTCAGATCAACCTTGCCCACCGGGCCGTTACGCTGCTTGGCGATGATGAGCTCGGCAATGCCCTTTCGCGGCGAATCGGCGTTGTAAACCTCATCGCGATAGATGAACAGGATCACGTCCGCGTCCTGCTCGATAGCGCCCGATTCCCGCAGATCCGACATCATCGGACGCTTGTCCTGGCGCGAGTCGACGCTGCGATTTAGCTGTGACAGCGCAACCACCGGCAGTTTCAATTCCTTGGCGATACCCTTCAGCGACCGCGAGATCTCGGCGATCTCGGTCGCGCGATTCTCTTCACGCCCGCCCGAGGCCGTGCCCGACATCAGCTGCAGGTAGTCGACGACAATCAGGGCCAGCCCGCCGCACTGACGATGCAGCCTGCGAGCGCGTGAGCGCACCTCGAGCACGTTCAGGCCCGCGGTGTCATCGATATAGAGCTGGGCATCGTTGAGCTTACCGACAGCATCCACCAGCCGCGGCCAATCTTCTTCCTTGAAGGTGCCGGTACGCAGCTGATGCTGGTCCACGCGGCCGACGGAACCGATCATCCGCATTGCCAGCTGGGGACCCGACATCTCCATACTGAATACGGCAACGGCTTTTTTGCTTTCCAGGGCAGCATGCTCAGCAATATTCATGGCCAACGCCGTCTTACCCATCGATGGGCGCCCTGCCACCACCACCATCTCACCCGGCTGCAGGCCGGAGGTCATGCGGTCAAGATCGACAAAACCGGTCGGCAGACCGATGACGTCGTTCTTGTTCTCGCGGCTGTAGAGCATGTCGATGCGTTCGACCGTCTCGGTCAGGATCGGATCGATGCGGATAAAGCCTTGCTTGTTCTTGGAGCCCGACTCGGCAATCTGGAATACTTTAGCTTCGGCTTCGTCGATCAGCATATGCGCATCTTTGCCGCTCGGGCTGTAGGCCAGATCAGCGATGGCCGTTCCGACCGCAGCGAGATTGCGCATGATCCCGCGGTCGCGAACGATTTCGGCATAACGACGGATGTTGGCAGCGCTGGGTGTGTTCAGCGCCAGCGAACCGATATAGGCCTGACCGCCGACTTCGGCCAGCTTTCCGCTGCGCTCCAGGCTCTCCGCCACGGTCAGGGCGTCCGCCGGCTGATTCTGCTCAATCAGCTTGGCGATGTGCTGGAAAATCGTGCGGTGATCGCCGCGATAAAAATCCGCATCGGTCACCACATCACCAATGCGATCCCAGGCCACGTTGTCGAGCAGCAGCCCGCCCAGCACGGACTGCTCCGCTTCGATCGAATGCGGCGGCGTACGCGCGGCTTCAAGCTGCGCATCTTTGGTGAACGGGGTGACGATCTGGACCATGAGGTGGAAGATATCTTTAAGTTATTGTTTTTAAAAGATATTCATTGAGGTATTGGCGGATTGAGGAAGCGACAACAAGCTTTCAATCTACCAAAAAAAAGGGCTGTCGCCAGCCCTTTTTTGGTCCTGCAGAAAAACGCTTTTGATTCAGTGCTTACGACGCATCGCCGAGCACGGAAACGGTGATCGAAACCACCACGTCAGCGTGCAGCGACACTTTCAGCGGGTAATCACCAATCATTTTCAGCGGGCCTTCCGGCATGCGGATCGCAGCCTTGGGCACATCAATGCCCTGCTTTTTCAGCGCTTCGGAAACGTCGCTATTGGTCACCGAACCGAACAGCTTGCCGTCAACGCCGGCCTTCTGCGTGATCTGGACCATCATGCCTTCGATCTTGGTGGCTTTTTCCTGAGCCTGCGCCAGGATTTCAGCGTGTGTTTTTTCCAGCTCTGCACGGCGCTTTTCGAAGTCAGCCAGGTTCGCCGTGGTGGCGCGCTTGGCTTTGCCCTGCGGGATCAGGAAATTACGGGCGTAACCGTCCTTGACGCGAACCACGTCGCCGAGCGTGCCCAGATTGATGACTTTTTCAAGAAGAATGATTTGCATGTCAGGCCTCTCAGTGCAGGTCGGTGTAAGGCAGCAGCGCCAGGAAGCGCGCACGCTTGACCGCAATCCCCAGCTGGCGCTGGTAGCGCGCCTTGGTGCCCGTGATGCGGGCGGGGATGATCCTGCCGTTTTCGTTGATGAAATCCTTCAGCAGGCTGATGTCTTTGTAATCGACCTGCTTGATGCCTTCGGCCGTGAAACGGCAGAACTTGCGACGGCGAAACAGGGCATTGCCCTTTTTGCGTCCGTCCTTTTTACCTTTTCCGAATTTACCTTTACCGCCGCTGCTTCCGCCCATTCGTGCCATGTGCGTTTCCTTTTCTAAATCAGTTCCATGTTCGTAACGTGCAGGACAATCTGCCTGCTCATGCGATGCTTGCGGTTGAGAAACCCCTCAACTTCCATCCCGCTGCCCTGCCGTATTCCGGCAATCCGGGCTGCCAGTTCGCCGGTGGCTTTCGCCGCCATTTCGAACTCCACCTGCCGCTTCTGTCCTGCCTCGATCTGTTCGGAGGCATGGGCCAGAGTAAATTCAACAACAGGCAGGCCGGCCGGGGTGTGACGCAAGGGTTCAACCGCGGTCAGGGCACCAACAATCCTGACCGTATTCTGGCTCACTTACGCCGCGCTCTCCGTTGCTACAGGGGCGGCAGCTGCTGCCGGCCGTGCATCTTCAGCCGGGCGCGCGCGCTCTTCCCGCATCATCGGCGACGGGGTCGTAACGGCCTCGTCCATGCTGACGGTCAGGTGGCGCAGAACGGCATCGTTGAACTTGAATGCGTGTTCGAGCTCCAGCAGCGTCTCGTTGTCGCACTCGATGTTCATCATCACGTAGTGGGCTTTGTGCAGCTTCTGGATCGGGTAAGTCATCTGGCGGCGACCCCAGTCTTCGTAACGGTGGATCGCGCCTTTGCGGCCGGTGATCAGCTGACGATAACGGTCAACCATCGCCGGGACCTGCTCGCTTTGGTCCGGATGGACGATCAAAACGATCTCGTAATGTCGCATTCAATATCTCCTTGTGGGCTGTTGGGCCACCCGCGATGCGCGCGCGGTGTGGCAAGGAAGGGATTTCATTTCTATGTTCCCGTGCGGCAGGAGCCGTTTGGGAGGCCGGAATTATACCGGAACGCCCCTCAAAATCAAGGGCTTGTAAGGGTCTGACGAGGGGTCAGAAACCCGCAAAACCGTTAATAAACCAGCACTAAGCTGCCATTCAGGCGCAGGTCGTCGGTCTGGCGGGTACCATAGGCTTTGAGGATCTGCGCAAGATCGAGGCGTAGGCTCACGCTTTTGCCGTAGTTCAGGCGCATGCCGACGCCGGTGCTCGCCAGATACTTGCCGTACAGCTCACCCGGCTGCGGGTCATTGCGGTAGACATTGCCGAAGTCATAGAAGCCGACCAGCCGGGAGCGCCATTTGTCGCTCATGCCCAGATTGTCGGAAATGTTCGGGGTATAGAGTTCCAGCTGGGTGGCATAGCCGTAGTCGTTCGACGCTTCACGCGGCAGGTAGCCGCGCACAGTATCCATGCCGCCGACACCGAACTGCTCGCCGGAGACCAGCAGGTCGCGGGTGAACTGCCCGGTGAAGGCAATACGCCCCTGCCACTCGTTGCCGAAGGCATGGTAATAGTTCGCGCCGTAACGCAGGATCGTGTAATCCGCCTTGGCACCGGCCCTTGAGGCATCGAAGTCAGACTGCGTGCCGTCCTGGCCGCCCGGAATGTTCCGTGACACCGAACCATAAAAATGCAGCTCACTCGCAGACATCCGCATCAGGCCGGCATAAGCCAGCGATACCGGATGCACAGTGATGTCAGGCACAAAACCGACACCGCCCAGTGTCACGCTGTTCTGATAGGCGCGGTAGTCGAGCCCGAAGGTCAGCTTCTGCTCGATGTCATTCCACTTCTGCGGGAAATAGTTCCACTTCGCACCAAAGATCGAGCCTTTGCCGCTCACGGCGAAAAGGCCGGACACCGTGCCTGAATCCACATCGGAGTAACCCGCGAACATTTCCAGCGTGCTGTTCAGCCGGTAGTACGGAATCTTGTAGCCCAGACCGTAGATCGCGACCTGGTCGAGATTGGTCGGCGAGGTCACGTACTGCGCGGTAAACGAATGATCGCGATCGAGTAGATTGGTGTGCTGGAAACCGATACCCAGGCGCATGTAACCGGTATCCGAAGTACCGGTGTCATCGAGCGTGGCAATCAGCCGCCACGGCCGGTCATCGGTGACCCGCACGTTGACGTCGACCAGAGCTTCGTTGTCTCCGGAGCGCAGCAGCACATTGGTCTGCTTGACCGAATGCTCCGCATTGATCTGCAAATTGCGCGATATGTCATTGGAGTTGGGCGTCTCGCCCTCTTTCACCGAAGGCAGCGCACGGCGCACGTTCTGCGTGCTGAAATACTGGTTGCCTTCGACAGTGACCTTGCCGATCTTCGGCTGGTTGATGTTGAAACGCACGATGCCGCGGGTGATGTCCTGCTCGGGCAGCTGCACCTGGACCACGCCGTAACCGAGATCACGATAGGCGACTTCCAGTGCCTCCAGCGCACGCTGCACGTCGCTGAAATCCTTGTCCTTGCCGGTAAACGG
>CANHZX010000137.1 GCA_947465215.1 Betaproteobacteria bacterium | reverse complement strand
CGGTTGTATTCGATGGTTTCGACTTCGCGCTGGCGCACGGTGACGGTCTGGCCGAAGCCTTCGCTGACTTCGGCGTCCGCAGCGGTAGCACCGCGGGTTTTGGCATGGGCCAGCGCGTCGGTCACCAGCTGTTTGAGCGTGTCGTCGGTATAAGAAAACGGATTGGATGCCATGATTTTTGCGGAACGCAGGGGCCGGCCCTGCAGGAAAGGGCGTTATCATAACAGCTTCAAATTTAGCCATTTCCTGCGATCACCTGCGATTTCACCCTGTTTTTCCCATGGATGACACCCCCGAATACGACGATCTGCCCAGCAAGAGCCAGCGCAAACGCGACATGGACGCACTGCAGGCCATTGGCGCCGAGCTGACCGAGCTCAACGAACAGCAGCTGGCGACCATCGATCTGCCGGAAAGCCTGCGCGATGCGGTGCGGGAAGCCCGCGCCATGAAACACAACGAGGCGCGGCGCCGGCAGGTGCAGTACATCGGCAAGCTGATGCGCCAGATCGATGATCCGGCGACGATCCGCAGCAAGCTCGACGGCTTTCTGTCGGTATCCGCCGAACAGACCGCACAACTGCATCACATCGAACGCTGGCGCGAGCGCCTGCTCGCCGAGCCGCAGTCGGTGTCGGAGTTCATCGCTGCCTATCCCGAAGCCGACAGCCAGCAGCTGCGCACGCTGATCCGCAATACTGCGGAAGAACGCGCCCGCGCCAAGCCACCCAAACACTTCCGGGCGCTGTTCCAGATGATCCGCGGTCTGATCGAGTCACGGAACCGTCCGGCCGAAAGCGAAACCCCTGCCGATTGAGGCCCCGAAGGCCGGCCCCGATATAATCCGCGTCATGTCGAATTCCGCAGAACAACTCATCATCGGTCTGGTCTCGATCAGCGACCGGGCCTCGCAGGGCGTCTACAAGGACGAAGGCATTCCCGCGCTGGAAGACTGGTTCAAACAGGCGATCAGCGCCCCGCAATGGCGCACCGTCACCCGGCTGATCCCGGACGAGCGTCCGGTGATCGAGGCCACGCTCAAAGAACTGGTCGACCAGGAAGGTTGCCATCTGGTGCTGACCACCGGCGGCACCGGCCCGGCATTGCGCGATGTCACGCCCGAAGCCACGCTGGCGGTCGGCGACAAGGAAATGCCGGGCTTCGGCGAGCAGATGCGTCAGGTCAGCCTCAAGTTCGTGCCCACCGCGATCCTGTCGCGGCAGGTCGCGGTGATCCGCCATCGCGGCTCCGACCGCGACCGTAAAACCGGGGCCTTGATCATCAACCTGCCGGGCCAGCCGAAAGCGATCAAGGAAACCCTTGAAGGCCTGAAGGACGAATCGGGAAAGCCGCTGGTGCACGGGATTTTTGCGGCCGTGCCTTACTGCATTGATCTGATCGGCGGCCCGTATATCGAAACCCATGATGCCGTGTGCAAGGCCTTCCGGCCGAAATCGGCGATCCGCCCCAAACAATCCTGAACCCTGAACCTGCCTACGCAGCACCGACGGAAACCCCATGACCGCATTGCTTGAAACCATCGAACTCGAATCCGCGCCGAATCCGACGGCGGCGGTGATCTGGATGCACGGCCTCGGCGCCGACGGCAACGACTTCGTGCCCATCGTCAACGAGATCGATCTCAGCGGCGCCCCCGGCATCCGTTTCATTTTCCCGCACGCGCCGACGCGTCCGGTGACCATCAACAACGGCTACGTGATGCGCGCCTGGTATGACATTTCCTTCGGCGACCTCGAAGGCAACACACGCAAGGCCGATGAAAAAGGCGTGCGCGAATCGCAGGTGCAGATCGGCCAACTGATCGCGCGCGAGAACGGCCGCGGCATCTCCGCCTCCAAAATCGTGCTCGCCGGGTTTTCACAGGGTGGCGCGATCGCATTGCATACCGGTCTGCGTTATCCCGAAAAACTTGCCGGCGTGATGGCGCTGTCGACCTATCTACCGCTGGCCGAGAGTTTCGCCAAAGAAGCTTCACCGGCCAATGTAAAAACGCCGGTGTTCATGGCCCACGGCACCCAGGATCCGGTGGTGCCCTATACCATGGGCCGCGGATCGCGCGACCTGCTGCAACAGGCAGGATATGCACTGGAATGGCAGGAATACCCGATGCAGCACTCGGTCTGTCTGGAAGAAGTCGCCGACATCGGCCGCTGGCTGACCGGCATACTGGCCTGATCAAAGGGAAACCGATCGCCGTGAAAACCATCGCGACACTGGGCCTTGCAGCCTGCATCGCAGCTGTTAGTGCACAGGCGGCGACCACTGAAAAATATCCCAACCGGCCGGTGCGTTTCATCGTGCCGTTTACCGCTGGCAGCGCCACCGATGTGGTCGCACGCACGGTCGGACAGAATCTGTCTGAAGCGCTGGGCCAGCCCATCGTCGTCGACAACCGTGCCGGCGCCAATGGCACTATCGGCGCCGAGCTCGCAGCGAAATCGCCGAAAGACGGCTACACCCTGCTGATCAGCACCAACACGCCGAGCGCCGCCGCGCCCAGCCTGATGAAAAAAATCAATTACGACCCGGCGAAGGACTTTGCGCCCATCGCCCGTGTCGGCACCATCGCCTTCGTACTTGTGACCAGCCCTTCTCTGCCGGCCAAAAACATGGCGGAGCTGATTGCTCTGGCGAAAAAGCAGCCGGGCAAACTCACCGCCGGGTCCGGCAGCGCCGGCAGCCTGGTGCCGATTTTCATGCTGCAGCAGATGGCGGGCATCGAACTGACCCATGTGCCGTACAAAAGCATTCCGCCGGCGCTGTCCGATGTGATCGGCGGCCAGATCAACATGGTCTACGCCGACATGGTCAACGGCGCGCCGCAGGTCAAATCCGGCAAGCTGCGCGGGCTGGGCGTGACGTCGCGCAAACGCGATCCACTACTGCCGGATGTCCAGGCTATTGCCGAAACGGTGAAAGACTTTGAACTGATTGCCTGGTTCGCGATGTTCGCGCCCGCCGGCACGCCGCAACCCATAGTTGACCGCCTGTCTTCCGAAGCCGAAAAAATCCTCGCCCGCAGCGATGTACGCGAGCGTTTCGCCGTGCTCGGCATTCAGGTCGATCCGATGAAACCCGCGGAGCTGGGCAAATTCCAGAAAAGCGAACTGGAAAAATGGGCGCAGCTGGCGAAGGCGGCCAACATCATTCCCGAATAAATTCCTGCATCAATCACCGCGAATTATTTACCTAATTTCCTCAAGAAAATCTACAGGAGCAATGCAGTGACTCAACCTTTGGACGGCGTACGTGTACTCGACCTGAGCTCGGTTGTTCTGGGCCCCTTTGCCACCCAGTTGCTGGGTGACCTCGGCGCCGACATCGTCAAGGTTGAACCGCCGGACGGGGACATCCTGCGCCATGTCGCACCGATGCGGAACAAGGCAATGGGTCACATCTTCCTGCACCACAACCGCAACAAGCGCTCGATCGTGCTCGACCTGAAAAACCCCGAAGGCCTGGCTGCGCTGCAGAAGCTGATCAAGACTGCCGACGTGCTGTTCTACAACGTGCGGCCGCAGGCGATGAAGCGGCTGAAGCTGTCTTACGAGGAAGTCGCTGCGATCAATCCGCAGATCATCTATGTCGGCGCCTACGGTTTCAGCCAGCGCGGACCTTACGCTGCCCAGCCGGCCTATGACGACCTGATCCAGGGTATGTCGGCGATGCCGGCGCTGTTCCATGAAGCCGGCGCCTCTTCGCCGCGCTATGCGCCGCTGGCGATTGCCGACCGCATAACCGGCCTCGCCGCCGTCAACGCGATCACTACTGCGCTGTTCGCGCGCAGCCGCACCGGCAAGGGCCAGTCGGTTGAAGTGCCGATGTTCGAAACCGTGACACAGATGGTGCTTGCCGACCACATGGGCGGCTTCACCTTCGATCCGCCGGAAGGCCCTTACGGTTACGCGCGCATGCTGGCGCCGAACCGCGCACCCTACAAGACCAGCGACGGCTATATGTGCGTGCTGATTTACAACGACAAGCACTGGCGCTCTTTTTTCAAGCTGATCGGCCAGGAGTCGATGTTCGACAGCGACCCGCGCTTCAGCAGCCACGAGGCACGTTCGCGCAACATCGCCGAAGTCTATGCCTTCGCTGCCGAACACCTGAAACTGCGCAGCAACGCCGAATGGGAAAAGCTGCTGCGCGAAGCCGATATTCCGTCGGCACCGATGAAAACTGTCGGCGACGTGCTCAACGATCCGCACCTCGAAGCTGTCGGCTTTTTCCGCGAAAGTGATCACCCCAGCGAAGGCCGGCTGCGCGAAATGACGCTGGCCAGCCATTGGTCGGGCGCCGATGAAATGCCGCACCGCCATGCGCCGCGCCTGGGCGAGCACAGCGCGGAAATCCTGCGCGAAGCCGGTTACGGCGATGCGGATATCCAGCGCCTCGCCGCTGCGGGTGCCACCAAACTCGCCTGAGGCATCAGGCGCCGGAGAATGCCGGTGTAAAAAACGGCGTGACCCTTTCGGGCACGCCGTTTTTGTTGCTGCTGTCGACTCAGTACATCAGCTCAATGCGTCAACTCAATACGCCAGCTTCAGCTTGTCGATCTGCTCCTTGGTCACCGCCGGCACATCACCGCGCGCTGCCCAGCGGTTGAGATTCCAGCCGCCCTCGCCGACCCATGCCTTGAAAACCGCCAGATTCTTCTGGCGCTCCTGCTCGTCGCCGCCGAGATAACGGTACATATTGCCGGGCTTGCCGCCGGGACTCGCCTTGCCGTCATCCAGCCGGCGCATGATCGCACCGGTCTCGGGCCAGCCGACATGCGAAATCAGCAACGGGTATGAATCCATGCGCGGCCCGAGCTTCTCCTTGGTGTATTTCTCTTCCTGCTTCTTGAATTCCTTGAACAGCGGCGAGGTGTCGCCATGACATTCGGAACAGTTTTCCTTGAACAGCGGCACGATGTCCTTGGTATAGGTCACCGTCTGCGCAAACGCGGGAACCGTCATTGCTGCAACGGCCAGCACCGGAATGAGCTTATTCAACATGGCGTTCTCCTTCTCATGATCATTGTTATTGGGGCGGCCGCCATCGATGTGAACAGCAAATCAATGGCACCATCGTGCGACCATTATCAATGTTGTTACGGAAGGGAAATTTGATGCAACGCAAGCGGGAGTGGAATAGCGGTCGCCGCTTAAGCCTTAATTACTTCAATAAATTCAAAACCTTAAAAAACCCCTTGGCGTGCAACAGAACAAAATAATTCTCAGCCCGACCGCTGCATCACTTTGAACATCGCCCAGTCGAAATCCTCGCCGCCCTCCGTCAACCGGGACGGCATCAGCAGATAGGGCTTGCCGTTGACGATCATGTCGAGGCTGTCGCGGGAGTTGTAGATACCGTCACGCAACACAACGCCGACTTCACCTTTGCTGTCCGGTGTGGTCGACAACAGCAGCGCGGAATCGGTGGGCTCTGAAGGCGATGACGCAAACATGCCGCCTGACTTGCCGATGCGCACGGGAATCGCCAGCTTGGACAGCAGCTGAATACCGACGCGACGCTGCTGGTGCTCGTCACGGGACACACGACGGATGATGCCGATGCCCCAGCGCTTGGCGACTTCGGTCTTGACGCCGATCAGCCCGCCGATGCGAACCCAGTCACTTTTGGCCGCGGGAATGATCGCACCGTAACCGCCGTCGCTGACGTTTTCGACAATCCAGCTTTCGGCGGTGTTTTCGGCCTCGCCAGGGTCGCTGAAATCCAGCGCGTCGCTGTTGGCCGGATCCAGCGCCGCGAGAATTTCCGACATGCCGTGCAGCACCGTCATCCGCGTCGCGGTCTGCCGGCGTTGCGCGCTGCGTTCCGGTGCGTCATCGGACCAGTAGGCGATCAGGTGCTTCAATACCGGCTTCACCGTTTCACCGTCATAAACGCCGCCGAGATGCACGTCGGAAGGAATGGCGCCGGTTTCGCTGACCAAAGACTCGATACGAACCAGCTGCGTCAGCGCCTCTCCTGCACCGAAAAAGCGCGCCGATGGTGAGGCCGTCAGCATGTCGCCGACCACGCGATAGGGCGGTTTGCCTGAAGCAATGTCAAAACAATAACCGCAACCCGGACCGGGTTCGCGTGCGATACGGAAACCGCCGGAGAAATGCGCCACTGCGCGCTCGGCGATTTCCTGGTGCATCGGACTCAGGCCGTCCGTTGACGACGCACTGAGCATCACCGCCTTGAGAAACTCCTGTTGTGCCGAACCGCCGCCATGAGAGCCGGGGTAAATCACCACGCTATTCGCGGCAAATCCGGACGCCTCGGCAAACTGGTACAACCGCCCGATAGCGGACCACACCTGGGGGTCGACCGGGCCATAACGCACCAGAACCCACTTCAACTGCAGCGTCAGCGCGCGCAGGGTGCGCGCCACGATCACCGGCAGATTCTTGCGAAATGCGGTGCCGCCGGTCTGCGTGCCTTCGAAGCGTGAGACACATTCGAGATAAGCTTCGCTCAGCGCCTTCCAGAAATTGAAGCTGCTGGTCCACAGCCGGTTTTCCTGGAACTTCTGCTGCCTCGCGGTGGCAAAATAATCCTGCGCCAGTTTACGCTGGTGGTTTTTTGCCGCGCCGTCGAGCAGATCAATGTTCTCGAACAGGCGCTCAACCTTGTAGGCCTTGGTGTCGCGCAGGCTCTCCAGCCACTGTGTGATTTCCGCCAGCGCCTTCAGCGGGTCGGCGGGCAACTCGGCCATGATCTCTTTGGCCTTTTTGACATCCGCCATCGGATGATCGACCTTGTTCCCGCCCAGAAATCCAAGCATCGCATTCCCCTGTCACTTGCTGCTTTCAACGCATCCGCCTGATCGCCGCGGATTCTGATTTTTATGCCGCCACAGCCTTGTGCCCGTCCTGCAATGCCACCTGTCGTCCACGCTCCGCATCAATGCCGGCCAGCAGCAGCAATCCCACAACAAAATAAACGCCGGTCAGCAATATCGCCAGCCGGTGATCACCCCCGCTCAACCAGGACACCGCGCCGTAGCTCAGCGGACCGAGGATGGACGAGCATTTCACTGCCAACCCCCACAGCCCGAAAAACTCGGCCTGCCGTCCCGACGGGCTGAGATAGCCGACCAGCGCACGCCCGGCAGACTGACTGGAACCCAGGCACAGACCGACGCAATTCGCCGCCAGCCAGAACAGCGCCGCATCCGTCGCACGCCAGGCCAGCAATACGGTAACAATCCAGGCTACGAGAATAATCCCGATCGAGCGAATATGCCCCGCACGATCCTGCAGATAGCCGAACAGCAACGCGCCGATCGCTGCGGTGACATTGACCACCAGAATCAGCAGAATCGTGTCACGGGTGGTGAATCCCATCGCCTGCTGCGCGTAAATCGCCGCCAGCGCGATCACCGTCTGGATGCCCGCCTGATAAAAAGTCAGGCAAATCAGAAAACGACGCAGGTCGCGGTAACGATGGGCGGTGCGCAGGGTTTCGACCAGTCCGGCAAACACCGAACCGATGGCGACACGGGCCCCGGGTTGCGGCTGCGCGCGTTCGCGCAGGAACAGGAAGGTCGGCAGGCTGGCCAGTGCAAAAATCATTGCCGTCAGCAGCATGGTCACCGGCACAAAGACCGTCGCTGGCGCGCCGGAGGCCTGTGCATCAGTGACGTAGGCAAGACAGAGTCCCATTGCGGCGAGACCGCCGAGATAACCCAGCCCCCAACCCCAGCCGGAAATCCTGCCCAATGCCTCACCGCGGGCAATCTCCGGCAAAAAAGCGGCAATCAGGTTTTCGCCGGAGCCGAAAAAGAAATTGGACAGGATAATGAGCGTTATCGCCAAAGCGATATCACCGCGACCGACCAGAGCCAGCGCCGCGGTAAAAAGAATGCAGCCGAGGGTGGTGGCGGCGAGCAGCCGTTTT
>CANHZX010000136.1 GCA_947465215.1 Betaproteobacteria bacterium | reverse complement strand
TTGCAGCAGATGGCGCGCCAGGATCTGGCCGCACGCGGCATTCCGGTGAACGAGAACATCCCGCTGCCGGCGGACATTTTCGAGAAGCAGGCGCAGCGTCGCGTGACCCTCGGCCTGATTCTGTCGGAAGTGGTGCGCGGTCAGAGCCTGCAGGCCAAGCCGGAACAGGTTCGCGCCCTGGTCGAAGAGCAGGCGCAGAGTTACGAGCATCCGCAGGAAGTGGTTAAATGGTTTTACCAGTCGCCGGACCGGCTGCGGGACATCGAGTCGGTGGCGCTGGAAGAAAATGTGGTGAACTGGGCGCTGGCAACAGCACAGGTCAAGGATGAAGCCGTGACCTTCGACGAACTGATGGGGAATGGCCAATGAGCTTTACCGAGCCGTACGGGATGATGCAGGAACCGCAGAACCTCGGCCTGGTGCCGATGGTGGTCGAGCAGAGCGGCCGCGGCGAACGCGCCTATGACATCTACTCGCGGCTGCTGAAGGAGCGCGTGGTGTTCCTGGTCGGCCCGGTCAACGATGTGACGGCCAACCTGATCATCGCCCAGCTGCTGTTCCTCGAGTCCGAGAATCCCGATAAGGACATCTCGTTCTACATCAATTCTCCCGGTGGTTCTGTAACTGCCGGTATGGCGATTTACGACACCATGCAGTTCATCAAGCCGGATGTGTCGACGCTGTGTGTGGGTCAGGCGGCGAGCATGGGTGCGCTGCTGCTGACCGCGGGCGCCAAGGGCAAGCGTTTCTGCCTGCCCAACTCGCGCGTCATGATTCACCAGCCGATGGGTGGTTTTCAGGGGCAGGCTTCGGACATCGAAATCCATGCCAAGGAAATCCTTTACCTGAAGGCCAAGCTCAATGCGATCCTCGCCAAGCACTCGGGCAAGGATGTCGCCGAGATCGAAAAAGACACCGATCGCGACAACTTCCTTTCCGCGGAGCAGGCGGTAAACTACGGTCTGGTTGACAAGGTTCTGAGCAGCCGCGGCGAAGCAGTTGCGGCCTGAAGCGGATACCGGGATTATTGAAGCAGGAATTGTTGAAGTGGCGGGTGGTCTGATCTCTACAGTGAACAAAGGGTTGCGGGCATGACGGAAAAAGTGAGCGGTGAAAAGTTGCTGTACTGCTCGTTCTGCGGCAAGAGCCAGCACGAGGTGCGCAAGCTCATCGCAGGACCGTCGGTGTTCATTTGCGACGAATGTATTGAGCTGTGCAACGACATCATCCGTGAGGAAACTCAGGGCGGCGACGCCACCAAGGGCAGCAAGTCCGACTTGCCGGTGCCGCACGAGATCCGCGACATCCTCAACCAGTATGTGATCGGCCAAGACACCGCCAAGAAAATCCTGTCGGTGGCCGTCTACAACCACTACAAACGCCTGCGCAACGTCGGCAAGAATGATGACGTCGAGCTGGCGAAATCGAACATCCTGCTGGTCGGTCCGACCGGATCAGGCAAGACGCTGCTGGCGCAGACGCTGGCGCGGCTGCTCAACGTGCCCTTCGTGATGGCCGATGCCACCACGCTGACCGAAGCCGGTTATGTCGGCGAGGACGTCGAGAACATCATCCAGAAGCTGCTGCAGAAGTGTGACTATGACGTCGAGAAGGCGCAGCGCGGTATCGTCTACATCGACGAGATCGACAAGATTTCGCGCAAGTCGGACAACCCGTCGATCACTCGTGATGTATCGGGCGAGGGCGTGCAGCAGGCGCTGCTCAAGCTGATCGAAGGCACCACAGCTTCGGTGCCCCCGCAGGGTGGCCGCAAGCATCCGAACCAGGAATTCGTGCAGGTCGACACCACCAACATCCTGTTCATCTGCGGTGGCGCATTCGACGGCCTCGACAAGGTCATACGCGCGCGCTCGGAGAAGAGCGGCATCGGTTTCGGCGCTGACGTTCGCAGCAAGGACAACCGCCGCGACACCGCGATGGTGCTGCGCGACTGTCAGCCGGAAGATCTGATCAAGTTCGGCCTGATTCCCGAGTTCGTCGGCCGTTTGCCGGTGGTAGCGACGCTGGCTGAGTTGGACGAGGTTGCGCTGATTGAAATCCTAACGCAGCCGAAAAATGCGCTGCTCAAACAGTTCCAGAAAATGTTCAGCATGGAAGGCGTCGAGCTGGAAGTGCGTGACGGTGCCTTGAAGGCCATTTCGCGCAAGGCGATGGATCGTAAGACCGGCGCTCGCGGCCTGCGCTCGATTCTCGAGCACACGCTGCTGAACACGATGTTCGATCTGCCGTCGATGGAAAACGTTGTCAAGGTTGTGGTCGACGAAGGCACCATCACCAGCGACGCAGCCCCCTTGCTCATCTATTCGGACCAGCCCAAAGTTGCCGGATCAACCGTCTGATCGGAAGCGGGTGCTCCAGGCCCGCGCAGCAGTTCTGATATCCGGCAAGGACGGCATGGGAGCGGTTTCCCCGCTTTCATGGGATGATTTGCGCGCGGCGCTTGATTTGCCGGCGCACGCCCCAAGCTGTAATTATGTTGAAATTTTCAGGTGACCCCGATGAATGACCAAATCAGCAATGAAAACAGCAAGTTGGAGATGCCGCTGCTCCCCTTGAGGGATGTTGTGGTTTTCCCGCACATGGTCATTCCCCTGTTTGTGGGACGGCCGAAGTCGATTAAAGCCCTGGAAACCGCGATGGAAGCGGGGAAAAGCATCGTGCTGGTGGCGCAGAAATCCGCTGCCAAGGACGAACCTTCCCCCGAAGACCTGTATGACGTCGGCAGCATTGCCAACATCCTGCAGATGCTGAAACTGCCGGACGGCACCGTGAAGGTGCTGGTAGAAGGCAGCCAGCGCGCGCGCATTCACAGCATCGAAGACGTCAAGACGCACTTCACCGTGCAGGTGACGCCGATCGCGACCGAGCCGGACACGGACAGCGAAACCGAAGCCATGCGCCGGACGATGATTCAGCAGTTCGACCAGTATGTGAAGCTGAACAAGAAGATTCCGCCGGAAATCCTGACCTCGCTCGCCGGTATCGACGAAGCGGGCCGCCTGGCCGACACCATCGCCGCGCACCTGCCGCTCAAGCTCGAGCAGAAGCAGGAAGTACTGGAGATGACCGGCGTCAAACAGCGCCTTGAGCATCTGTTGAAGGTGGTTGAGGGCGAACTCGACATCCTGCAGGTGGAAAAGCGCATCCGCGGACGCGTCAAGCGCCAGATGGAGAAGAGCCAGCGGGAGTACTACCTGAACGAGCAGGTGAAGGCGATCCAGAAGGAACTCGGCGAAACCGAGGAAGGCGCGGACATCGACGAGATCGAGAAAAAGATCCGCGTCGCGCGCATGCCCAAGGACGCGCGCAAGAAAGCCGATGCCGAACTGAAAAAACTCAAGCTGATGTCCCCGATGTCGGCCGAAGCCACTGTCGTGCGCAATTACATCGATGCCCTGATCGGCCTGCCGTGGCGCAAGAAGAGCAAGATCAGCACCGATCTCAAGCTGGCAGAGAAGGTGCTGGACGAGGACCACTACGGTCTGGACAAGATTAAGGAACGCATCGTCGAGTATCTGGCCGTGCAGCAGCGCGTCGACAAGCTGAAGGCACCGATCCTGTGTCTGGTCGGCGCCCCCGGCGTCGGCAAGACCTCACTCGGTCAGTCCATCGCCCGCGCGACCAACCGCAAGTTCATCCGCATGTCGCTGGGCGGCGTGCGCGACGAGGCCGAGATTCGCGGCCATCGCCGGACTTACATCGGTTCGATGCCTGGCAAGATCCTCCAGAATATGGCCAAGGTCGGCGTTCGTAACCCCTTGTTTTTGCTGGATGAAGTGGACAAGATGGGGATGGATTTTCGGGGTGACCCGGCATCCGCGCTGCTCGAGGTTCTGGATCCCGAGCAGAACAACACCTTCGTCGATCACTACGTCGAGGTCGAATACGACCTGTCCGACGTGATGTTCGTCGCCACCGCCAACACGCTGAACATTCCGCCGGCGCTGCTTGACCGGATGGAGATCATCCGCCTGTCGGGTTACACCGAAGACGAGAAGATCCACATTGCCGAGAATCACCTGCTGCCGAAGACCATGGAAAACCATGGCCTGAAGTCGGATGAGCTGGTGGTGTCCGACAGCGCGCTGCGCGATATCGTGCGTTACTACACGCGCGAGGCCGGTGTGCGCAGCCTCGACCGCGAGGTGTCCAAGATCTGCCGTAAGGTGGTCAAGGAGCTGGTCAGCGGCGGCAAGGAGCGCAAGATCACGGTGAATGCGCGCAACCTCGACAAATACCTCGGTGTGCGGCGTTATTCCTTCGGTATTGCCGAGAAGAAAAACCAGATCGGCCAGGTCAATGGCCTTGCATGGACCGAAGTCGGCGGCGAGTTGCTGTCGATCGAGGCCGCGACCATGGTCGGCAAGGGCAAGATGACGACCACCGGCAAACTCGGCGAAGTCATGCAGGAATCGGTGCAGGCGGCGATGTCGGTTGTCCGTGCGCGTTCGCAGCGCCTTGGAATCCATCCGGACTTCTATCAGAAGAACGACATTCACATCCACTTGCCGGAAGGTGCCACGCCCAAGGACGGTCCTAGCGCCGGTATCGGCCTGTGCACGGCGATGGTGTCGGTGCTGACAGGTATCCCGGTGCGCGCCGATGTGGCGATGACCGGCGAGATCACACTGCGCGGCGAAGTGCTGCCGATCGGTGGTCTGAAGGAGAAGCTGCTGGCGGCGCATCGCGGCGGTATCAAGACCGTGCTGATTCCGGAAGAGAACGTGAAGGACCTGAAAGAGATTCCGGACAACGTGAAGAACAAGCTCGACATCCATCCGGTAAAATGGATCGATCAGGTGCTGGAACTGGCGCTGGAACGCAAGCCCGAGGCACTGCCGGAGCAGGCGGCGGTCCCGGTGCCCCCCGCGGGCGAGGTTGCAAAGCCGGTGGCCATTAAGCATTAAGCACCGCAAAGCTGGAAATCGGGGCCGGATTGGGCTACAATCCGGCCCTTTGTTTCGCACGGTATTTCGCAGGTGGAGATGCGGGGTGCTTAGCTCAGCTGGTAGAGCGTCGCCCTTACAAGGCGAATGTCGGCGGTTCGATCCCGTCAGCACCCACCAGCAATACAGCAGGACGGAATCAGGTAACACGGTTACAGCAGCAAATGGAGTGGTAGTTCAGTTGGTTAGAATACCGGCCTGTCACGCCGGGGGTCGCGGGTTCGAGTCCCGTCCACTCCGCCAACATTAGAAAAAAGGCGAACCTGGTTCGCCTTTTTTATTATCCGCAGACCCCTCGCGGACCCTGGAGAGAGAGTCATGTACGATTTTGTATATAAAAACAAACGCCTGATGCAGCTGATTCTTGCGCTGATCGTGCTCCCGTTCGCTTTTTTCGGAATCGATTCCTATTTTCAGGGTGGCAGTGGCGGCAACAGCGTGGCGTCTGTTGGCGAATACCGCATCACCCAGGAAGAATTCTCGCAGTCCCTGCGCGAGCGCCAGGACGCCCTCCAGCGTATGGCGGGAGGCCGCGTCGACCCGGCGATGCTCGACAGCAATGAGCTGCGCTTTGCCGTGCTTGATAACCTGGTGCAGCAGCGCCTGTTGTTCGAACGTGCCGCCAAGGCCGGGCTGGTCATTACCGACCGCCAGATCCAGGACATCGTTTCCGGCGTCGATGCCTTCAAGGTCGATGGCAAGTTCTCCTATGCGCGTTACGAAGAACTGTTGAAGGCGCAGTCCATGACGCCCCTGATGTTCGAGCAGCGCATCCGCCAGGACATGGTCAGCGAGCACGCGGCTTATCCCTATGTCGCGTCGACCTTTGTATCGCGCTCCGAAGCCGCCAACCTGCTGCGCATTTCCGAGCAGCAGCGCGAAGTCAGCTATTTCACGCTGCAGGCAGACCGCTTCCTGCCCCAGGTCAAGTTGGAAGCCGATGCTGCGAAAAAATACTACGACAGCCACCAGGACGAGTTCCGCGTGCCCGAGCAGGTGCGCATTGAATACGTCCTGCTCAGCGGCGAAGCGCTGCTGGCGCAGATCCAGCCTGCTGCTGCAGACGTGCGCAAGGCCTACGACGACAACATGAAGCGTTTCGAGGTCAAGGAAGCCCGTCAGGCCAGCCATATCCTGATCACGGCTGAAGGCAATGCCGACGCCAAGAAAAAAGCCAAGGCCAAGGCTGATGAAATATATGCGCAGGTGAAAAAGAATCCCAAGGATTTTGCGGCGCTGGCTAAACAAAATTCGCAGGACCCGGGTTCGGCGGCCAATGGCGGCGACCTGGGCTTCTTCGAACGCGGTTCGATGGTCAAGGCATTTGACGATGCGGTGTTCTCGATGAAGGCGGGTGACATTTCGCAGCCGGTGGAAACCGAGTTTGGTTATCACATCATCCGTCTCGTCAATGTGCGCGGCGGCAAGGCCAAGTCCTTCGAGGAAGCGCGTCCGGAAATCGAGGCCGACCTGAAGAAGCAGCAGGCCGGCCGCAAGTTCGCCGAAATGTCGGAGAGTTTCAGCACCACGCTGTTTGAGCAGTCTGACAGCCTCAAGCCGGCCGCCGATCTGATCAAGGCTGTGCCGCAGAAAAGCGGCTGGATTTCGCGCAACGGCGGCGACAGCCCGCTGCTCGCCAATCCGAAACTGCTGAATGCCGTTTTTTCGGAAGACGTATTGAACAACAAGCGCAATAGCGAAGCTATCGAACTGGCGCCCGGCGTGTTGATGGCGGCACGGGTGATCGAACACAAACCTTCGGTAATCCAGCCCTTTGACCAGATCGGCGCCGCACTGACCAAGAAGCTGACCCAGCAGCAGGCGGGGCAGCTGGCGGCGCAGGATGGCCGCGCACGCCTCACGGCCTTGCGTGAAGGCAAGGATCTGGGCAAGGACGCCCAGGTGACCTGGAGCGCGCCGCTGCTGGCCAGCCGCGGTGATCCCAAGGGTGTTCCGGTTGAAGCCCTGCGTCAGGCCTTCAAAACCGATGTCAGCAAGGTTCCGGCTTTTGCCGGTGTTGAGGTTGCCGGCGGTTCTTACATGCTGGTGCGCATCAGCAAGGTCCAGGATGCCGGTGAAGGTGCCAAGGACAAGCAGAACGCCATTGCCCAGACCCTGCGGCAGGTGGCGGGGCAGGCGGAGCTGGCGGCTTACCTCGCCAGCCTGAAGCAGAAATCGGATGTGAAAATCCGCAAGGATCAGATCGAGAAAAAATCCTGACCTGCGTTACCGACATGAAAAAGGGCGGCCTCGGCCGCCCTTTTTTATTGCGTCATCAGAATGCCGTTCACGCCCCCGCACCCATGCCACCGACAGTGGTGTTGAAACCGTTGTCGACGTAGGTGATCTCGCCGGTGACGCCGGTGGCCAGATCGGACAGAAGGAAGGCGGCGACATTGCCGACTTCGTCGATGGTGACATTGCGCCGCATCGGCGCGTTCTCCTCGACGTATTTCAGGATCTTGCCGAAATCGCCGATGCCGGCCGCGGCGAGGGTTTTGATCGGACCGGCGGAGATGCCGTTGACGCGGATCCCCTGCGGGCCGAGATTGGTCGCCAGATAACGCACGCAGGCTTCCAGGCTGGCCTTGGCCAGGCCCATGACGTTGTAGTGCGGGACGGTGCGGATGGCGCCGAGGTAGCTCAGCGTGAGCAGGGCGCCCTGGCGTCCTGCCATCAGTGGCATTGCGCTCTTTGCCAGCGCAGCAAAGCTGTAGCTGCTGATGTCGTGGGCCATCTTGAAGGCGTCGCGGGTCAGGCCATCGAGGAATTCGCCTTTCAGTGCCTCGCGCGGGGCAAAGGCGATGGAGTGCACCACGCCGTCAAGGTGACCCCATTCCGATTTCAGCGACGTGAACAGCGCATCGATCTGCTCGTCCTGGGTGACGTCGCAGGGCAGCACCGGGGCGCTGCCGAAATCGGCGGCGAGTTTTTGTACCCGTTCGCGGATTTCCTCGCCCTGGTAGGTAAAGGCCAGCTGCGCGCCTTCGCGGCTAGCCGCTTTGGCGATACCGTAGGCGATCGAACGGTTGGACAGCAGGCCGGTGATCAGGATCTTCTTGTCTTGCAGAAAAG
>CANHZX010000135.1 GCA_947465215.1 Betaproteobacteria bacterium | reverse complement strand
CCAAGTACCGTGCCGGTACGCATGTGGCGGGAAAATTTGCAGTATTTGTCGACCGCTTCGGTGACCTGCATGGCCAGTTCGCGGGTGGGCGTCAGCACCAGCACGCGGGGGCCGCGACCATGGCGCGCGGGCGCCAGGCTCAGCCGCTGCAGGGCCGGCAGCACGAAGGCCGCGGTCTTGCCGGTGCCGGTCGGCGCCGACACCATCAGGTCAAAGCCGGTCAGCGCGACAGGGATCGCCTGCGCCTGCACAGGCGTCGGTTCGGTGTAACCCGCGGCGGCCAGGGCCTGCACGAGGGCGGGATTCAGATTCAGGGATGCAAAAGACATTGTTGATACTTTCAAAAAACAAAACGGCTGCCGGAAACCGCGGCCGCAGAGACCATTCCGCAAAAAGAAAACACAAAGGCGCAGCAAACGGCGTCCCGCGCAGACGCGCAGGCGTAACGTTCGTTATTCCTCTGTGAACTTTGCGGCCTCTGCAGGCAACAACAGTTCATCAGCAATAAACGCGCAGGAAATGCCACTACTGCAGGGCAGGCCGCGACAAAGTCGCGGTGGCGGCCACCGGCGCACGGGTATCGTCGCTAACCGTGGCGGAAGCAGCTTTTCAGAGAAGGGAGCTGAAATCGAAGGGGTCAGGGACAGATGCATCCTGCAGTGCACAAAAAACAATATGCCCCTGCAAGGTGTGCGCACTATACCCGCAAGTATCGGAAATAGATAGGTTTTTTCCGGGTTGCCAGAGTAAAAAGGCCTCCGCCGTCCGCCCGTGACGCAGGGAAAAGTCAGAAAATTCAAGGCAATAGCGTGGTGCGCGTGCTACAATCCGCCCCTTTTTTCCAAGGCCCTTCCCGTGTCCGCCATCGAACAACGCCCGCTACGCAACATAGCCATCATCGCTCACGTTGATCATGGCAAAACCACCCTCGTCGACAAACTGCTGCGCCAGTCCGGCACCTTCGCCGCACACGAGCAGGTCACCGAGCGCGTCATGGACTCCAACGACATCGAGCGCGAGCGCGGGATCACGATTCTCGCCAAAAACTGCGCGGTCACCTGGAAAGGCACCCTGATCAACATCGTCGACACCCCCGGCCATGCCGACTTCGGCGGCGAGGTGGAGCGTGTACTGTCGATGGTCGACGGCGTGTTGCTGCTGGTGGATGCCGTCGAAGGCCCTATGCCGCAGACCCGTTTTGTCACGCGCAAGGCACTCGCGCTGGGCCTGAAGCCCATCGTCGTGGTCAACAAGATCGACCGTCCCGGCGCGCGACCTGACTGGGTCGTCAACCAGACCTTCGACCTTTTCGACAAGCTTGGCGCCACCGAAGAACAGCTGGATTTCCCGGTGATCTACGCCTCCGCGCTGAACGGATTCGCCGGCACCGAACCTGATGTCCGTGAAGGCACGCTGGAACCGCTGTTTGAAGCCGTGGTCGCCCACGTACCGATGCGTGCCGATGACCCCAACGGTCCGCTGCAACTGCAGATCTGCTCGCTCGATTACTCCAGCTATGTCGGCAAGATCGGCATCGGTCGCGTCAACCGCGGCCGCGTCCGTCCCGGCCAGCAGGTTGTTGTGATGAAGGGGCCGGATTCGACACCGACCACTGCCAAAATCAACCAGGTGCTGGGCTTCCGCGGTCTTGAACGCGTACAGATTACCGAAGCGCAGGCCGGCGACATCGTATTGATCAACGGCATCGAGGAAGTCGGCATCGGCGTCACGATTGCCGACCCGCTGCAACCCGAAGCACTGCCGATGCTGAAAGTGGACGAGCCGACGCTGACCATGAATTTCCAGGTCAACACCTCGCCATTGGCCGGCCGCGAAGGCAAATTCGTCACCAGCCGCCAGCTGCGCGAACGCCTCAACCGCGAAATCATGAGTAACGTGGCGCTCAAAGTGAATGAAACCGACGATGCTGACGTGTTCGAAGTGTCGGGTCGCGGTGAACTGCACCTGACCATTCTGCTCGAAAACATGCGCCGCGAAGGTTATGAACTCGCCGTATCGCGCCCCCGCGTGGTGCTCCGTGAGGTCAACGGTGAGAAACAGGAACCGTATGAAATGCTGACGGTCGATGTGGATGAAACCAATCAGGGCGCCGTGATGGAAGCACTCGGTGCGCGCCGCGGAGATCTGCAGGACATGCAACCCGACGGCAAGGGCCGCGTGCGCCTGGATTACCGTATTCCGGCGCGCGGCATGATCGGCTTCCAGTCCGACTTCATGACCATGACGCGCGGCACCGGCGTGATGAGCCATGTGTTCGACGACTACGGCCCGATGAAACCCGACATGGAAGAGCGCCGCAACGGCGTTCTGATCTCGGCGGAAGACGGGACCGCCGTTGCCTATGCCCTTTGGAAACTGCAGGAGCGCGGCCGCATGTTCGTCAGCCCGGGCGACCCGCTGTACGAAGGCATCATCATCGGCATTCACAGCCGAGACAACGATCTGGTCGTCAATCCGATCAAAGGCAAGCAGCTCACCAACGTCCGCGCCTCCGGCACTGATGAAGCCGTGCGCCTGGTGCCGCCGATCCAGGTCACACTGGAATCCGCGATCGAGTTCATTGCCGACGACGAGTTAGTCGAAATCACTCCGAAATCGATCCGTATCCGCAAGCGCCACCTGAAGGAGCACGATCGCAAGAAGGCGGGTCGTGTCGACCAGGCCACCGCCGCCTGATCAGCTTCACGGCCTGACGCCGGCAGCCTTCACGGTGCCGGCGTTGTTCGTTGTGTTGTGGAGCACCGGCTTCATCGGTGCACGGTTGGGTCTACCCCATGCCGAACCCCTGACTTTCCTGACCCTGCGTTACGTTGCGGTTCTTGCGCTGATGCTGCCGCTGGCGCTGGTCTTGCGAGCATCCTGGCCCGCATCAAGAGCCGAGGTCCTGCACATCGCCATCGCCGGCCTGCTGCTGCAGGGCACCTATCTCGGCGGCGTATTCTGCGCAGTCCATGCCGGCATGTCCGCAGGCGTCGTCGCACTGATTGTCGGCATGCAACCACTGCTGACCGCGGCGGCGGCCGGCCGCCTTCTTGGTGAGCGTGTCTCCCCCCCGCAGTGGTGCGGCCTGGCACTGGGGCTGGCCGGTGTCGCACTGGTGGTCTGGCAGAAAATGTCGCTGCACGGCCTGTCTGCCGGCAGTCTGCTGCTCGCAGTCGGCGCACTGGCCGGCATCACGCTGGGCACCCTGTATCAGAAACGCTTTTGCCCGGCATTCGACCTGCGCACCGGTTCGGTCATCCAGTTCACTGCCGCACTGGCAGTCACCCTGCCGCTCGCCTTCAGCCTCGAAACCATGCAAGTGCAATGGACCGGCGAATTCCTGTTTGCACTGGGTTGGCTGGTGCTGGTACTGTCTGTGGGCGCGACAACCATGCTGTTCCGGCTGATCCGGCGCGGTGCCGCCACCCGAGTAACCAGCCTGTTTTACCTGACGCCTGCAGTCACCGCAGTAATGGCCTGGCTGATGTTCGGTGAAACGCTGGGCATGACAGCGGTGTTCGGCATGGCCATTGCGGTGGCCGGCGTTGCAATGGCCAACCGCGAAACCGGAAAATGATCAACGGACTAGGATGAAGCAATGAGCACTCCGCAGGAAAATCCGGCCGAAACCCCTTACGCATTGCTCGGCGGAGACGCCGGCGTGCGCGAGCTGGTCGACCGCTTCTACGATCTGATGGATGAAGTTCCGGAATACCACGGCATCCGCAAGCTGCATCCGCAGGATCTGTCGACCTCGCGCGAAAAACTTTATCTGTTTCTTTCCGGCTGGCTGGGTGGACCGCCGCTGTATGTTGAAAAATATGGTCATCCGATGCTGCGCGCAAGACATCTACCCTTCCCGATCGGCATCGACGAACGCGACGCCTGGCTGGCCTGCATGCTGCAGGCGATGGAGGACAAGGGCGTCGCGGAAGCGCTGCGCCTTGCCATGCTCAAAGCGTTTCACGGCACCGCAGACTGGATGCGCAACAAGCCCGACTAAGGCATTGACGCTCTGATGAATCTCCGCAGCGCATTGCACCACGGCGCATGGCTGATGCTCGCCGCACTTTGGGCACTCCCGGCAGCCGCCCAGGAAGAAACCGTTGCCTGGCGCATTGAACTGGAGGCGCCTGACGACGTCAGAACACTGCTGGAAGAGCACCTCGACGTCTATCGCTACCGCGGCCGTCCCGGGGTAGATGCCGCGATGCTGCAGCGGCTGGTAGCTCGTTCAGCCCCCGATGCCGAAACCCTGCTCGCCACTGCGGGTTACTTTTCACCGAAGGTTGACGCGCAAAGCGCACCTGCCGCTGACGGCAGCGCCAGCATTGTCCGCATCAACGTCACTACCGGTCCGGTCGCGCGAGTCGGCGCAGCGGACATCAAAATCACCGGCGCCATCACCGCTGATCCGGCCGAAGCCGCACGCATCGCACAAGTCAGCCGGCGCTGGCGGCTGCAGCCGGACACTCCGTTCCGTCAGAGCGCATGGGACGAAGCCAAGGAAGCACTGCTGCGCGAGTTTGTGTTCGACGGCTATCCGGCGGCGCGCCTGGTCGACAGCACGGCTGAAGTGGACCCGGAGTCGGCGCGTGTACGCATCGACATCACCGTCGACAGCGGGCCGCTGTTTCGCTTCGGCACAACACAGATTGAGGGACTCAAGCGCTATCCGCGTCACCTGGTCGCCAATCTTCAGCACTTTCAGGCTGGCCAGCGTTACAGCCATGAGGCCGTGGTCCGCTACCAGACCGAGCTCCAGGCCAGCGGCTTCTTCCGCAGCGCCTCGGTGGCGGTCAATACCGATCCGTCACAGGCACAAGCCGCCACGGTGCAGGTCCGCGTGGTCGAAAATCCGGAAAAGAAAGTCGATCTGGGCGTCGGCTTCAGCACTGACACGGGCCCGCGCGCAGAAGCGCAGTTCACCCACTACAACACCTTCAAACCCGGCTGGCAGGGCAGCACCAAGCTGCGCATGGATGCCAAGGAACAGACCCTCAACGGCGAACTGGCGCTGACGCCGGAGACCAGCGGATGGCGCAACCGGCTGGGCGTGGAAGCCTCGCATAGCGACATTGAAAACCTGGTCAACCGCAACTACGGTCTCACCGCACAGCGTTCCTGGCGTACCCCGGAACGGGAGCATGACTGGTCCCTGAAATTCCAGGTTGAGGAACAATCACTCACCGGCGGCCCGGTCGACAACCTCAACGCACTGACCCTGAACTATTCCTGGACCGACCGCGATGTTGACGATCTGCTCCGACCGCGCAAGGGACATCTGCTCAACCTGCAACTGGGTGGAGCCTCCGAGGCCATACTGTCAACCCGTTCGTTTGCGCGTGCGTATGCCCGCGCCTTGCAAATCATCCCCGCCGGCCGCCGCGACCGCATTCACCTGCGCGGTGAATTCGGCGCGGTTTGGGCACAGGCGCGGGAAGGTATTCCCACGGAATTCCTGTTCCGCGCCGGCGGCGATCAATCGGTACGCGGTTATGATTACCAGTCACTGGGCGTCCAGCAAGGCGCCTCCATCGTCGGCGGGCGCTTCCTCGGCGTCGGCACCGTCGAGTATCAGCATGACTTCACGCCGCAATGGGGCGGCGCGCTGTTTGTCGACGGCGGCAATGCAGCGGATTCACCATCCGAGCTGCGCCCGGTTTACAGCTATGGCGCCGGTATCCGCATGATCACGCCGGCCGGCGCCCTGAATCTCGACGTCGCCAAACCGCAGGAAAACGGCAAGGTGCGTTTCCACTTCACACTGGGCGCAAGATTCTGATCATGGCGCGCAAAAAAATCGCCATCCGTATCGTCATCGCAGGTTTTGTGGTGATCACCGGCATTCTTGGCGTCGCGGCCCTCTGGCTGGACAGCCCGCAAGGTCTGGATTGGGCAAGACAAAAGCTCATGCAGGCAGGCAATGGAACGATTGAAATCGAAAACGCCCGCGGGTCCCTGCTCGGCGAAGTACAGATCGACCGCTTGCGTATCAAGAACGAAGACTTGTTACTTGAAGCCGAAACCATCGCACTCAGCTGGCAGCCCTGGGCTCTGCTGCACGGCGAACTGCATCTGAACCGCGCTTCCGCAGCAACATTGCGCTATCAGAGTCTGACAGCAACCGCTTCAACACTTCCGGCCTCGCTGGCGCTTCCGCTCGATCTCTCTATCGCAGCACTGGAGATCAACCGGCTTGAAATCAGCGGCATACCGGCCATTGAAAAACTGCGGCTGGGATATTCCGGCGGGCGCAGCAGCCATGATATCCGCCTGCTGCAGACCGAATCAGAGGGCTGGACTGTTGATGGCAAGCTGCAGATTGCGACGAAACGCCCCTACCCCATTCACGGACAATTGCAGGCCTTGCGCGGTACAACCGTCATGGCACTGCAGGCCAAAGCAACCGTCGCCGGCACGCTGGAAGAACTGAAAATGGATTTGAGCGGCAGCGGTCGCGGTGCCAGTCTTCTGGCGACGGCAACGGTGCGCCCCTACGATGCACAAGTGCTGACCGGATTTAGCGCAGAGGCCCGCGAACTCGATCTGTCAGCATGGATCGCTGAAGCGCCCAGAACGCGACTGACCCTGGATGCAAAGGCGGTAACTGACAAGGATCAATTGAATGGCCGGCTGAATCTCAACAATGCAGTACCCGGCACATTGGACAACGGCAAACTGCCGCTGGCAGCAGCCAACACCCGCTTCACCGGAAACGGCGGAGACTGGGCCTTGCCCGCCATGGAATTGCTGATCCCGGGAGAGGGGGGAATCACCGGCAGCGGCGCCATCCGCGACAACAACGGCAGCCTGGATCTTCAGTTGCGCGGCATCGACCCTGCACGCCTCGACGGCCGGCTGCGGTCGAGCAAGGTTTCGGGGAATATCAAATTGTCCGGAAACAGCAAAGCACAGCAGGCGACTGCTCGCCTGGAAGGTGCAGGCATGCAACTGCAGTTTTTGTCGCGGCATGCCGGCGATCTGCTGACCGTCGACAGCCTGCGGCTTCAGGCCGGCGGCGGCAGTGCCGAAATTACCGGCCAGCTGAACCTTAAAGCCGCGCAGAACTTCACTATGCGCGGCACCCTCGCCCGCCTAGATCCCTCGAAGTTTGCAGCGCTGCCTCCGGCGCTGCTCAACGGCCGTATATCAGCGGAAGGCCGCCTGCAGCCCGAGTGGCAGGCACGGTTGGCCATCGACATCACGGACAGCCGTCTGCGCAACCTGCCTTTTACGGCAACAGCGGCCTTTACTACCCAAAAATCCCACTGGTTTGACGGCAGCGCACAAGCCGCCATCGGCCGCAATCGTGTGGAAATCAAAGGCGCTTACGGCCGCGCGCATGACCTGCTTCACTGGATTGTCGCCGCCGAAGAGCTTCGCGCGCTTGACCCTGCCTGGGGAGGCCGTCTTACCGGAATCGGCACGATCAGAGGCAATACGGGCGGACCGTCACTGGATTTCAAGATCGATGGACAGCAACTCGTCGCCGGCCCGCATCGCGTCAGCCGTGTCGATGCCCAGGGTTCACTTGCGGCCGGCCATGACGGGGCGCTGCAATTTACAGCCGAGGCCAGCGGCCTGCAGGTCAGCGAAACAAGGATCAATACGCTGAAACTGAACGGCAATGGCACACGCACACGGCATGTCATCGACGGTTCCGTCAAAGGTGCGGACGCAACGGGCATGCTGAAGGCCAGCGGCGGAATCGATCCCCATGGCCGATGGGCAGGCACTCTGGATAAGTTGGAAATGGCGCAGCCATGGTCCATGCGCTTGAGCGCCCCCGCGCAGATTACTGCCGGTCCCGGATTGGTGATCATCGACCAATTGCGCGGCACTTTCCTCGACGGTGAATTCGGACCGGCGTCGCTGCGTGCGGAAAAAGGACAGATCACCACGCAGGGAAGCCTCCGCAACATTGCCGCCGGCCGCCTGCTGCCTCGTGATAGCGGTTTTGCCGACAATGGGCTCCGGGTCAGCGGACAATGGGCACTGACACTGGATGATGTATTGCGTGGTAAAGCGAACATTTACCGCGAAAGCGGCGACCTCTCGCTGGCTGTTGAACCGCGCCTGCCTCTGGATCTGCGCAAAACCAT
>CANHZX010000134.1 GCA_947465215.1 Betaproteobacteria bacterium | reverse complement strand
TGCGTCGCGCGGCGGCGCGGGTGAGTGCACTGCGCTCGGCGACTTCGCTGAGCGTCATCCGTTTGCTGTCGGGTCCGAAGCTGCGGATTACCGAAAGACCCTTGGCGAAGGATTCGACGTATGCGTCCGAACGTCGCGGCGCAGAGGTATCTGCAGCCGTCTCCGTTGTGGACTTTGCGTTGACTTTGCGGGGTGTCGTGGCCATGATCAATTTCGTATAACGAATACTTGTTCGTATAACGAACAAGCGTGCGCTTACCGTAAATGATCTTTCTGCCGCGTGCAAGCAGGGCGCGGCGGCCGTGAAAGGGTTTGTGATGGATTTCAGATTTACCGAGCAGCAAGAGATGTTCCGCGATTCCGTTCTAGCGTTCGCACGCAAGGAACTGGCCGACGGCGCACTGGAGCGCGCGCACAGCGCGCAGTTTCCGCATGAAGTGGCGAAGAAAATGGCCGAGGCCGGACTGCTCGGCATTACCATTCCGGAAAAGGACGGCGGCTCGGGCGGTACGCTGATGGATGCGGTGATTGCCATCGAAACCGTGGCTACGGTCTGCCCGCGCAGCGCCGACGTGATCCAGGAAGGCAATTTCGGTGCGATCCGCGTGCTTGCGTATTTTGCCAATGACGATCAGAAGAAACGCTACCTCGCGCCCATCCTCAAGGGGGACGAGGTTATTGCAGTGGCGATGACCGAACCCGAGGCCGGTTCGGCGACGACCGATCTGGTGACGACGGCAACGCCGGATGGTGATGGCTACCGTATCAACGGCCGCAAGGTCTTCCCCAATCCGCATGCCGACCAATACCTGGTCTATGTGCGTTACGGTCCGGGCGTCGGCGGCATCGGCTCGGTGATGCTGCGCCGTACGGCGGAAGGTTTCAGCACCGGCAAGCCGGCGAAATTCATGTCGGGCAATGACTGGGCGACTCTGTATTTCGACAACGTGTATGTGCCGCCGGAAGATGTGCTGCTCGGGCCGGGCGGATTCAAGAAGCAGATTGCGGGCTTTAATGCCGAGCGCATCGGCAATGCTTCGCGCTCGCTGGCCTATGGCCGCTACTGCTATACGCTGGCGCGTGAGTATGCGATGACGCGTAAGCAGTTCGGTCGTCCGCTGTGCGAGTTCCAGGGCCTGCAGTGGAAATTCGCCGACATGAAAATGAAGCTCGATGCCGCGCAGCTGCTGCTGTATCGCGCGGCGGTCAATGCCGATCGCGGTTTCCCGGCGGCGGACGAGACCACGGTGGCTAAGTTAATGTGCAATCAGGTCGGTTATGAAGTCGCCAATGAATCGATGCAGGTGATGGGCGGGCTGGGTTACACGCAGGAGACGCTGGTGGAATACTGCCTGCGCCGCAGCCGCGGCTGGATGTTGGCCGGCGGTTCGATCGAGATGCTGAAAAACAGGATGGCCGAAATCATTTTCGAGCGGCGGTTCTCGCAGCGGCCGCCGAAACCTGCAGCCAGTTAATCGCGGTCAACTGAGCAATCAACGGTCCGGTTGTAGTGACGGCCGGTCGTTTTTGTGAGGAGCAGAATGATGAGCATCGTAAAAAAACTGAATGTTGCGCTGTGCGCTGCGGTCCTGATCGCAGGTGCCATGCCGGCTGCGGCACAGCAGGCTGGTTCCACGGGCACCTATCCCAATCGCGCTCTGCGCATGGTGATGCCTTTCCCGCCAGGCGGACCGACGGACATCCTGGGTCGCCTGCTTGCGCAGCGTCTCGGCGAGGCGCTCGGGCAGAACGTGCTGGTCGATAACCGCGCCGGTGGCGGTGGGGCGATCGGCGGTCAGGTTGCGGCGAAGTCGCCGCCTGACGGCTATACCTTGTTCCTCGGCGGCATCACCACGCTGGGCACCGGCCCCTTCATTCACAAGAACCTGCCTTTTGATCCGCTGAAGGATTTTCAGACAGTGACGCAGACTACCCTGCAGCCGCTGATGCTGATGGTGCATCCTTCGCTGCCGGTCAAAAACGTCAAGGATTACATTGCGCTGGCCAAAAAGAACAAAGGCCAGATCAATTACGCGACTTCCGGACCTGCCGGTTCCGGTCACCTTGCCGGTGAACTGTTCAACTACATCACCCAGGCTGGCGTCGTTCATATACCTTACAAGGGTGCGCCGCCGGCGCTGCAGGATCTGGTGGCGGGGCAGGTGCAGTCGATGTTCGGCACCATGCTCGCCGCAGTGCCAGTGGTGCGCAGCGGCAAGATCCGCGCGATTGCCATCACAGGACCCAAGCGCTCGATTGCATTGCCGGATGTGATGACTTTTGCGGAAGGCGGGTTACCGCAATACGACGCCAGTTCATGGAACGGCATTTTGGTGCCGACCGGCACGCCACGGCCGATTGTCGATAAGCTGAACGTTGAGCTGGTGAAAATTCTGAAAGATCCGAAAATTCTGGAGCGGCTGGTCAATGACGGCCCGATCGCGATCGGCGGCACGCCGGAAGAGTTCACCGCTTTCATCAAAAGCGAGCAGGCGAAGTGGAGCAAGGTCATCAAGGCCGCCGATATCCGCATCGAATGAGCACGCATTCAATGAATAATCTGTCAGGAAATCACTGAAACATGGGTAACAAGCAATGAGTAACGAGAAAGACCGGTTGGAACTGGGCCGCGCGCTGTTTACACCGCGAACCGTGGCGCTGGTGGGCGCTTCCGCTGACGCGTCGAAGCTGGCATCACGCCCGCAGCGTGTGCTGCGCAAGCATGGCTTCACTGGCACCATCGTGCCGATCAATCCGGGTCGCAGTGAAATCAATGGTGATAAGGCCTATCCGGACATCGAGTCTGTGCCGCAGCAGATTGATCATGCTTTCATCATGGTGCCGGCCAAGGCCGTGCCCGGCGTGATTGAAGGTTGCGCAAAGGTCGGGGTCAAGGCGGCGACGATTTTTTCCGCGGGATTTGCCGAGACCGGCGAAGAAGGCAGGATCATCCAGCAGCGCATGGTGGAAACCGCGCGTGCCGGCGGTGTACGGCTGATCGGTCCCAACTGTCTGGGCATCGCCAATATCACCGGACACACGGTGCTGTCGGCGAATGCCGTGCTCGAGAGCCAGGAGCTGGTGCCGGGTTCGCTGAGCCTGGTGTCGCAAAGCGGTTCGATGCTTGGCGGCATCGTTTCGCGTGCGCAGGAGCGCGGCCTCGGTTTTTCGAAAATGGTCTCGGTCGGCAATGAATGCGATGTTGGTGTCGGCGAAATCGTCGATTGCATGGTTGATGATCCGGATACCAAATGTATTCTGCTGTTTCTCGAGGCCTTCCGCGATGCGCCGCGTCTCGGTGCGGCGGCACGGCGTGCTTATGACCTCGGTAAACCGGTCATTGCCTTCAAGCTTGGCCGTTCTGCAGTCGGCCGTGTCATCGCCACCACGCATACCGGCGCGATTGCCGGTGCTGATGATGTGGCAGAAGCCTTTTTCCGTGACCACGGCATCCTGCGTGTTGAAACCTTTGAAGCGTTGTTTGAAACGCCGCAGCTGGTGATGGGCTATCGTCCGCCCAAGGGACGGCGCGCGGCGGTGTTTACCGGCACCGGCGGTGCGGCGGCGATGGTGGTTGATCGTCTTGGTCTTGCCGGCATCGAAGTGGTGCCGCCGCCGAAAAAAATCATCGACGAGATGGCGACCAAAGGCATCCACATCACCGATGCCCCTTTGACTGATCTGCCGATGGGGCGCGGGGATGGCCCGGTGTATCCGACGCTGATCAAGGCGTTTTATGAATCCGACCACTGCGATGTGATTGTCGCGGTGCAGGGGTCGACCGCCTCGCAACGGCCGGATTCAGTGCGCGAACGCGTGCTGGATGCAGGCCGCGGTCCCAAGCCGGTGGCGAGTTTTCTCGGGCCAGCGGCGGCTGAGGCGTTGGGCATCCTGCAACGCGGCGGCGTCGCGGGGTTTCGCACGCCGGAGGCCTGTGCGGATGCTGTGCGCGCTTATTGTGAATGGCGGGCGCCCGTCGCACATCCAGCGGTGGATGCTGCTGTGGCGGCGAAACTCCAGGCAGCCTTGCAGAAAGCAGCGGCATCTGGACTGAATGAACGCACATCCGCTGAAGTGCTGGGCTCGCTGGGCATTCCGTTTGCGGCGTCGCAGGTCATGCAGAACGGCAGTGAAGCGGTCACTACCGGATTTCCGGTGGCGGTGAAGATTCTGTCTGCAGATATTCCGCACAAGACCGAAGCCGGCGGCGTGGTGCTGGGTGTGCCGGACGCGACTGCGCTGAAGACCGCGGTCGACGGCATGTTGACGCGGATCCACAGAGCGATGCCTCAGGCGAAACTCGACGGTGTTCTGGTGCAGCGGATGGAGCAGGGCATTGCCGAGGTCATCGTCGGTTTCCGCCGCGATCCGGATGCCGGTCCGCTGGTGATGGTCGGTGTCGGCGGCATACTCGCCGAACTCGGCGGCGGTCATGCCGTGCGTCTGGCTCCTGTCAGCCTGGATACTGCCCGTGAGATGATTGATGAGGTTTCCGCGTTTGCGATCCTGCGCGGTTACCGCAACAAGCCGCGCGGCGATCTTGATGCGCTGGCCCGCACCGTGCAGGCGATGTCGATGCTGGCCTGTGCAGATTCGGTTGAGGAAGCGGAAATCAATCCGCTGCTGGTGAAGACCGAAGGCGTCGTTGCCGTCGATGCGCTGGTGGCATTGAAAAAACAGTAAGCGCCGGCGAGCTGCGGCGGAGGAGGAGTCATGCGTAACACCCGTTTTATGGCGCTGGCGCTGGTGCTGGCCGCCTGCTCGATCTCGTCCGCCGGTGCGGCATCAAACGACTATCCGTCGAAGCCGGTGCGGTTCATTTCGCCGTTTTCACCGGGCGGCGGTACCGACACCGTGGCGCGCGCGCTTGCGCTGCGTCTGGGTGATGCGCTCGGCCGGACCTTCATTGTCGATAACCGTCCCGGTGCGGACGGTCTTATTGGAACCGAGTTGGGCGCGAAATCCCCCCCCGACGGTTATACGCTGCTGGTCGGCAATCTCGGCACCCTGGCGATCAACCCCAATCTGCGCAAGGTGCCCTACGACCCGCTGCGCGATTTCGCGCCGATCATCCAGACCACCGCATCATCTACAGTGCTGGTCGTGCATCCCTCGTTGCCGGTGAAGAATGTGCGTGAACTGGTGGCGCTGGCAAAAACGAAGCCACTGAATTACGGCGCCAGTTCATCAGGCACCTTCCTGCCGATGGAATTGTTCAAGCAGATGGCCAAGATCGACATGACCCATGTGCCCTACAAGGGCACGGGTCCGACGCTGACCGGCATCCTCAGCGGTGAGGTGCAGGTGATGTTCGGCGGTGCGATCAATACCACGACGCTGGTCAAGAGCGGCAAGCTGCGCGCGCTCGCGGTGGCCGGTGACCGGCGCGCCAAGGCATTGCCCGATGTGCCGACGGTGGCCGAATCGGGTTTCCCCGGTTATGAAGCGAATACCTGGAACGGCATGCTCGCGCCGGTAGGCACGCCGCGGGCGATTATTCTGCGGTTGAATCAGGAAATGCTGAAAATTCTCAGCCAGCGCGAAGTCATGGATTACATGAATGCCGACGGTGCTGAACCTGCAGGCAATACACCAGATCATTTTGCCGCGTATATCCGCAGTGAACATGCTAAGTGGGCGCGCGTGATTCGTGATGCCAAAATCCCTGTGTCAAATTAATTATATTAATCAAATACTTATGAATACGCCTGCGATTACCCCTGCCGTCCCTGAAGTGGCCCGTGACGCCAGCCGCAAACTCGCCCGTTATGTTGCCGGACTTGATGCGCGGCAGTTGCCGGAAGCCGCAGTGCATGCCTTCCGTCGCGCGCTGCTCGACTATCTGACCTGTGCGGTTGCGGGTTCGGGAACCGATGCCGCGCGCATGGTGCTGGATTATCTGCAGTCCTGGGATCAATCCTCGGAAGCGGCGGTGATCGGTACCAAACACCGTTTGGCGGCGCAGAACGCGGCTTTCGTCAACGGCGCGGCAACGCATGGTCTAGATTTTGATGACGGCATGACCCGCGGCTCGGTGCATCCTGGCGGTTCGGTATTTTCCGCGTTGCTCGCGATGGCGGAAAAACTCGGTTCACCGGCGGAAGACCTGATTGCCGCCGGTGTCGCCGGTTATGACGTGACCTTGCGTATCGCTGCTTCCGTGCATCCGCACACCTCACGCCGCGGTTTTCATAACACGCCGACGGCTGGTGTATTCGGTGCGGCAGCCGCTGTGGCGCGCTTGATGCATCTGGATGCCGATCAGACGCTGAATGCGCTGGGACTGGCCGGCAGTTTCTCCGGCGGCCTTCGTGCCTATCTGCAGGATGGCGCGGAGGTGAAGCGCATCCATCCGGGTAAGGCGGCGCGGGACGGCATTGTTTCTGCAGAGCTGGCCAAACGCGGCCTGACCGGACCCGGCGAAGTAATCGAGGGCCGTTACGGATTCATCCAGGCAGCGGCGGGCGGCAATGCGGAGTGGGCCTTGCTGACCGAAGCGCTGGGTGAGCGTTTCGAAATCTGCAATGCCTATTTCAAACCCTATCCCGCCTGCCGGCATTTTCATGCATCGCTGGATGCGGTGCGCACTATCGGCCTCCGTACGCCATTTAAGATTGATGATGTCGCCAGCGTGCGCATCGGCATGTACGAGGCGGGTGCGGCGGGGCATGACCAGAAAACCGCAGAGAACCTTCTCGATGCGCAGATGAGTGCGCCGGTGACCACGGCACTGGCGATGGCCTTCGGCAATGTCACGGTGCCGAGTTTTGATCGCGCCAATCTTGACCGGCCTGATATCCGCCGGCTGATTGATGTCACCGAGGTCTATGTCGATGAGGAATGCGAGCGCATTTATCCGGGGCGCCGTTCCGGCGTAGCCCGCATCGAACTGCGCGACGGCCGTGTGCTCGAAGAACGTGTGCTCGATCCGAAGGGCGAGGGTGAGAATCCGATGACCGATGACGACCTGTCGACCAAGTTTGCGTCGAACTGCGCAGCGGTGATCGGTGAGGAGCGTACGCGCAGCCTGCTACAACTGGTAATGGCTCTCAAACCCGGCAGTGCAGTGGATGGTCTTTACCGCTGGTCCTGAGTCAGCTCCTGTTCATCATCTGGTCATTTCGCCGGTTCATTCAGGCCTTGGTAGCGGCGGTCACAGGGCGCGGAGGGCCTTCCAGAGCCCATGATGTGGCTGACTGCGGTTTCACCGGTCAGGCCGATGCGCTAAAATCAGCATTCTGCACAGGTGTATTCCCGTGCCGAATTCCCTGAATTCCTTTCCGGAGCATTCATGAAGGTTCTAGTGACAGTCAAACGTGTCATCGACCCGTACGTGAAAGTGCGCGTCAAGTCGGATGGCACCGGCGTGGAGACCGCCAACGTCAAGATGGCGATGAATCCCTTCTGCGAAATCGCGGTTGAACAGGCGGTGCGCATGAAGGAAGCCGGCATCGTGACCGAAATCGTTGTGGTTTCCGTCGGTACGCAGCAGTCGCAGGAAACGCTGCGCACGGCGATGGCGATGGGCGCCGACCGCGGCATCCTCGTCGAGGTCGCCGGCGAAGTGCAACCGCTGGCCGTGGCCAAGCTGGTCAAGGCGATTGTCGACAAGGAACAGCCCAAGCTGGTGATCATGGGCAAGCAGGCCATCGATGACGATTCCAACCAGGCGGGCCAGATGACCGCCGCGCTGCTCGGCTGGCCGCAATCGGCCTTCACCTCGGCGATCGCCGTCAATGGTGATACCGCTGACGTCACCCGCGAAATCGACGGCGGCCTCGAGAAGCTGACGATCAAGCTGCCGGCGGTGGTGACCACCGACCTGCGTTTGAACGAGCCACGTTACGTCACACTGCCGAACATCATGAAGGCTAAGAAAAAGCCGCTGGAAGTGCTCAAGCCCGAAGCGCTGGGTGTTGATGTCACGCCGCGCCTGAAAACGGTCAAGGTCGAAGAGCCGGCCAAACGCAGCGCCGGTGTCAAGGTGGCGGATGTGCAGGAGCTCGTTGCCAAACTCAAGAATGAAGCGAGGGTGATCTGATGTCCGTACTCGTCATTGCCGAACACGACGGCAAACTGCTCAAGCCCGGCACCACCAACACCGTTACCGCCG
>CANHZX010000133.1 GCA_947465215.1 Betaproteobacteria bacterium | reverse complement strand
GTTTTGTAGCCACCGGCTGTGCGGATCTCCGAGGCGCTGCGGATGTTGGCCAGCGCACGGTGGAACAGGCGTCCGGCAACCCCCATGACTTTCTCGAACTGCTCTTCATCGGCGGCGTTGACTGACCACTTGAGCGAATCCAGCCCGGCTTTCATGCAGGCTTCCAGTGCTTCGGGAAAAGCCATTGAGGCATTGGAGGTCAGAAACACGTAGGGAAAACCCAGCTCCTGCTTGGTATAGCTGATGCAATCGACCAGCAGACGCGGGTTCATGAACGATTCACCGAGATAGAACATGCCCACTTCCTCGACACCGGCTTCGCGCATTTCCCGGGTCACGCGTTTGAACAGGTTGAAATCCATGTCCCACTTCGGCTGCACTTCGCGTGTGCGCAGTGCGCAGAATCCGCAGCGGTAGTTGCAGCGCGGTGAGATTTCGATTTTTACGCTTTTGGGAGCGGGTGGCTGGGCTTTCAGGAATTCGGCCGGGATGCGTGTGATGTTGTCGATGCGTTCGGTAATCGTCATTGATGGTCTCAGGAGCACGCAGGGTTTTAGGGCTTTTACGACCCAGGATTTAGCGCATTACCAGCACTGGTATCGTGGTATTTGCCAGCACTTTCTGGGTTTCGCTGCCGATAATCAGCTTGGACAGCCCGCTGCGGCCATGGGATGCCATGACCACCAAGTCGCAGCCGTGTTTCTTGACGGCTTTGACGATGGCATCTGCCGGGAAATCACTGGTGACGAAATAACATTGCGCCTTGACGTCTGCGGCAGCAGCCTCTTTTTTCACCACTTCCAGGTGTTTTTCCGCAATCTTGCGCGTACGGGTTTCAAAATCCTTTGGCAAGACAAAATTGGGCGGAATGTAGTCGGCGTAGACATTGAACTTATAGGCCGGAGCAACATGAAAACCGGTGATTTTTGCGCCGCTCAGTTTTGCCAGGGCGACGGCTTTTTTTACGGCTTTGCGCGAAAGGGCGGATCCGTCGATGGGAACCATGATATTGCGGAACATGCTGTTCTCCTTTGGGTGTGGTGTAGGGCGAATTTAGTCTTTTGGCCTACCTGCGGCTTGATGTAGATCAAAACCACTGAACGGGGCACTGACTATCCTTGCGCCGTGACCAATCTGGCAGGGAGCCTCCATGCAGTCGCAATCAACCTATAACTACACTGTGGTCCGGCAGTTCGCGATCATGACCGTTGTCTGGGGCATCGTGGGTATGCTCGTCGGCGTACTGATCGCTGCACAGCTGATTTGGCCCGAACTCAATCTTGCGCCCTGGCTGTCCTATGGTCGCCTGCGTCCCCTTCATACTAACGCGGTTATTTTCGCGTTCGGCGGATCGGCGCTGTTCGCGACCTCTTATTACGTAGTGCAGCGAACCTGCCATGCCAGGCTCTTCGGCGGGGTGTTGCCTGCTGTGACGTTCTGGGGCTGGCAACTGGTCATTCTGCTGGCAGCAGTCACGCTGCCTCTGGGCATGACGAGCGGCAAGGAGTATGCGGAACTGGAATGGCCGATCGACCTGCTGATCACCGTGGTCTGGGTATCGTATGCGATCGTGTTCTTCGGTACCGTGTTCAAGCGCAAGACACCGCATATCTACGTTGCCAATTGGTTCTTCGGCGCGTTCATTCTCACCGTCGCTGTGCTGCACCTGGTGAACAGCGCAGCGATTCCGGTTTCGCTGACCAAGTCCTACTCGGCGTATGCCGGTGTTCAGGACGCGATGGTCCAGTGGTGGTACGGTCACAATGCGGTGGGGTTTTTTCTGACCGCGGGTTTCCTCGGCATGATGTATTACTTCATTCCGAAGCAGGCTGGCCGTCCGGTGTACTCCTACCGGCTTTCGGTAGTGCATTTCTGGGCGCTGGTGTTCACCTATATGTGGGCAGGTCCGCACCATCTGCATTACACCGCGCTGCCGGACTGGGCGCAGTCAATCGGCATGATCTTCTCGCTGGTGCTGCTGGCACCTTCGTGGGGCGGCATGATCAACGGCATCATGACCCTGTCGGGTGCCTGGCACAAACTGCGCACCGATCCGATTCTCAAGTTCCTCGTGGTTTCTCTGTCGTTCTACGGCATGTCGACCTTTGAAGGTCCGATGATGTCGATCAAGACGGTCAATGCGCTGTCGCATTACACGGATTGGACGGTCGGTCACGTGCACAGCGGCGCGCTGGGCTGGGTTGGCATGGTGTCGGTCGGCAGTCTCTACTACCTGATTCCACGTCTGTTCGGACGCACGGAGATGCACAGCATGAAACTGGTAACACTGCACTTCTGGGTGGCGACCATCGGCATCGTGCTCTATATCGCGGCAATGTGGATTGCGGGTGTGATGCAGGGGCTGATGTGGCGCGCAGTGAATCCTGATGGCACGCTGACCTATGCATTTGTCGAATCGGTGAAGGCGACCTACCCGTACTACATGGTGCGTTTGCTTGGCGGCACCCTGTATTTCTCCGGAATGCTGATCATGGCCTACAACGTGTTTAAGACCGTGGCGGGGCAGAAACCTGCCGAGGCGGTCATCCCTGCGGTTTCCGGGGCGCACGCCTGATCATATAAGTATTTGAATATAAACGTATTTTAGAAATATCAGGAGAGTACATGGACACCTCGGGCCATGCGGTAATTGAAAAGAACATGGGGCTGATGATCGTGCTGATCATTGTGGCGATCAGCTTCGGCGGTCTCGTCGAAATCGTGCCGCTGTTCTTCCAGAAGTCGACGACCGAGCCGGTTGCGGGCCTTAAGCCGTATACGGCGCTGCAGCTTTCGGGCCGCGATGTCTACATCCGTGAAGGTTGCTACAACTGTCATTCACAGATGATCCGTCCCTTCCGTGCAGAGACCGAGCGTTACGGTCATTACTCGGTGGCCGGTGAATTCGTCTACGACCATCCGTTCCAGTGGGGCAGCAAGCGCACTGGACCGGATCTGGCGCGTGTCGGCGGACGTTATTCGGATGACTGGCATCGCGTGCATCTGATGAACCCGCGCGATCTGGTGCCGGAATCGAATATGCCGGCTTATGCCTGGCTGGCAACGTCCCCGGTCGATGCCGACGGTGTTCCTGCGAAGATGAAGGCACTGCGCAAGGTCGGTGTTCCCTACACCGATGAAGACATCGCCAAGGCCAGCGAAGCGGTGAAAGGCAAAACCGAACTGGATGCGCTGATTGCGTACCTGCAGGGCATGGGTACCGCGTTGCGCAATGTGAGGTAAGACCATGGATATCAATCTCGTGCGTTCAATCATGACTGCGGTGATGTTCGCGGTGTTCATGGGCATCGTGCTCTGGGCCTGGAGTAGCCGGCGCAAGTCGGACTTTGAAGAGGCGGCAAGGTTGCCGCTGGACGATGATCTGGCAGAACAGGAAATGGCGAGGAATAACGGAAGCAAGGGGAGAGCACAATAATGAGCGATTTTGTTCACGACGGCTGGAGTCTCTACATTGCCATCATCACGCTGGCCAGCCTGGTTGCCTGTGCTGTCCTGCTGAAGCTGATGTCGACGCGCAAGCTGGCCCCTGGTGAGAAGCCGGGTACCACCGGACACATCTGGGATGAAGACTTGCAGGAATGGCACAACCCGCTGCCGAGCTGGTGGATGTGGCTTTTTTACATCACCATCGTGTTTGCGCTGATTTACCTCATTCTTTATCCGGGTCTCGGTTCATACAAGGGTTATCTCGGTTGGACTTCGACCGGGCAATACCAGGACGAACAGAAACAGGCTGCGGCGACCTATGGTCCGGTGATCGACAAGTATCTGAAACAGGATCTGGTCAAAGTTGCTGCAGATCCGGCGGCGCGTGAAATCGGCCAGCGGCTTTTCCTCAACTACTGCGCGCAGTGCCATGGTTCGGATGCCGGCGGTTCCCGGGGTTACCCCAACCTGCGCGATGGCGACTGGCTGTACGGCGGTTCGCCGGAGACGATCAAGACGACGATCATCGGTGGCCGAAACGGCGCGATGCCGCCAATGGGGGCTGCAGTGGGCGGTTCGGAAGAGGTTCGCGATGTTGCGCATTACGTGCTCTCGCTGTCCGGCCGCACGCATGACAGCTTGCGCGCCCAGCGCGGGCAGCCGAAGTTTGCCGCCATCTGCGCGGCCTGCCACGGTGCTGACGGCAAGGGTAACCAGCAGATCGGTGCGCCCAACCTGACCGATGACATCTGGCTGCACGGTGGTACCGAAGCCATCATTTCAGAAACCATCGTCAAGGGCCGGCTGAACCAGATGCCCGCGCACAAGGATTTTCTGGACGAAGGCAAGATCCACCTGCTGACCGCTTACGTTCTGGGATTGTCCGGACAGGCTGCAAAATAAAATGCGGGCGCCGGAACGTATCGCCGAGCTGGCGCCGGCTTCTGACGAAATCGAGACCTCGCTTTACGAGGTCCGCAAGAAGATTTACGCACGCGCCGTCAGCGGCCTGTTTGCCCGCTGGCGGATTGCGCTGGTCATCATTACCCAGCTGGTCTTTTATTGTTCCCCCTGGCTGATCTGGAACGACCGCCAGGCGGTTCTGTTCGATCTCGTTTCGCGCAAGTTCTTCATCTTCGGTCTGGTGTTCTGGCCGCAGGATTTCATTTTCCTGACGGCCCTGCTGATCATCTCCGCGTATTCACTGTTCCTGTTTACTACAGTTGCGGGGCGGTTGTGGTGCGGCTACGCCTGTCCGCAGACGGTTTACACCGAAATGTTCATGTGGATCGAGCGCAAGATTGAGGGCGATCGCCTGCAGCGCATGCGTCTCGACCAGTCTTCCTTCGGCGCGCGAAAATTCGGACTGAAGGCGTTGAAGCACGGCATCTGGATTGCAGTGGCCTTGTGGACCGGTTTTACCTTTGTCGGTTATTTCACGCCGATCAAGACCCTGGCCGCATCGTTTTCCCCTTGGGTGCTCGGGCCCTGGGAGACGTTCTGGATCTTTTTCTACGGCTTCGCCACCTACGGCAATGCCGGCTGGATGCGTGAGCAGGTGTGCAAGTACATGTGTCCGTACGCGCGTTTCCAGAGCGTGATGTTCGATCCTGATACGCTGGTAATTACCTATGATGCCAAACGCGGCGATCCGCGCGGCGCACGCGGCCGCAAAGCCGATCCCAAGTCCGTCGGTCTGGGTGATTGCGTGGACTGCAATATCTGCGTACAGGTTTGTCCGACCGGCATCGATATCCGCAACGGGCTGCAATACGAATGCATCGGCTGTGCGGCCTGCATCGACGGCTGTGATCAGGTGATGGACAAGATGGGTTACGCGCGCGGGCTGATCCGCTATTCGACGGAAAATGCGGTCAAGGGCAAATACCCCGATCAGGAAATCAGCAAGCATGTCGTGCGTCCGCGTGTGCTGATTTACACCGGATTGCTGGTGCTGGTCATCATGGCCTTTATCGGCGGTCTGATGCTGCGCAGTCCGCTCAAGGTCGACGTGATCCGTGATCGTGGTGCATTGGTGCGTGACGCGGCAGGTGGCCAAATCGAGAATGTGTACCGCTTGCAGTTCATCAATACTGACGAACATGCACATCGTTACGAGCTGTCTGTCAGCGGTTTGCCGGGTCTCGAGTTGGTCGTGAAACAACCCCTAGAGATACCGCCGGCGACGACGCAAATGGTTCCTGTAGCATTGCATATTGATCCGACAGGGCTGGCTTCGGGATCGCATCCCATTGTTTTTCACATTCAGGAAGTTGATCGTCCGGGGGTCAGGGCTGATGAGAAGTCCCGATTCTTCGTTCGTTGAGGAGAAGTCATGCAAATCGCCGTAAAAGATATTGGTCCCTGGTACCGTGAACCCTGGCCCTGGTTGCTGATGGCCGGTCCGGCGGCGGTCGTAGTTGCTGGATTCGTGACGCTGTGGATTGCGATCTCCAGCAGCGACGGGTTGGTGGCGGATGATTATTACAAGCAGGGGCTGGCCATCAACCAGACCCTGCAGCGCGAAGCGCTGGCCGTAAAGAACGGCTATCACGCCGCAGCGCAGTTTGCCGATGACGGACGACAGATCACACTGCGCCTCGAGGCGTCTCCGGGTGCAAGTCTTCCGGATGCGCTGCAACTCCGCGTCGTGCACCCGACACGTGCCGGACGTGATGGTCTGGTCATGTTGCGGAAGACGGCTGACGGTTTGTATAGCGGGGTTGGCCCTGCGCTGACCGAAGGACGCTGGATGCTGATCCTGCAGGACCAACAATCTACCTGGCGGCTGGATGGCGCGATGGTGGCGCCGCATACGGGGGCCGTCAGTCTGGCCCCGGCAAGTTCAAAATAGGAGAAGCCCGATGGCCTGGAAACTTCTGTTTGGTTCCGATGTGGGCTTGTTCAGTCTGGTCACGATCGCGGTAGTGATTGCGATAGGGGCCGGCTTTTACTTTTTTGTTCGTCGCAAAATGGCTGATGAAGAAAGCCAGCCCCGCGTCTGACGCGCGCGGCCTGTTTGCACCGGGGGAGGGAAACTGATGGGCAAATGGCTGATGTTGATACTGTGGCCGTCGTTTATTGTCGTCTGCATCGCTGAGGGCGTGTTTTTCACGCTGATCGATCCACAGGAACTTTATCTGCTCGGAGAGCCCATCCACTGGTCCGCGACCGCGGTGTATTCGGTGGGGTTTTTCCTGTTCTGGGCGGTTGCCGCGGCCTCCAGTGCTTTTACCTGTTTCCTGCAGCGCACAGCAGGCGACGTTAACCGCCAGAGCTGATCCCGGGTTTCCCGGGTTTCCCGGGTTACTGTGGTCCTCAGGAGCGGCAGCTGTGTTGGCTGACCAGTTCCCGCAGGTTGTCCAGGCTCAGGATGCGCAGGTGTTTGTTCTGCACCGCGATCAGTCCCTGCGCCTGGAAATGTGACAGCGTGCGGCTGACGGTTTCCAGTTTCAGGCCCAGATAGCTGCCGATTTCCTCGCGTGTCATGCGCAGGTGGAATTCCGTGGCTGAATAACCACGTGCGGAAAAACGCTGGGACAGGTTGAGCAGGAATGCGGCGAGACGCTCCTCGGCGCGCATGCTGCCCAGCAGCAGCATGACCCCGTAATCGCGTGCGATTTCCCGGCTCATGATGCGATGGAAGTGCTGCTGCAGCGAGGGAATGTTGCGGGACAGCCCTTCAAGATCCTTCAGCGGAATTTCACAGACTTCGCTGTCTTCCAGTGCTACCGCATCGCACAAATGCTGGTTGGTGCCGATGGCATCCAGCCCCATCAGATCACCCATCATGTGAAAACCGGCGACCTGTTCGCGGCCGTCTTCATGCAGCACGCAGCTTTTAATGAAGCCGGAACGGATCGCGTAAAGGGAATGCAGGGCCGCCCCGGAGCGGAACAGGTAATCACCGCGCTTGACCGGGCGGCGGCGTTCGATCAGTTCGTCGACGGACTGGAGTTCAACCGCGGACAGGCCTGCCGGCAGGCAAAGCTCCTGCAGGCTGCAGGTGGAGCAGGCAGTTTTGAGCTTGTCGACTTCGACGATGCGCAGTGTGGTGGCCATGCTGGTGTCTTAAACCGTATTATTAGAAATATCGCATGAAGGCTCTAATCTAACCCCCGTTTTGATCTGCGTCAAACTCTAAACCGGCACCGCTGGTCACAATGGCTTCCATTGCGCGATTTCCCATTGACCATGAACAGTTCGCTGGCCGCCCCCCCTCCACTGCCGATAGAGGTCGATCTCGACCTGATCCGGCGTATGGATCGTAATGGTCCGCGTTACACCTCGTATCCGACCGCGGATCGCTTTGTAGAGGCCTTCAACGCCGAAACCTATCAGTCTTGGACGGCGCGCCGCAATATCGGCGGTATTCGCCGGGCCCTGTCGATATACATTCACCTGCCGTTTTGCAGCACAGTCTGCTTTTATTGCGCGTGTAACAAGGTGGTCACCAAGGACCGCACCAAGGGAAGCAAGTATCTGGAATATCTGTTCCGCGAAATCGACATGCAGGGTCCCCTGTTCAAGGACGACCGTATCGTCGAGCAGATGCACTGGGGCGGCGGCACGCCGACCTTCTTCAGCATGGAGCAGATGTCCTCGCTGTGTGATCACCTCAAGCGCCACTTTCAGATGTCGCGGCGTGGCGAGTATTCGATTGAGTTGGATCCGCGCACCGTT
>CANHZX010000132.1 GCA_947465215.1 Betaproteobacteria bacterium | reverse complement strand
GTATAAAGTTTCACAGGGGCAAGCCAAGCGTGTCCATGTGTCGCTGTTGCCGGGTCCGCGCCTGCGCATCTGTGATGACGGCGCACCGGTTCCAGCGGAACTGGCGGAAGACCTGTTCCGCGGCCCCGTACCTTCGGAAAGCGGGCTGGGTGTCGGTCTTTACCAGGCCGCGGCGTTTGCCGGGCAATCCGGCTATACGCTGGTGCTGTCATCAAACCGCGACGGCAGCGTGTGTTTCGAGTTGTTTCCCAAACGCTAGCGCGATAACCCTGACTTTTACGGCAGTTTGTTGGCGGTGATCAGTCTATTAAACAGAACGTTGGGCGACAGCCAGACCACGATGTCGTCGAATTCCTGACCGGAGGCATTGGAGCGGGTTTTGCTGACTACGCTGTCAGCGTAGGTGCTGCCCGCGGCATTTTCGGTTTCATGCCCGGAGGCACCAGTGGTCGAGATCTCCGTGTTGCTGCTGCCGTTCATGGCGCCATAGCCGTTTTTCCCGTGAGACAGGATGACTGCCGGTACGTTGTCTGCGGCATAGGTTGTGCCGCCGCAAGTGGCGCTGGTGGGGGCTGCGGCGCAAACCTTCAACGTGCCCGCCGATGCCAGCGTCATTGTTGCGGCCGGTGAGCGGTTCGAAAATGCTGCGGTGACCAGATAACGGAATCGATTGCCCCATGCATCAGTGGCACTGACCCCGAGCGTGGCCCAAGGGATGTTACCGTCGGTCACGGCGCAAGCGCCGGTGCCCGTGTTGAAATCCTCAATGCCGTCATTGGCTCTGTCATTTGCCGTGCCGGCGCCGCCGCTGGTGCGGTCCGGGCATGGCAGATGCGGCGGCGTCTGTGTGGCGGCATATCCGACCAGCGCCTCGAGCATTTCATTCATCGTGCGCTCGGCCTCGCGTACCTGGCGCTCCTCGATCTGGACGGCCATGGGCCCCAGCAGAGCGCTGATGACCAGAGTCAGAATGAACAGGCTGACTGCGATTTCAATCAGCGTGAAACCGGCCCCGGTTTTTCTTGTCGGCTGTGATTTCATATCAGGGTGCGATGACGATGACCTGGTCATTGAAGGTGCCGGTCAGCGTATTGGCGTGGTCAAACACCAGCGTCGCTGCGTTCTGATTGGTGGCGTTGTCGAAATAGTTTGAAAGAGTGGTATTGGGCCGGCTCTGGGTGGCAAAGGCGGTGCCCGGCATCACTACTACCCCCCGTATATTGGTTTTGTCGGCAGTTCCGTTTTTCAGCACGCTAAAGCAGTTGCTGCCACAGTTGCCCGAACCACCCGGTGCGAAATCGGATGAGAGGGCGATATAACTGATGCGATCCCATTGATTGGTGAAAAACCAGGTGGGGATAAAGCGTTTGGCGATGAAGGGGCCGCTGGTGCTTTGGCGTTCCGGGTAAAGCGCGATGCCTTGCGTGCGAATGCGGCCTGTGCTGCCGCTGAACTGACCGGTGCCTATCACGGTGCCGGAGCTGTTGTAATCGCGAATGATCATGTTAACCGTGGTCATGACGTTGCTGCTGTTTCTTACAGAGCGTGTGGCGTTATCAGTCGCTGTTGCCGGAGAAACGACCATGCTGCTGGCAGCGGCATTTGTGCTGTAAGTGATGGTGCCTGTACTGCCCACGTAGCGTAGTGCGATGGTGCGGGATGCCACCCCGGTTTTCGGATTGGGTATCGTCGCAGAACAATCCACGCTGCGGTAAGGCGTGCTGGAATAAAACGTTGACCAGCCGCAACTGCCGTAGGCTGAGCCCACGGTGTAACCGCGGACTTCGGTCGCAGTGACGGTTCCGGAGACCGAAACCCCGGGTGGCCCAGTTGTTACCCATGTGAATCCCGTCTGGAAGTTGGAGCCAAAAGTGTCTGAAGGGCCGACAAAAGGCAGCAGGCCCCGCAAAGTTCCGACGGTGGCGGCACCGGAAGGGTTTGGTGTAGTTGTCGGGTCGAAGGGGCGTAACCAGAAGTAACTGGATGGCGCAGCTGCGGCGCTCGAGGTGCAGTTGGCACCAGCGGTGCATTTTGCAAAATCCGTGATAATGCCGCGGACTGTTGATGCGACCTGCTTCTCGATCGCCGGCATCAATTCGTCAATCGTGGCGTAAACCAGCCGGTCGTTGAATGAATCGGTGATGTCGCCGGCAATAAAATCATTGTCCAGATCGGCATTGCTGTAAGTGCCGGGAACGCATGGCGACGCGCAGCCATTGGCGACGGTCATTGAATCCAGAAACTGTGAGGCACCGCCCAGATTGGGTGAGGCTCGCCTTTCCTGGCTGCCGACCACCGGCCCCGGCAACAGCACAACAAACGCAACGCGATTGCTGAGGACATTGCCGCGCGTGTCGCGGACGGTCAGCCAGGGGTAGGGCAGGTTGGTGGCGCTCGCGCAGTTAAAGCCGCTGTAGGGCAGCGCTGCGGTGTTGGAGTTCAGCACGGTCAGGCAACTGTCGATACGGGGCAGATTCGCCGAAACGGCGTACCACGGCATCTTGCCCTCGGCATCCTGTTCCGAGGGGTTGTTGAGGCTCATTTTCAGCGTCAGCCACGGCAGTCGGCCTAGGCAGCGTACGTTTACGCTGGACGCGGTCAACGGCACGCCATTGCTCTGGCTGGAGTCCATGCAGCGCGTTTCCGGATCGCCGTCGTAGTTGCCCGGACTCTCGGTGTTGTCGAGCGTATCGGGGGCCGGCAGATCGCCGGGGCGGTCAGCTCCCGGGCTGCTGGTTGAGCCCCGTGTGATGGTCCAGCCCAGCAGGGCGCGTTTGGCTTCGCCAAGGATGTTGGCCTGTTCAACCAGTTCGCGCGTTTGCAGCGAGCGCGCGGACATTACGGAGATGACGGTAACGGCAGCGGCTGCGCCGAGCATCAGGATGATGACGTAAATCCCGAAGCCTTTCTGGCGTGAAGCGCCGGCGGCCATTATTTTTCCGGACGGACGGCGGGTTGCGCTACAGGCTTCTGGCCGTCGCGAACGCTGTCGGGAGCGCTTTCGTTGTCTTTTTCTTTGGCTTCGATTTGCGGTTTTTTGCCGTCTCCGCGCGAAGCCTGTGCGGGCGGCACATTCGTGATGGCGTAGTTCTCCTCAACCCGCCCGGTACCCAAATCGGCGCGCTGGCCAACCTTGAGGCGCATTGATTGCGTGCTGGTCGCCGGACCGGTTTGCACGGCAATGCGGCCGTCGCGTTCAACGCGACCGACTAGAGAGCCGGCATCACGAAGCTCGGTTTCGGATAAAGCCTTGTTGTTGACCCAGACCGTTGTTTTTCCGTCGCCGCGTCGGATCAATCCGTTGTAGCTGACAAACTCTGGCGCCGGTTCATCCTTGGTCTGGGCGGCCACCACTTTTTTGGTGCGCAGCGAATCCAGTTGGGCACGCTGCTCCGGGGTGAAAAACAGGCGCCCCAGCGGTTCTGCGGCAAGAGTCGACAGCGGCAGCAGCAGAATCCCGAGGGAGATCAGAATTCTCATCGCTTGACTCCCGGCGCGGCCGCACTTGCCCGGGCGGTAATCCAGACCAGATCGCACTGCGCATTGAGGTAAGGCGAGTTACGCAGTGTATCGGAACGGTCGGTGCGGATCAGCGTGCATTCCTTGACGTCGAACAGCCCCACCTTCTGTGCGCGCAGCTCATCTAGGAATCTCAGCAGATCCCCTTCATGCATCAAACGCATGTCGAGTTCCATGATCGATTCCTGCAGGGTAATTGATCCTGTATCAAACTCACCGGCATTCGGATAGGGGTGCTGAACGCCGATCTGGTAGCTCACGCCGAACAGCTCGGCGCGGGTATTGGCGTTGCGCAGGGCGTCCAGCCAGTTGATGCGCTGCTCCTCGCCGGCAAAGCCGGATTTCTCCAGTTCACGATAAGCTTCAACGTACTTCACGATGGTGTCTTTTTCATCGCCGGACTGGCGCATTCTTGACTGTGCAGTTTGCAATAAGCCTTTTTGCCGCGTCAGGTCTGTTGCTGCAATTTTGGTGAGCATGTCGGTGTAGTACACGGCGCCGCCGGCGAGCGCGATCATGGTCACCAGGACTGCCAGCGGGGCGCGTAATGCCTTGAGATCTTCGCTGTTCATGGCGTTGACTTGAGTACAACTACAAGACGGAATTCACTGGAGCCGCCGCTTCCAGGGGTGTCCGATGTGCTGCCGGTCAGAGCGAGGCCGGGGCTGACGTTCAATGGTAATTGTGTGATTTTCACCTGATCAACGGCGGGATCAGCACGCAGACGTTCCGCCAGTTTGTTGATGCGGTTGATGGCGTTGCGGAAATCGCCCTTGAAGTTGCGCAGTTCGCCGGCAATCAGGCCGCTTTGTTTACGCGCGCCGACGCCGGGGATCGGCGCGGGTGGCGGCGCAGTCGCAGGTTGACCGGCCGTACCCTGTGTACCGCGGTCCGTTCCGGCGATTTCGCTGGCGGAATACTGCCAGGTGATTTCTACCGGTGTGATATCGGGGTCAGGGGTCAGGGCACGGGACAGCACGGCGTAAAAAGATGCGGGTGTTTTGGCTGCAGCCCGCAGTTTTTCCGCAAGCTCGGTGGTGCGCTTCAGATTTTCCGCGGTAGTTGGCGCTGACGGGAACTGACGGGTTACCGCTTCGTATTCGGCATTGACGCGATTGATGCTGCGGACGATGTCTTCTTTTTCAGATTCCAGTGAAAACTGGCGGGTCAGGTTGTATCCCGCCCAGCAGATGCCGATGATTGCGACGGCTGCGCTGGCGGAAAAAAGCTGTTGCCGTGTCCGCAACCGGCGGTAACCGGCAGTGATTGCAGGGGCGGCTAGATTGCTGGCGGGAACAGTGCCCGCCAGCAACTGCAGATAAATGCTTTCCGGCGTGCTTTCGATCAGCTCTATTGAAATCTTGAGCTTGTCGGAGAGTTCCTTGCTGTCGATGCGCCGGCAGGTAAGGGCCGGACTTTCGGCCAGTATCAGCTGGGCCGCAGGTTCCAGAGCGTTAGTGTGATCAAGCAGTAATACGGTGACCGGTTCGTCGAGCGTGGCCGCACGCAGTGCATGGAGATACAGCCGGGTGTTGCTGATCTCATCGAAAATGGCCCGCGGCAGACCAGTGATGGCGGTATCCGCGCGGCTCAGACGGCTCAGCCGGAATGAACCTTCACGGAAAAAAGACAACCGGATGCCGGTTGCCAGGGACCCCACGGTCAGCAGGTTGGCTGTTTTTGGCGCCAGCGCGGAAACCAGCTGCGGCATTACCAGCGGCAGCAGGAATACGCCGCCCACAGGGTGTTTGGTGGCCGTCAGCGCATCCAGCCAAGGGGCAATGAGGTCGGGGTTGGTGAGCGCGCAGAACAGGAAACGGTCATCGCGGCGCTTGGTGCTGTCGCGACCCACCAGTTGGGACGAGCTGAATGTTGATCCGCGGTAGTGCTGCCGCAGTTTGCGCTCGACCATCTGGTCGCGATCGGAACCCGAGGCATGGGGCAGGGTTTCGAAGCGGTAATCCTCTTCGATGGCATCGACGAGCAGGAAGGCCGGTGCGGAACTGTTTGCCGCCGCGTATTGCCGGAAAGCCTTGATGCCGGAGTCGTCATTGGCGAACCTCTGAACGTCGCTGATACGACGTCCGCCGGCGCGGGATGCAACTGCACCCGATGCAGAAATATAGATGAGAAGTTTGGCGGCCATAATCGGAATGAATCGCAGTCGTTAGGCGGGCGCGCGGCTAGAACTTCATTTTTCCGAGAATATCATAGACGGGGCCCAGCACCGCCCAGATCACGAAAGCAATCATGCCGCCCAGAACCAGTGTCAGCGCCGGCCCGAGCATTTTCATGCCCTTGTCCACCGCGTCCTTGACGTCCCGGTTATAGAAATAGGTCACGTTGGCGAGTGCCGTGTCGAGCGCGCCGGTGCTCTCGCCGACGCGCAACATGCGGATGACCAGCGGCGGGAACAGGCCGAGGTTGTTGAAAGCGTCGGTGAGTCCCTCCCCCGACGCGACCTGTTGTACGGCGCGGTTCAGGCCGTCGGCGACGACGCGGTTGCCGACGACGTCCTCGCTGATGCGGATGGCGTCGAGCACGGTGATGCCGGAGCGGTACATCAGTCCGAAGGTGTTGGTAAAGCGTGACATGATAATTTTTTGGATGATGGGGCCGATCACCGGCAGGCGCAGCTTGGCGTGATCCCAAAGATACGCGGCCTTGGGCGAGCGCTTGATGACGACCAGCAGCGTGATGACTGCGGTGGTCGGCAGCAGCAGTATCGGCAGCCAGAAGTTTTTGGTGAATTCCGAAACCGCGAGTAGTAGCTTGGTCTGCATCGGCAAGGCCATGCCCATTGATTTGAACAACCCGGCAATCTGCGGCACCAGGAAAATCAGCAGCGCGGCCATCACACCGACCACGACGACCAGCGTGAACATGGGGTACATCAGCAGGCGCCGTGTTTGCGACAGCAATTCGTCCTGCCAGCGGATGGTTTCCGCCAGGTTCTTGAAAACTTCGGGCAGTTGTCCGGATTGTTCGCCGGCGCGGATCAGGCTGATGAATACGCGATCAAAAACATCCATATGAGTCGACATGCATTGCGACAGCACATTGCCGGCTTCCATGTCTTCGGTCATCACCGTCAGCACTTCGCGAAAGCGCGGCGAATCGATGGAGTCGCGCATGTCGCGCAGGCCGTCGAGGATCGGGATGCCGGAGCGCACCATCTGCTCCATGTCGAAGCAGAAGTTGATCAGGTCCTGGCGGGTGATGGCGCCGGCGGCACCGATCGATTTGGCGCGGCGGTCGACCTGCTTGCAGGTGATCAGGTCGAGACCCATGCGACGCAGCCGCAGCTCGAGATCCACTTCGTTGACTGCATCCAGGCCGCCGCGCGCGGGCTGGCCGGTCTTGTCGATCGCCTTGTATTCGAATGAGGGCATGGGTCAGCGGTCGTCCGGGGACGGCGCGCTCATTGGCGCAGGCGGCCGGTCAGGTCTACCGTACGTGCAACTTCGGCAAGGCTGGTGATGCCGTCGAGCGCGCGGGTGATGCCTTCCTCCGCCAGTGAACGGAACCCTTTCAGTGCCGCTTCGGCGCGCAGCTCCTTGGCGGTCGCGCGGCGTGCCACCAGTTCGTCCAGATCGCCGTCCATGACCAGCAGTTCCATGATCGGGGTGCGGCCGCGGTAACCCTTGTTGCCGCAGCTTTTGCAGCCGACCGGACGATAGAGGAACGATACCGAGTCTCCGGCCGGGCCGAGCAGCCGGCGTTCGTCCTGCGATGGTGCGTATGCTTCCTTGCAATGGGAGCACAGCATCCGCACCAGGCGCTGGGCGATGATCCCGATGATGTTGCCGGCCATTATGTCGGGCATGATGCCGATGTCGAGCAGTCGCGGGAACGCGCCGAGAGCAGAGTTGGTGTGCAGCGTTGTGAACACCTGGTGACCGGTCATCGCGGCGCGGAAGGCCATTTCTGCGGTTTCCTTGTCTCGCACCTCACCGACCAGGATGATGTCCGGATCCTGGCGCATGATTGAGCGGATGCCGTTGGCGAAGTCCATTCGTGCGACCTCGTTGACCGAGGTCTGGCGCATCAGCGTCAGTGGGTATTCGACCGGGTCTTCCAGCGTCATGATGTTGACGGTTTCGTCATTGACCTGGGCGAGCAGTGAATACAGCGTGGTGGTTTTGCCGCTGCCGGTCGGCCCGGTGACCACCAGGATGCCCTCGGGACGCGACAACATCACATCCAGTTTGCTCATCGTCTCTTTCGACAGGTTCATCCGGTCGAGGTTGACGATGGATTTCTCGCGGTCGAGAACGCGCAGCACGATATTTTCGCCGTAGATCGTCGGCTGGGTCGATACCCGGAAATCAACCGGGCGGCCGTTCAGCGTCAGCGACAGCCGTCCGTCCTGCGGTGCGCGTGTCTCGGCGATGTTCATTTCGCTGACGACCTTCAGGCGCACGGTGATGCCCGGCATATAGGTCTTGTGCAAGCTGCGTACCGTTTCCAGCACGCCGTCAATGCGGTAGCGGATGCGCAGGAAGGCGTATTCCGGCTCGAAATGGATATCTGATGCGCCGCGTTTGACGGCGTCGACCAGAATCGCATTGACCAGCCGCACCATCGGCTGGGTGTATTCATCGCCGCCGGCCTGCAGGCTGTCGTAATCAATTTCGCCGGTTTCGATCTCGGTCAGGATGCCGTCGACCGAAAGTTCATGGCCGTAGAACTGGTCAATGAAATCGCCGAGCTGCGCTTCCGCGGCAAGCTGGGTTTTCAGTTCGACATGCGTGCCGAGCATGGCGCGCAACTGGTCCAACGC
>CANHZX010000131.1 GCA_947465215.1 Betaproteobacteria bacterium | reverse complement strand
GCGCCAGCCAGAGGGTGAGCGGTGTTTTGCCGGTGCCGCCGGCGCTGATGTTGCCGACGATGATGACCGGTACGCCGGGGTGCTGTGCCTTGAGCAGGCCGTGGCGCCAGGCTGCGCGACGCAGCGCGGCAACAGCAGCGAAGAGGGCGGTAAGCGGCAACAGCAGCAGCGCGAGGGCGCCACGCTGCTGCCAGTGAGTAGGGGTGGCCATGACGCGGTCAGGCTAACGGGTTTGCCGCGACGCGTCGAGATGCTACTTGCGGGCCTGGGTGGTGAAGGTGATTTTGGCGTAGCCGGCGATCTGTGCGGCTTCCATCACGCGCACCACTGACTGGTGAGAGGCGTTGGCGTCGGCATTGATCACGATGACCGGATCCTTCATGTCGCCGGCGGCGCGTTTCAGCGCTTCGCTCAGCACGGCCGTGCTGCCGCTGGGTGCTGCGCTGCGGTTAATCGTGGTGTTGCCTTTGGCATCGACCGCGACATCGAGCTGCGCAGGCCGTTCCGGCGGTGCACCCGCTTCTGCGGTCGGCAGATTGATCTGCAGTTCCGCGAACCGCGAGTAGGTGGTGGTGACCATCAGGAAAATCAGGATCACCAGCAGCACGTCGATCAACGGGATGAAATTGATTTCCGGATCTTCGCGCGAAGTGCGGCTGCGGAATTTCATGACTTAGCGTCCTGCTGCGTTGCGGCGAATGTCATGCGCTCAGGCATCTCTTTCGCCGTGGAGGATTTCAACGAGTTTGACCGCCTGGATCTGCATCTCAACCAGCAGCGTATCCACTTTGGCGCGGAAGTAGCGGTAGAACACCATGCTGGGCACCGCGACCACGAGGCCGAATGCCGTGTTGTAGAGGGCGATGGAAATGCCGTGCGCCAGCACCAGCGGGTTGGTGCCCGAAGGGGTTTGCGCGCCGAAGATTTCGATCATGCCGATCACCGTGCCGAAAAGACCGAGCAGCGGGGAAATTGCCGCAATGGTGCCGAGCGTGGTCAGGAAGCGTTCCAGATCAACGGCGACGGCGTGGCTGGATTCCTCGATCGCTTCTTTCATGACGGCAGCGGAATGTTTTTCATTGCGCAAGCCGGCCGCGAGAATCTGGCCGAGCGGGGCGGTCGCGGAGAGTTGCGAAAGCAACTGCGAGGTCACGCCGTTCTGGCGGTAGGCCTGAATGGCGTGCGCCAGCATGTTTTTTGGCAGCACCACGTTCTGGCGCAGCGACCACAGGCGCTCGCCGATGATGGCGAGGGCGATGACGGAGCAGATGATCAGGGGCCAGATGGGCCAGCCGGCAGCTTCGATAATGGAGAGCACGCGGAGTTTCCGATGAGGGTTGCGGGAAAAGCGGTCAGCGCCGCGGAAAAATTCGCGTAACTGTAGCCGTCACTCACTGAATCAGCAAGCGTGGTGGCTGGGCTGGCGCTGCGAAGCCATTGAACGGTATGGATTTTTTTTACTTTTCCACAAAAGCTGTGGATAAGCCTGTGCATAGTATGTCAATGACGATACTAAGTGATGCGCCTGTTTGAATTATTTCCGTATTGCCTATTTGTTAAACTATATTAATAAATCAATTAAAACATGATGTTATGAGACCCCATTGTTTCGGGGCGTGATTTGTCCACAGAACGGGCTGCAACAGCCGTTCCGCTGTGGATGGCGGAAGTGTAAAAAATCCTTTGGCGGCATGGAGTTGCATGCGCAGGTCAGGTCTGAGCGCCGGCTGCGGCTATACTCGGGCCGATGGCATTACTGACAATTGATAACGCCGAACTCGCTTTCGGTCTCCATCCGCTGCTGGATCGCGCCAACCTCACCATTCACGACGGTGAACGCATCGGTCTCATCGGTCGCAACGGCACCGGCAAATCCTCGCTGCTGAGCATCATCGCCGGTCGCGGTGCACTGGACGACGGCGAAATTCGCCGCCAGGACGGCTCGCATGTGGTGATGGTCGAACAGGAACCACTGCTTCCCGATGCCGACAACCTGCATGCCAGCCTGACCGCGCGCGGCGGCCTCGAAGACATGCATGACGAGCGCGAGCGCTGGCGCACCGACGCGCGGCTGTTTGAGTATCTGCACCGCTTCGGCCTCGATGAGTCGCGCCCGCCGCAAACGGCTTCCGGCGGCGAACGTAAACGCGCGGCGCTGGCGCTGGCGCTGGCGATGCAGCCGGATCTGCTGCTTCTCGATGAGCCGACCAATCATCTCGATATTGCCGGCATCACGCTGCTCGAAGACCTGCTGGTCAAAGGTCAGGTCAAATCCTCGATCATCATTACCCACGATCGTGCATTTCTGGATCGTGTTGCCACGCGCATTGTTGAGCTCGACCGCGGCCTGCTGCGTTCCTATCCGGGTAATTTTGCCGCCTATGAAGCGCGCAAGGCCGATCAGCTTGCCGAAGAGGAAAAAGCCAGCCGCCGTTTTGACAAGTTCTGGGCGCAGGAGGAAGTCTGGATCCGACAGGGCGTCAAGGCTCGGCGCACCCGTAACGAGGGGCGCGTACGCCGTCTGGAATCGCTGCGCATTGAACGCGCAGCACGCCGCGAGCGCATCGGCAACGTCAAGCTCGCCCTCGATGCCGGTGAACGTTCAGGCAAACTGGTTGCAGAGCTGACCGGTGTCAGCAAGGCCTATGACGGCAAATCACTGATCCGGGACCTCGACCTGCGCATTCTGCGCGGCGACCGCATCGGGCTGATCGGCGCCAACGGTGCGGGCAAGTCGACGCTGATCAAGATCATCCTCGGCCAGCTGCAACCGGATGCTGGCGAGGTGCGACTGGGCACCAAACAGGAGATTGCCTATTTTGACCAGCTGCGTGATCAGCTCGATCTCGAGGAAACGCTGGTTGAAACCATCAGCCCCGGGTCGGAATGGGTGGAGACCGCCGCTGGCCGCAAGCATGTGATGAGTTATCTGTCCGACTTCCTGTTTCCGCCGCAACGCGCGCAGGCCAAGGTCGGCATGCTGTCCGGCGGCGAGCGCAACCGCCTGCTTCTGGCGCGGTTGTTTGCGCAGCCGGCGAATGTGCTGGTGCTCGATGAGCCGACCAATGATCTCGACATCGAATCCCTGGAGCTGCTGGAAGACACGCTGCAGTCCTACAACGGTACGTTGTTGCTGGTCAGCCATGATCGCGCCTTTCTGGACAACGTGGTGACGCAGACGCTGGTGTCCGAAGGTGAAGGGCGCTGGAAGGAATATGTCGGCGGTTACAGTGACTGGTTGACACAGCGGCCTCAGCCTGGCACGTCCACGGCCAGAGCGGCAAATCCGGAGAAGCCGGTGCGCACTGCGCCACCGGTCAAAGCCAGGCTCAGTTTCAAAGAGCAGCGCGAACTCGCTCAATTGCCGGATGAACTCGATGCGCTGGAAAAGGAGCAGGCGGCGCTGATGGCGCGAATGAGCGGTATTGATTATCACAAGCAGGGCGCCGCGCAGTTGAAGGCTGATCGTGAGCGTCTCGATCAGATTGAGCGCCAGCAGGCCGTCAAATTCGAGCGCTGGGAATTGCTCGATCAGCGCGCGGCCCAAACTGCGGGCGCATAGTACAGCGGCAAATCAGTCAGGAAAGGATGCGGATGAGCGGTGATGAACTGAAGGGCAAGGTGGCCATCGTAACCGGCGCCACGCGCAAACGCGGACTTGGACGCGCAATCGCCCTTTGTCTGGCTCGCGCCGGAGCGGATGTGGCGGTTACCGGTGCGAGCGAAACCGGAAGCCTCACGGATGACGAGCGGCAGGACGGTTGGCGGGGCCTGCCCAGTGTGGTTGACGAGATCCGTGCACTCGGGCGGCGTGCTCATGGTGTTTATGTTGATGTCAGTAATTCCGGCGAAGTGAAGCGCATGGTTGGAGAAGTGGTTGCAGCGCTCGGCCGCATCGACATTCAGGTCAATAATGCCGCCTACCCGCGCACCCGCGATCGCGTGCCGGTGCAGGATCTGGATGATGATCTGTGGCGGCGCATCGTCGAAGTAAATCTCAACGGCGCGATGTTCTGCTCGAAATATGCGGCTGCACAAATGCTCAAGCAGGGGCAGGGCGGCAGCATAGTCAGTATTTCCTCCGGTGCGGCGGTCAAGGCGCCGGTCAATTTTGCGGCCTATGCGGCTTCGAAGGCGGGCGTACACGCGCTGACCTCCTCGCTGGCGGATGAGCTGGGCCCTGCCGGCATTACGGCCAACGTTGTAGCGCCGGGTTTTCTCGACACGGCACGAATCGACATGCTGCGCGAGGAGGGGCGTTGGGAAAAACGATTGTCGACGATTCCGATCAAACGTCCCGGCACGCCTGAGGAAGTCGCGGAGCTGGTTCGTTACCTCTGTGGCCCTCATGCACGCTGGATCAGTGGCGAAGTATTCATGATCAACGGCGGTGAGGTGCGGCGGGCGGCAAACTGAGCGGTTGTCCGGCGTAGAATCCACTCATGTCTACCTTGTTTGATCAGGCGACCCAGCAGACGGTCATCTCCGTGGCCGAACTCAACCGGCTTGCGCGTACTGCAGTGGAGCGCGGCGTGCCCCTGGTCTGGGTGGCCGGCGAGATTTCCAATTTCAAGCGTTATGACAGCGGGCACTGCTATTTCACGCTGAAAGACGAAGCTGCGCAGGTCGATGCGGTGATGTTCCGCCACAAGGCCCAGTATCTCGACTGGCGGCCGCAGAACGGCATGCAGGTCGAGGTGCGCGCAACGGCGACCGTCTACGAGGCGCGGGGCAAATTCCAGCTGGCGGTGGACGCGATGCGCCGAGCCGGCCTGGGTGTGCTTTATGCCGCCTTTGAGAAGCTCAAGGCCAAGCTTGAGAAGGAGGGTCTGTTTGATCCCGCACTGAAGCGCGAACTGCCGTCGTTCCCGCGCACCGTCGGTGTCGTCACTTCGCCGCAGGCGGCGGCGTTGCGCGATGTCATCACCGCTTTGCATCGGCGCATGCCGGGCATTAAGGTCATCATTTATCCGACGCCGGTGCAGGGCGAGGGCGCCGGTGCAAAAATCGCTGAAGCCATCGGTCTTGCTGGCGAGCGCGCCGAGTGCGATGTGCTGATCGTCTGTCGCGGCGGCGGCAGCATTGAGGATTTGTGGGCTTACAACGAAGAGGTCGTGGCGCGCGCCATTCGTGCCTGTCCCGTTCCGGTAGTGAGCGGAGTCGGCCATGAGACCGATTTCACGATTGCGGATTTTGCCGCCGATGTGCGTGCACCGACACCGACGGCGGCGGCCGAGCTGGTCAGTCCGGACGGGGTGCAGTTGCGCCGTGACGTAGCATTTGCCGGGCAACAGCTGGTGCGTGTGTTCCAGCGCGACATCGAGGACCGCATGCAGCGCTTGGATTTTCTGTCGCGGCGGCTGACCCATCCGGGTGAGCGTATACGCAATCAGCAGGGTCATCTGCAGCACCTGGCGACGCGTTTGCGCGGCGCCTGGCTGCGTGGTGCTGACGAACAGTCATGGCGGTTGCGCGACACTGCACAGCGCCTGCGCGGATCAGCGCCGGACACCGGCGGCCTGTTGTTGCAGCAGCAGGAACTGCTGCGGCGCCTTCAGGCGTCAATGCGCAGCCGGATGACGGCAGCGGCTGAACGCGTTCACGGGGCGCAGTCGCACCTGCTGCACCTGAGCCCGGAACGTGTACTGGATCGCGGTTACAGCATCACCGAAACCGCCGGTGGAGCGATCGTTCGAGATAGTGCGCAATTGACCGCTGAGCAGGAGCTGAAAGTGACGCTGGCTCGCGGCTGGGCAAGCGTGCGCGTCAAGCGCACCGGCTGAGCGGTTTGCCGGCTTGACGCGCTGCAGATTGCTGCCTATAAGTTTCCTTGAATAAGCAGGACTGCCGGGCAGAGTACCCGGTGATTGGATAAAGCAGCTGCTTCGCAGCAAATGAGAGAGGCCCATCCCATGGATGATTTCGATTTCACACGGCCCGCACAGAGCGAGGTCTACAACGCCAACGTGGCGAGGCTTTTTTTTCATGCCAATGGCAAGGCGAAAGCTGTGGCGGCCGGCAGCCCGCTGTTTGCCGAGAATGCGGCCGGTAAAAGCATGTATTTCCTCAACAGCGGCGAAATCACACTCACGCGCGGCGGCAAGCCGCTGGATGTGATCAAGGCGGGAGAGGTGCTTGGTGAGATGTCGGTGCTGACCGGTGCGCCGCGCAGTGCGACGGCGACGGTACGATCGGCCTGCGAAGTCATTGAAATGGATGCAGCGAATTTTTCATCCGCAATCCAGAGGGCGCCTGATTTTGCGCTGATGCTGCTGGCGATCCTGATCAAGCGCCTGCGTCTGGCCCTGGCAATGCGGATGCTGGGCAAGGGGCAGCCTTCAGGTGTAGTTGAGACGATCCCGTCTACGGGGGCGGTGTTCGATGAGGCGCTGTTGAAAGACCTGACCTCTAACTTTCCGGCGCGGCCGCCGGCTTTCCAGCCCAAGAATGCCGTCATCATGCGCGAGGGCGAAGCCGGCATTTTCATGTATGTAGTGATGGACGGCGCCGTACGTATCACCTCCGGCGAGAAAATCATCGAGGTGGTCAAGTCGGGCGGTGTGTTCGGGGAGATGGCGCTGGTCGATCAGTCCAAGCGTGCGGCCACTGCGGCTGCGGCATCCGACTGCCACCTGATGTCGATCAACCGCAACGACTTCCTGACGCTGATCAAGACCAATCCGGCGTTCGGTGTGTCACTGCTGCGGGCGCTGGCCACACGCCTGCGCAATACCGGGCGCAAATAAAGCTGCGGCCAACCTCAGGCGGATTTGCTGATCGAGCGCGGATCGCGAGGCGACCATCGGCCGTTGTCCACCAGCGTCAGGAAATCCAGCACGCTGCGGTTGAACAGTTCAGGCTCCTCGGTGTTCAGCGTGTGTCCTGAAGCGGGGCAGATCCACAGCCGGGCGTTGTGACACACCCGCTTGATGAACAGCGCCGGTCCGATGCTGCTGTCATCTTCATCGCCGCACATCACCAGTAGTGGCCGACGGAATTTCCTTAATTCAGTTTCGAGGTCATAAACCGGCGGGCGTTTGGCCTGCACGCCGCGCAGCACGCGGGCGAGACCGATACCGGAATGGCTTTCATGGATACGCCGGAATTCAGCGAAACCCCTTGGATCCTTTATCATCTGCGGGATGCGCGCCGCGGAAACGCCGCGCTGCTTCAGTGCGGTGGCCGTGCCCGCAGTTTCAAACAACTGTGCATGGGCTTCAGTGGTTTTCAGAAAGGCCTTGCGCGTTGCCGGATCCGATCCGGCGCCGGCACCCAGTGTCGTCACCGACAGGGCCATTGCCGGATAACGCATGCCGAACTGCAGCGCCGAATACGCGCCCATCGAGCAGCCGACGACATGTGCTTTGCGGATGCCGAGGTGGCGCAGCACATCGGCAATGTCATCGACCGCAATTCGCCACGAATATTTGCTGCGCGCCTGCGGCACTTCGGAGGGCGGATAACCGCGGGCATTGAATGAGATGCACCGGTAACGGCGGGAGAAGAAGCGCATTTGCGCTTCCCAGCTTCGCGCATCGCCCGAGAACTCATGCACGAAAATCAGCGGCGTACCTTTGCCGGATTCGTCATAGTGAAGCCGGGTGTTGTCGCGGGCAATGGCGTAGGGCATGGCAAGGCCTCCTCGAGGAGGATTCGGCGTCGATGACCATTGCTTCAAGTTCCTGGCGGATGTATTCCAGCACCAGATCACCGACGTTTTCGGTCAGGCAGTCGAATTCGGTCAGGTTTTCTGTTGAACGCAGCCAGGTCAACTGACGCTTGGCGAGCTGGCGTGTCGCGGCGATGCCCTGTTCCAGCAGTTCTGTGCGGCTGATGCGGTCGTGCATGAAATCCCAGGCATGGCGGTAACCGACGCAGCGCATCGACGGCATGTCAGGTTCCAGCGCATATTCATCGCGCAGCGCACGCAGCTCATCGACCAGGCCGGCATCAAGCATTTGTTCGAAACGCAGCGCGATGCGGTCATGCAGCACGGCGCGGTCCCCGGGCATCAGTGCAATGCGGATCGGCGTGTACGGGAAATACACGTATTTCGGCTTTTTGAGCAGGTCGGTCATCGACTTGCCGGTGATGTAGTAGATCTCCAGCGCGCGCTGCACGCGCTGCGCGTCATTAGGTTCCAGCCGGGCTGCCGTTTCGGGATCGACCTTGCGCAGCTTTTCGTGCACCGCGGGCCAACCCTCTTCCTCGGCCATCGTCTCGATGATCAACCGTACGGTGGAGTCTGCTTCCGGCAGGTCATTGAGGCCTTCGACGAGCGCCTTGAAGTAGAGCATGGTGCCGCCGACCAGCAGCGGGATGTTGCCGCGTTCGGTGATTTCCCGCATCAGCGCCAGCGCGTCGTCGCGGAAGCGCGCGGCCGAATAACTCTCATGCGGTTCGATGATGTTGATCAGATGGTGCGGCGCGCGGGCGAGGGTTTTGGCGTCGGGCTTGGCGGTGCCGATGTCCATGCCTTTATAGACCAGCGCGGAATCGACGCTGATGAT
>CANHZX010000130.1 GCA_947465215.1 Betaproteobacteria bacterium | reverse complement strand
GTTTTAATCAAGTATTGGCTTAAGCATATTTCCGGAGTTATCCATGTCCGCTTTAGATGAAATCAAGAAACAAGTAACCGGCAACAAGGTCGTGCTCTACATGAAGGGTTCGCCTGATTTTCCGCAGTGCGGTTTTTCAGCCAACGCGGTGAACATCCTGCGCGAATGCGGCGTCAGCCAGCTGTTTACCGTCAACGTCCTCGAGAATCCGGAGATCCGCCAGGGCATTAAGGAATACGCCAGCTGGCCGACCATTCCCCAGCTCTACATCAATGGCGAATTCGTCGGAGGCTCCGACATCATGACCGAGATGTATCAGAGCGGTGAACTGAAGAAGATCCTGCAGGGCTGATGTTTCAGCCTTGATAAAAAAGCCGGCTCGCGCCGGCTTTTTTACGCCAGCAGCTGGCGCCAGGCGACCTGCGCCAGAAGAATCATCGCCATGGTCAGCAGCAGACGCTTCATCCAGACGCGGTAAGTCTCACCGTCGATGCGGCTGCGCACGCGCGAGCCGTAGAGGCTGGCGATGGTGGCGATCACCGCCAGCGGCAGCGTGACCAGCCAGTGCATCGGTGTGGCGATGCCGCTGGCCATCAGCGTTGCGAGCTGCGTGGATTTTCCGACGAAGAAGGAAATGTTCATTGCCGGCACCAGCATCAGCGGCGGCAGGCCGATGCCGAGGTAATAGATGATCAGCGGCGGCGCCGCGATATTGGCGGTGGTTTCACTGAGCCCGCCGAGGAATCCGAACAGCAGGCCGAATTTCTTTTCGTTGCGCTTCATGATCGGCCACTGCGACAGTCCGAGACGGTCGAGGTTTAGATAGAACAGGATCACGCCGGCCAGCAGCAATGCGTAAGGGAATCCCGGAAACATGACGAACAGCCGCGCGCCGACGGCTGCGCCAAGTAGTGCCACGATGGATATCCACCAGAATCGCTTCACCACGCCGGCCGATCCGGGACTGCGCAGGATGCTGACGATGACCGTGGCAATGCAGGGGATCACCACCATGACCACGGCGAACTGCATATTGGTTGCAGCGGCGATCAGTGGCGTGGCGATCATCGGAAAACCCAGGCCGAGCGCACCCTGGATCCAGCCGGCGACGGCGATGACGATCGCAACGTAGACGATTACCCACGGCGACAGCGTTTCCAGTCCGGTCATGAATCAGTGCGCGGCGCTGTCGCGCGCACGGTTGAGTGCCAGCGCGACCACTTCGGCGATATGCAACGCCTGGCGTTCCGAACCCTGCGAAATCTGTTCCCGGCAGCTGTAGCCGCTGGCGATGATCATGGTGTGTTCATCGGCGGCGCGCACAGCGGGAAGCAATGCGCTTTCGCCGATTTTCTTCGAGACGTCGTAGTGTTTGGCGTTAAAGCCGAAGGCGCCGGCCATGCCGCAGCAGCCGGATTCCGGAACCGTCGCACGGATACCCAGGCGTTTGAGCAGCGCCATTTCCGAGGTCATGCCGAACACGGCTTTCTGGTGGCAGTGGCCGTGTACCAGCGCGTCGCCGCCGAGCTGCGGCGCGTCCCAGTCGCTGATGCGCATCAGGAAGTCGCTGAAAAGATGGCATTGTTTCGAAAGTTTGCTTGCCCGCGCATCGTCCGGGAACAGATTGGGCAGTTCGTCGCGAAATACTGACAGACAGGCGGGTTCAAGGCCGATCACCGGCACGCCGGCGCTGATGTCGTTGGCGAGCGCATCCATGACTTCGCGCAGGTAAGCACGCGCGGTGTCGAGCATGCCAAAATCGTACAGCGGCCGGCCGCAGCACAGCTGCTGTTGCGGGATGCTGACCGTGTAACCGAGTGCTTCCAGCACTTCCACTGCAGCGGCGGCGGAGCCGGGCTCGAAATGGTTGTTGAAGGTGTCGGCCCACAAGATGACTCGGCCGCGCTGACCGGTTGTTTCCGGCGCGCGCCGGCGCGAAAACCATTTGCGGAAAGTACGGCGGGCGAATCGGGGGATGTGGCGTTGCTGTGCCACGCCGGCGGCGGCTTTGATCAGCGCAGACAATCCCGGTGTTACGGCGAGCAGGTTGACGAGTCGCGGGGCGATCGAGGCCAGCTTCGCCCAGCGGTTGATGAAGCCCATGGTGTAAGCCTGCACCGGGCGCAGCCTGCCGAGATAATGGTGATGCAGGAACTCGGCCTTGTAGGTGGCCATGTCGGTATGCGTCGGACAATCGTTCTTGCAGCCTTTGCAGGCGAGGCAAAGATCGAGGGCTTCGCGCACGGCTTCGTTACGCCAGCCGTCGTGGATGATTTCCCCGCGCAGCATTTCACCGAGCAGACGGGCGCGGCCACGGGTCGAAAAACGTTCTTCGCGGGTCGCGCGGTAACTCGGGCACATCACGCCGCCGTCATGGGCGCGGCATTTGCCCATGCCGACACAGCGTTCGATCGCGCGGTTGAAGCCTTTGCCTTCGAGGCTGGCGTAGGCGAATTGCGTGACCGGGCGTGCCGGTTTGTAGTCCGGTCCGTATTTGAGGTTCTCGTCGGCGCGGTAGGGGTCAATGACCTTGCCCGGATTCATCCGGTTCAGCGGGTCCCAGATTGCCTTGAATTCACGGAAGGCCTGCATCAGTTCTTCGCCGTACATGATCGGCAGAAACTCGGCCTTCGCCTGGCCGTCGCCGTGTTCGCCGGACAGCGAACCGCCGTATTTCACAACCAGTTCGGCGGCTGCGCGCAGGAAGCTGCGCCAAACCTTGATGCCTTCGGCGGTGCGAGTGTTGAAGGTTATGCGGGCATGAATACAACCATCGCCGAAATGACCGTACAGCGACGTCTGGTAACCGTGGCGGTCGACCAGTGCCTGGAATTCTCGCAGGTAATCGCCGAGGCGCAGCGGATCAACCGCGGCATCTTCCCAGCCGACAACAGGATCGGGTTCATTCGGGTGAATGGTCAGTGCGGTGGCCGAGGCGCCCGTTTCGCGGATGGTCCACACGCGTTCGCACATCGCCGGATCGGTGATCAGCCATGAGGAGGGTTTGACCTTGGTGTCGGTCATGCCGGCGTAATGATCCACCAGGGCCTGAGCCTGTCCGGTGGCGCCTTCCACGGTGTCAGCGCCGAACTCGATCATGATCCAGGCATTACCCGCGGGCAGCAGCTTGATGTCGTCCTTGCGCAGCCCGCGCTCCAGCAGGCCGCCGATGATGCGTTCATCGAGGCCTTCAGTGGCGATCGGTTTGAACGGCAGTATCTGCGGCACGGCGTCGCCGGCGAGGTAGATGTCGGGGAAGCCCAGCACCAGAATGACCCGCGACTGCGGGCTGTCAACGAGTCGCGTCTTCGCGCCCAGCGTGAATACGCAGGTGCCTTCGGTGCCGACCAGCGCACGCGCCACGTTGAAACCGTTTTCCGGCAGCAGCTGGTCGAGGTTGTAACCGGAAACGCGACGTTTGATTTTCGGGAAGCGTTTGCGGATCAGGTCGGCGTATTTGTCGCGCAGGTCGCGCAGCTTGGCGTAAATTTCGCCGCGGCGTCCGCCGGCACGGATGATGCGCACCAGTTCATCTTCACTGGTGGGGCCGACGGTCAGGCGCAGGCCGTCGTAGGTGATGATGTCCAGCGTTTCGATGTTGTCGACGGTTTTGCCGGCCATCACCGAATGCGCGCCGCAGGAGTTGTTGCCGATCATGCCACCGAGGGTGCAGCGGCTGTGCGTCGCCGGGTCGGGGCCGAAGGTCAGTTCATGTTCTTCCGCAGCGTCGCGCAGCGCGTCGCACACGGTACCGGGCTGGACTGTCGCCGTGCGAGTTGCCGGATCAACCGACAGCACTTGGTTCAGATATTTTGTGGTGTCGATGACCACGGCGACGTTGACGCACTGGCCGTTCTGCGAGGTGCCGCCGCCGCGCGGAAGGATGGGCACACCGTGCTCGCGGCAGATATCCAGCGTAGTGACGATGTCGTCGATGCTGCGCGGGATCACCACGCCGATGGGAATCTGGCGGTAATTGGAGGCGTCTGCCGAGTAGGCGGCGCGGGCGCCGGCGTCGAACCGGACCTCTCCGGAAATGCGCTGTGATAACTGTCGGGCGAGTGCTTCTGTGTCGGCCATGACTGGCAGACGATGACCTTCAACGGGGGCGTTCAATGGTGCTCCGGGGAAAACGGCAGGGGTGGCGCTGATATCATCGCGCCCGGTGATTGTAACTTGAGCTGCCGGAGGTCATGAAATCACTGCCAAAACAAGGGCTTGGCACTTGCGGTGGATTTCTGCCAACGACAATAATCCCATTTAAAAACAAATACTTACTATTCTTCGTGCAAGCGTTTACACGCAATGGCGGGGCATCGTATCATTCGTGGCTCCCGGGGCGACCCATGACCGGGAAGGCAGGTCTTTCAGGTTGCCGCAGTCCGCGAAGCAGACGGGCACGGCGCGCTTCTATATCCGGAGGAAATTCCCAATGAGCTCGATGTCAGACAACAAGAATACCGCCAAGGCCGGCGGCAAGATCCGCATGACCCCCTCCGAGGCGTTTGTCGAAACGCTGGTGGCGCAGGGCGTCAAAGACACCTTCGGCATCGTCGGTTCGGCCTATATGGATGCCCATGACCTGTTTCCGCTGGCAGGGATCCGTTTTCTTTCAGTGGCACACGAACAGAATGCCGCGCACATGGCCGACGGCTATTCGCGGGTCACCGGCAAGCACGGCGTTTGCATCGCGCAAAACGGCCCTGGCATCACCAACTTCGTCACCGGCATTGCAGCCGCTTACTGGGCGCATTCACCTGTGGTCTGTGTGACGCCGGAATCGGGCAGCATGTCGATGGGCCTCGGTGGTTTCCAGGAAACCGAGCAGATGCCGATTTTCTCGAAGATCACCAAATGGCAGGTGCACGTCAATTCGCCGCTGCGCATTGCCGAGCTGACCGGCCGCGCCTTTGACATCGCGATGGCCGAACGCGGTCCGGTGCAGGTGAACATTCCGCGCGACTATTTCTATGGTGAAGGCGAATATGAGATTCCGCAGCCGCACAAGCTGGAGCGTGGCGCCGGCGGTCCGGAATCGCTGGATGCGGCCGCACGCATGCTGGCCAAGGCCAAGTTCCCGGTGATCCTGTCCGGCGGCGGTGTGATCATGGCCGGCGGCATCAAGGAATGCGCAGCATTGGCTGAATATCTGACCGCACCGGTGGTGAACTCCTATCTGCACAACGACTCCTTCCCGGCCAGCCACCCGCTGTGCTGCGGTCCCCTGGGCTATCAGGGCTCCAAGGCGGCGATGAAGCTGATTGCTAAGGCCGACGTCGTGCTCGCGCTCGGTTCGCGCCTCGGACCCTTCGGTACGCTGCCGCAACACGGCCTCGATTACTGGCCGAAAAATGCCAAGATCATCCAGATCGACGCCGACTCGCGCATGCTGGGGCTGGTCAAGAAAACCACGGTCGGTATTTGTGGCGACGCCAAACACGCGGCCGTTGCACTGCTTGAACGCATCAAGGCGATTGCCAAGATGACACCGAACAAGACGCGACTGGCGGAAGTGCAGAAAGAGAAAAAAGCCTGGGCTGAAGAACTCGACAAATGGCCGTCGCCGAATACCAAGACACGCATCGGACCGCGTCAGGCGCTGGCCGCGCTGGCGCGTGCGATGCCGAAAAACGCGATGGTGTCGACCGACATCGGCAACGTCTGCTCGGTGTCGAACAGCTACCTGCATTTCGAGCAGGCGCCGTCCTTCCTCGCGGCAATGAGTTTCGGCAACTGCGGTTACGCTTTTCCGGCGGTGATGGGCGCGAAGGTCGGCCGTCCGGATCGGCCTGCCATTGCCTATGTCGGTGACGGCGCCTGGGGCATGAGCCTCAATGAAGTCATGACTTGTGTGCGCGAAAAGATTCCCGCTATTGCCGTGGTGTTCAACAACGGGCAGTGGGGCGCGGAGAAGAAAAACCAGATCGACTATTTCGAGAACCGTTTCCTCGGCACCAATCTGCAGAACCCGAATTTCGCGGACGTTGCGGAATCCATGGGCGCGCAGGGCCTGACGGTGGAGCATGTCGACGAAGTGGGTGATGCGTTGCGCGCAGCAGTGCGATCCAACAAGCCGACGGTGATCAACATGATGCTGACGCAGGAGCTGGGCGACCCGTTCCGGCGCGATGCTTTCCGCCAGCCGCAGCGTCTGCTGCCGAAGTACCGCAAGTTCAGCGCGAAGCAGTACCGCTGATCGCCGCGCCACTCAGGAAAAAGCCGGCCTGTGCCGGCTTTTTTATCCGATGAAGACCCGATCCAGCAAAGCGGCCCGCCTCGAGGATGTGGCAAAACTCGCCAAGGTGTCGACGGCGACGGTATCGCGTGCGTTGACCCTGCCGCACAAGGTCAAAGCTCGTACGCTGGAACGCGTGCAGCAGGCGGCGCGCACGCTGGGGTATGTCGCGCACGGAGCGGCACGGGCGCTGGCTTCGCGGCGCACCCACACCATCGGCGCAGTGGTGCCGACGCTCGACAACGCGATTTTTGCCAACACCATCCAGGCCCTGCAGCGCACGCTCGATGCCGCCGGATATGTGCTGCTGCTCGCCAGTCATGATTTTGATGCTGACATCGAGGCCCGCGTTACCCGTACGCTGATCGAGCGCGGCGTTGACGGTCTGGTGCTGCTGGGCACCACGCACCACCCTGACATCTATCGCATGCTCGAATCGCACAACCTGCCGTACGTGCTGACCTGGGCGTTCGATGAAAGCGGCAACCATCCCTGCGTTGGTTTCGACAATCGTGCTGCCGGGATGTGCATTGCCAACCATCTGCTGGATCTCGGCCATCGCCGCTTTGCGATGGTCTCGGGTATTACCGCGCATAACGAACGCGCGCAGGAACGGCTGGCCGGCGTGCGTGAGGCGTTGTCAGCGCACGACATTGCGCTGTCACCCGGCTCAGTGATCGAAAAGCCGTACACTCATTCCGGCGGGCGCGAGGGTTTGCGCGAGGTGCTCAAGGGTAACGAGGCGCCGACCGCGGTGATCTGCGGCAACGACGTGCTGGCGATCGGCGCCATTGCCGAATGCCATGCGCAGGGGCTCAAGGTTCCCGATGATGTCTCAATCACCGGCTTTGATGATATGGAAATGGCGTCACTGATCAGTCCGGCACTGACAACGGTGCGTTTCCCGACGGCGGAAATGGGCGTTTATGCGGCCAACCACCTGCTGGCGCGGCTGGATGACCGGTCTGTCGAATTACGCAACAAACTGCCGACCGAATTGATTGTCCGGGCCAGCGCGGCAGCACCGGCCCGTAAATAGCCGCTAGGCCAGCGCCTTGCGCGCCTTGGTAATGGCCGCCTTGACCCGCGCCGGTGCTGTACCGCCGATATGGCTGCGGCTTTTCATCGAACCTTCCAGCGTCAGCGCTTCAAACACATCGGGGCCGACCAGCGGCGAGAACTGCCGCAGGTCTTCCAGCGACATTTCCGAAAGATCGCAGCCGCGGGTTTCCGCCTGGCGCACGGCGAGAGCGACGGCTTCGTGCGCTTCACGGAAGGGCAGGCCTTTTTTGACCAGATAGTCGGCCAGATCCGTTGCCGTGGCGTAACCCTGCAGAGCCGCGTTGCGCATGGCTTCGGGTTTGACGGTGATGCCGCCGACCATTCCGGCAAACACCGCGAGGCTCATCATCAATGTGTCGACGGTGTCGAGCAGCGGTTCCTTGTCTTCCTGGTTGTCCTTGTTGTACGCGAGCGGCTGGCCTTTCATCAGGGTCAGCAGCGCTACCAGGTGGCCGTTGACGCGGCCGGTCTTGCCGCGCACCAGTTCGGCGACATCGGGATTCTTTTTTTGCGGCATGATCGACGAACCGGTGCAGTAACGGTCGGCAATGTCGATGAAACCGAAGCGCGGGCTCATCCACAGGATCAGCTCTTCGCTGAAACGCGACAGGTGGGTCATGGTCAGTGCGCCGGCGGCGACGAATTCGATCGCAAAGTCGCGGTCGGACACGGCGTCGAGAGAGTTTTCGCAGACGCCGTCGAAGCCGAGTTCCTTGGCGACCATCTGGCGGTCGATCGGGAAGGACGTGCCGGCGAGCGCGGCAGCGCCCAGCGGCAGACGGTTGACCCGCTTGCGGCAGTCGGCGAAACGCTGCGCATCGCGCGACAGCATTTCGACATAGGCCATCAGGTGATGCGCAAACGATACCGGCTGCGCCACCTGCAGGTGGGTGAAGCCCGGCATCACGGTTTCAGTGTGGTTTTCGGCGAGGTCGAGCAGCGCGCGCTGCAGGCCCTTGATCAGCGTCAGCACGTGATCAATGGCGGCGCGCAGATACAGCCGCACGTCGGTAGCGACCTGGTCGTTGCGCGAACGACCGGTGTGCAGGCGCTTGCCGGCATCGCCGACCATGTCGGTGAGGCGGCGTTCGATGTTCAGATGTACGTCTTCAAGGTCCAGTGACCAGGGGAAGGTGCCGTTGCGGATTTCGGTGCCGATGCTCGCCAGGCCTTTTTCGATGGCTTCGAGATCAGCGGCAGTCAGGATGCCGACGGAACGCAGCATGCGTGCATGGGCGATCGAGCCCTGAATGTCGAATTCGGCAAGGCGCTGGTCGAAGC
>CANHZX010000129.1 GCA_947465215.1 Betaproteobacteria bacterium | reverse complement strand
GCGCGTGCTGAACCTCAAGCAGTTCCTCGAAGCCTTCCTGCGCCACCGCCGTGAAGTGGTGACGCGCCGCACGGTGTTCGAGCTGCGCAAGGCGCGCGAACGCGGTCATCTGCTGGAAGGTCTGGCGGTGGCGCTGTCGAATGTCGATGAAATCATCGCGCTGATCAAGGCGGCGCCGACACCGGCCGATGCCAAAGTGGAACTGATGGCTCGTTTTTGGCGCTCGACGCTGGTCGAAGACCTTTTGTCGCGTGCCGAAGAGGGCTCGTCTTACCGTCCCGACGGCCTGTCGGCTGAGTTCGGTCTGCAGAAAAAGGGTTACAAGCTGTCGGATGCCCAGGCCCAGCAGATCCTCGAACTGCGTCTGCAGCGCCTGACGGCTCTGGAGCAGGACAAGATCGTCGCTGAGTACCGCGAGATGATGGACAAGATCACCGACCTGCTCGACATCCTCGACAAGCCGGCTCGGGTGACCAAGATCATTGCGCAGGAACTGACGGACGTCCGCAAGCTGTATGCCGACGAACGCCGCAGCGAGATCGTCACCAATACCCAGGACCTGAGCACCGAAGACCTGATCCAGCCGGAAGATGTCGTGGTCACGCTGTCGCACGGCGGTTACATGAAGTCGCAACCGGTGGCGGATTACCGTGCGCAGAAGCGCGGCGGCCGCGGCAAGCAGGCGACGACGACGAAGGATGATGATTTCGTCGAGAAGCTGTTTATCGCCAACACCCACGACTACATTCTGTGCTTCTCCAATCGCGGCCGGGTGTACTGGATCAAGGTGTATGCGGTGCCGGTGGGCAGTCGTGCATCGCGCGGCAAGCCGATCGTCAACCTTGTGCCGCTGATGGAACACGAGAAGATCACTGCGATCCTGCCGGTCAAGGAATTCGACGACAACCATTTTGTGTTCATGGCGACATCCACCGGTACGGTCAAGAAAACTGCGCTGTCGGCGTTTTCACGTCCGATGGCCAAGGGCATCATTGCCGTCAACCTCGAGGATGGTGACTTCCTGATTGGTGTGTCGATTACCGATGGCAAGCAGGACGTCATGCTGTTCTCCGACGCCGGCAAGGCGGTGCGTTTCAGCGAAACCGAAGTGCGTGCGATGGGGCGTGCTGCAGCTGGCGTTCGCGGCATGAAACTTCAAGGAAAACAACGGGTTATATCGCTTCTGACGGCCAGTGAAGAGGACAAGTCAGTGCTGACCGCGACTGAAAACGGTTATGGCAAGCGGACACCGGTGGCGGAATACACCCGTCATGGCCGGGGCACGCAGGGCATGATCGCGATCCAGGCCAGCGACCGTAACGGCATGCTGGTCGGTGCACAACTGGTGACCAAGGAAGACGAGATCATGCTGATTACCACCGGTGGCGTGCTGATCCGCACCCGGGTCAAGGAAGTGCGCGAGCAGGGTCGCTCGACCCAGGGCGTGCGCCTGATCAATCTTGATGAAGGTGAGAAGCTCGTCGGAATGGAAACCATCGTCGAAACCGACGAAGTCGAAGAATAAGCGGTACGCCGCAGCGTCAAGCGCTGCGGCATTCTCGCAATCCTTTTCAGATTCAATTGCAGACTCATTTGCAGAAACAAGCAGAAGGCAACCACTGATGGCACGGGTATTAAATTTCAGCGCGGGTCCGGCGGTGTTGCCGGAGCCGGTCTTGCAGCAGGCAGCTGCGGAAATGCTCGACTGGCACGGCAGTGGCATGTCGGTGATGGAGATGAGTCACCGTGGCAAGGAATTCATCGAGATTCATGCTCAGGCCGAAGCCGATCTTCGCGAACTGATGGGCATCCCGAAGAACTACAAGGTGCTGTTCCTGCAGGGCGGGGCTTCGGCACAGTTCGCAGTGGTGCCGATGAACCTGCTGCGCGGCAAGACCAAGGCCGATTACGTCAACACCGGGCAATGGTCGAAGAAGGCCATTAGCGACGCCAAGAAATACTGCAAGGTCAATGTTGCGGCGAGTTCTGAGGCCGAAAACTTCACTCGCGCGCCTAAGCAATCCGAATGGAAACTCGATCCTGATGCGGCCTATGTGCACATCACGACCAACGAAACCATCGGTGGTGTCGAATTCCACTGGGTACCGGATACCGGCGATGTTCCGCTTGTCGCCGACATGTCCTCGCACATCCTGTCGCGTCCGATGGATGTCTCGCGTTACGGCCTGATCTACGCCGGCGCACAGAAAAACATCGGCCCGGCCGGCGTTACCATCGTCATCGTACGCGATGACCTGCTTGGACAGGCGCTGCCGATCACGCCGACCGTGTTTGATTACAAGGTGCAGGCGGAAAACGACTCCATGTCGAATACGCCGGCCACTTACGGCATTTATGTCGCTGGTCTGGTGTTTCAGTGGCTGAAAAAGCAGGGCGGTCTGACCAAAATGGAGCAGATCAACCGCGCCAAAGCCGCACTACTTTACGATTACCTTGATCAGACTGAGTTCTATCTGTCGCCGGTGGCGAAAGATGATCGTTCGCTGATGAACATTCCCTTCACGCTGCGTAATGCCGATCTCGACAAGGCCTTTATCCAGGAAACCGAAGCAGCGGGGCTGACTCAACTCAAAGGCCATCGTTCGGTTGGCGGCATGCGTGCGTCAATCTACAACGCGATGCCGATTGAGGGCGTGCAGACGCTTGTGAAATTCATGAAGGAATTCGAGCGCAAGCATGGCTGAGCCGTTGAAAATCCTCACACTGAATGCCATTGCTGCAGTCGGATTGCAGCGTTTCCCCAAAGACCGTTACAGCGTGGGCGCCGATGTTGCAGCCCCGGATGGCATCCTTGTGCGCTCGCAGGACATGCACAAGATGGATATCCCGGTCAGCGTCAAGGCGATCGGACGTGCCGGCGCCGGTACCAACAACATACCCGTCGACAAGATGAGCCAGCGCGGCGCGCCGGTGTTCAATGCGCCGGGTGCCAACGCCAATGCCGTCAAGGAACTGGTGATCGCGGCGTTGTTGATCTCAGCTCGCAATCTTGTGCCGGCGGTGCGATTCGTTGACGGACTCAAGGGCGATGATCAGGCGCTGCACAAGCAGGTTGAGGACGGCAAGAAACATTTCGCCGGCATTGAGCTGCCCGGACGCACGCTGGGCGTGATCGGTCTGGGCAAGATCGGCAGTCTGGTGGCTGACGCGGCGATCAAGCTCGGCATGGATGTGCTGGGTTATGACCCTGAAATCACGGTTGATGCGGCCTGGAGTCTGCCGGCGCAGGTGCGTAAGGCACATTCAATCGAAGAGGTTCTGAAGGCCTCGGACTTTGTCACGATACACGTGCCGCTGATCAAGGCCACACGCAATCTGATCAATGCCGACCGCATGCAACTGCTGCGCAAGGCCGCAGTGCTTCTCAATTTCTCGCGTGATGGCATTGTCGATGACGGTGCATTGGTCGAAGCGCTGAATGCAAAAAAGCTGCGCGCTTATGTCTGCGATTTTCCCGCAGAAAAGCTGGCCGGTCATCCTCAGGTCGTGGCCTTGCCACACCTTGGTGCATCGACCCGCGAGGCGGAGGATAACTGCGCGGTGATGGTGGCTGAGCAGGTCCGCGATTTTCTGGAGCACGGCACCATCCGCAATGCGGTGAATTTTGCCGATGCAGTGATGCCGCGGGAATCTAATTTTCGCGTCGCCATTGCCAATGCCAATGTACCGAATATGGTAGGGCAGATTTCGACCGCGATGGCGAATGCCGGGTTGAACATCCACAACATGCTCAACAAGTCGCGCGGAGACATGGCCTATACGCTGGTCGATGTCGACAGCGCTGTTCCGGATTCTCTGATTGCGGAACTCTCTGCCATTAGTGGCGTCCTGTCGGTAAGATATCTCCCGGCACACTGAACCTCGGAAACGCACGCCAATGGCCGTATCCCTGAGCGAGATTCGTAGCAAAATTGACGCGCTGGACAACCGTCTGGTCGAGCTGCTTTCTGTCCGCGCAAAGCTGGCGCAACAGGCCTGGCATGCCAAGGGCAAAGCCTCGGCCTACAAGCCCGAACGCGAATCCCAGGTCTTGCGCCGTGTTCGCGAGTTGAACAAAGGGCCGCTGTCGGCTGCGGCGCTGACTCGGTTGTTCACCGAAATCATGTCGGCCTGCCGGGCGCTGGAAGAGCAGATGGCCGTGGCCTATCTGGGCCCGGAAGGCACCTTCAGCCAGGAAGCGGTAGTCAAACATTTCGGATCGTCGACCGGCGGCAAACCGCTGGCCAGCATCGATGAGGTCTTCCGTGCGGTGGAAACCGGCGCATCAGCTTATGGCGTGGTGCCGGTGGAAAATTCCACCGAGGGCGCAGTGGGACGTACGCTGGATCTGCTGCTTAATACCTCAGCACGCATCTGCGGCGAAGTGAATCTGCCGGTGCGCCAGTGCCTGATGAGCAATGCCCGCGGTCGCAGTGCTATTCGCACGGTGTATTCGCACACGCAGAGCCTCGCGCAATGCCAGCAGTGGCTGTCGCGGCATTTGCCTGAAGCAGAGCGGATCGCCGTGGTCAGCAATGCAGAAGCGGCGAGGCTGGCGAGCAAGGACAAAAAGGCTGCGGCTATCGCCAGCAGTACTGCAGCCACACTCTACGGTCTGAAGCTGCTTGCGCGCAATATCGAGGATGATCCTAAGAATACGACGCGATTCGCAGTTATCGGTGCTGCTGATGCCGCGCCTTCGGGCTACGACAAGACGTCACTGATTCTGTCGACACGGAATGAGCCGGGCGCTATTCACGATCTGCTGACGCCGCTGGCCAAGCATGGTGTGAGCATGACGCGTCTCGAATCCCGTCCGGCGCGCACCGGGCGCTGGGAGTATGTGTTCTACATTGACATCGAAGGCCATCAGCTGGAGCCGCAGGTTGCGAAGGCACTGGCGGCGCTGGGTCGCAAGGCGGCCTTCCTCAAGGTGTTGGGTTCTTATCCCGTCGCCGGATAGTCTCTAAGTTTTTGTTTTTATAGAAAAATATTCATGAGCGTCTGTGATCTCGCGCCGGGTTATATCCGCGCCATTGCGCCTTATCAGCCGGGCAAACCGACGTCGGAGCTCGCTCGCGAACTCGGGATGGACGAGTCGGGGATCGTCAAGCTCGCCTCCAATGAAAATCCGCTGGGCGTCAGTCCCAAGGCGGGGCAGGCGATGCGCGCCTTGCTCGACGGTCTGGCACGTTATCCCGACGGCAATGGTTTTGAGCTGAAGCAGGCGCTGTCAAAACGCTTTGATGTTGCGATGGATGGCATCGTGCTCGGCAATGGTTCCAATGATGTGCTGGAACTGGCCGCGCGTGCATTTCTCGCGCCGGGACTCTCTGCCGTATATTCACAGCATGCTTTTGCGGTGTATCCGCTGGCGGTTCAGGCCATCGGCGCGCAGGGCATTGCGGTGCCGGCGAAAGACTACGGTCACGATCTCGATGCAATGGCACGTGCAGTACGGCCAGATACGCGCATTGTGTTCGTCGCGAATCCGAATAATCCGACGGGCACTTTTGTGCCGGGCGACAAGCTCGAATCCTTCATCGCCGGCTTGTCTGGTGATGTGCTGGTTGTGCTCGATGAGGCCTATACCGAATACCTGAGGCCCGAGAATCGCTACGACAGCATGGCCTGGCTGAAGAAGTTTCCGAATCTGGTGATCACCCGTACATTCTCGAAAGTGTATGGACTCGCCGGTTTGCGTGTGGGTTATGCCGTGTCTTCGCCCGCCGTGGCTGATCTGATGAACCGGGTGCGCCAGCCCTTTAACGTCAACAGCCTGTCGCTGACCGCTGCAGCTGCGGCGCTCGATGACGAAAAATTCATTCGCGAGAGTTATGAGTTGAACTGCCGCGGCATGGATCAGATCGTCGCCGGCTTGAAAGATCGGGGCCTGCAGCACATACCATCGTACGGCAATTTCGTGACCTTCAAGGTGCCGGGCGCTGCGGACATTTTCCAGAAGCTGCTGCGCGCTGGCGTCATCGTGCGGCCGATCGCGGCCTATGGCATGCCTGACCATCTGCGTGTTTCGATCGGACTCGAATCCGAGAACGCCCGTTTCCTCGACGCGCTGCGGCAGGCGCTCGCGGCCTGACCGTTTCTGGAATATTCCATGGCAACAAAGCCCCGCATCAACAAACTCGTCGTGATCGGGGTGGGCCTGATCGGCGGCTCCTTCGCGCTGGCGCTGAAAAAGGCGCGCATGGTCCGGCAGGTTGTCGGTGTCGGCCGCAGCCGCAAGAATCTGAAGGATGCGCTGCGTCTGGGCGTGATCGATAAGGCTGAGACCGATGCGGCGCATGCCGTAGCCGGAGCTGATCTCGTGCTGGTGGGCGCGCCGGTAGGGCAGATGCCGGGCATCTTTGCGCGCATTGCACCATTCCTGTCACCGCATACCGTGGTCACCGACGCCGGCAGCACCAAGCAGGATGTGATCAAGTCGGCGCGCAAACATCTTGGCGCACATTTCCCGATGTTTGTGCCAGCGCATCCGATTGCCGGCACTGAACATAGCGGTGCTGCTGCAGCGTTTCCGGAACTGTTTCGCGACCGTAACCTGATCCTGTTGCCGCAGAAAGAGACCAAGGCAGCGGCAGTGCGTCTGGTGAGATCGGCATGGGCGGCTTGCGGCGCGAACATTGTGAAGCTGGAGGCAGAGGAGCACGACGAAATTTTCGGTGCGGTCAGTCATTTGCCGCATGTTGTGGCATTCGCGCTGGTCAATCTGCTGGGGCAGCGGCGTGATGCGAAGCGGTTGCTGGGTTTTTCCGGCGGCGGCCTGCGCGACACCGTGCGCATTGCCGGGAGTTCACCGGAAATGTGGCGCGACATCTGCGTCGCCAATCGTGGCGCGCTGGTGCCACTGCTCGATGGCTATATCAGCGAACTCGAGGCTGCACGTGCTTCTCTGGCAGCCGGCGATGGCGACGCGCTGGAATCGATGTTCCTCGCGGCACAGCAGGCGCGGGCGCGCTGGCTGGTGAAGCGAAAGTAGTTTTTGCCGATGAATCCGGCAAAACCTGAATATCTGGACCTGCAGCCGATCCGCACAGTTCGGGGTACGGTGCTGCTGCCGGGATCCAAAAGCATTACCAACCGCATGCTATTGCTGGCGGCGCTGGCGCAGGGCAAGACCACGCTGCGCGAAGTTCTGGAATCCGATGACACCCGCTACATGCTCGCGGCGCTGGGGCAGTTGGGTATCAAAAACCGGCAGGCCGGTGAACTCACGGTCGAGATCGAAGGCGGCAACGGTCCGTTTCCGGCGAAAAATGCTGAACTGTTTCTCGGTAATGCTGGCACGGCAGTACGCACACTGACGGCGGCTCTGGCTTTCTGCGGCGGCGAATACCGTGTCGATGGTGTGGCGCGCATGCATGAGCGGCCTATCGGCGATCTGGTCGACGCGCTACGCAAGTTGGGCGCAAAAATCGACTATCTGGGTAATGATGGTTTTCCGCCGCTGGCAATCCATGCCGGCGCGCTTAATGCGCGGGGCGAGGTCAGCATCCGCGGTAATGTCTCGAGCCAGTATCTGACCGGTCTGCTGATGGCGCTGCCGCTGCTGGGCGTGCAGACGGTAGTGCGTATTGATGGTGAATTGATTTCCAAACCGTATATCGAAATTACGCTGAATGCGATGCGTCGTTTCGGCATCGCTGTGCAGCGTGACGGCTGGACGGCATTTACGGTGCCGGCTGGTGCTCGTTATGTCAGTCCCGGCGAGCTGTATGTCGAGGGAGATGCTTCTTCCGCATCGTATTTCCTCGCCGCGGGAGCGATCAGCGGCCTTGGTGGCGGCGGTCCGGTGCGCGTGCAGGGCGTGGGCCGAGACAGCACGCAAGGCGATGTGCGTTTTGCCGATGCGCTGGCTCAGATGGGTGCGGCGATCAGCATGAGTGAAAACTGGATCGAGGCTACTGCCGGCGGTGAGGCGCGCCAGCGCGGTCGACTGCGTGCAGTGGAGCTCGACTGCAATCACATCCCGGATGCGGCAATGACGCTGGCGATGGCTGCATTGTTTGCCGACGGCACAACGACCTTGCGCAATATCGGCAGCTGGCGGGTCAAGGAGACCGATCGCATCGCGGCGATGGCCAAAGAGCTGGCCAAGCTGGGCGCCGGCATCGAAGAGGGGGCTGATTACCTGAGGATCACACCGCCGACGCAATGGCTGGCGGCGACCATTGATACCTATGATGACCACCGCATGGCCATGTGCTTCTCCCTGGCGGCGCTGGGCGGGGTGCCGGTTCGGATCAATGATCCGGGCTGCGTTGCCAAAACCTTCCCGGATTATTTCCGGGTGTTGTCGGGCGTAACGGTTCTCTGAGCATGGACGCTGCGCTGATTCCGGTTATTGCCATCGACGGGCCCTCGGCTTCGGGCAAGGGGACCATTGCGGCGATCGTGGCGCAACGCCTCGGTTTTCATTATCTCGACAGCGGCGCGTTGTACCGGATTGTCGGTTTGGTCGCGGGAGAGCAAGGAATAAACCTAGAAAAAGACTCAGAAGTATCTCGTATCGCATTGAATTTAAATATTAAATTTAATGGGGAAGAGGTCTGGGTAAACGGCCGTGAAGTATCCGGTCTGATCCGAG
>CANHZX010000128.1 GCA_947465215.1 Betaproteobacteria bacterium | reverse complement strand
CCTTTCTTGTGGCCGTAGTAGCGCGCGAGCTTGATCGCCGCTTCGTTGGCTTCCGCGCCGGAATTGCAGAAAAACACCTTGTCCATGCCGGAGGCCGCAACAATACGGTCGGCGAGTTTTTCCTGGGCTGAGATCTGGTAGATGTTGGAGGTGTGGATCAGCTTGCCGATCTGTTCGCGTAGCGCTGCGACGAGCTTCGGGTGGCTGTGGCCGACCGCGTTGACGGCCACTCCAGCGAGTGCGTCCAGGTAGCGTTTGCCCTGCGTGTCCCACAACCAGACACCCTCACCGCGCTCAAAGGCGACGGGCAGGCGGCCGTAGGTGTTCATGACGTGTGACATGGTCCGTCGACCTCCACAAAAAAACACGGCGGCCTGTTGCCGCCGGGACAGCTATTTTCGTTCAACCACGATTTGATTTGCAAGCTTAATTTCCCTCTGTTCCGAGAGGGAAAACCGGTCCGGTCTGCTGGACTCTGCGGCTTCAAAATACAGCTACAAAACCAGTTCAAAATACAGGTGTCGGCAGCATGTTCGAAGGCACGCCGGAAATCGTGATCTGGGGCATTACCTAAAGCGGGGAAACCTTTCGTCCTGGCGACTGGGTCGAATGGCTCAGCGGCATGCTTTCGGTATTCAGCGATGACGGCTATCTGGCCTATTCGCCGTTCCTGAAACCCATCATTGCCGGCGGCGTGCGCTGCGTGGCGATTGACAGGGAATTGGAGCCACGCGACCCTGCGGCCTATACCTTCCTGCTGCAGTTTGCCCGCGACAATCAGCTGAAGATGCGTCCGAGCCGGAAGGCCAGACGGCTTGAGGATGCTGCCGAAGGCGGTTCGCCAGATCCTGCTGCGAAACCCGCCTGAACCTGCCGCGCACTCGCGACAGGCGGGACAAAAAACTTAGGCCATCGACTTTACGGCGGCGGACAGGCGGCTCTTGTGACGGGCAGCCGTGTTCTTGTGCATGATTTTCTTGTCGGCGATCGAGTCGATCGTGCTGACAGACTTCTGGAACACGACGCGTGCGGCAGCTTTGTCGCCGGCGGCGATCGCCTTGCGTACTTCCTTGATTGCCGTGCGCAGTTCAGAGCGCTGGGCACCGTTGAGGGCGCGACGCTTGACGGCTTGGCGTGCTGCTTTTTTGGCTGAAGCGATATTGGCCATGTAAACTCCGGATTTCGTTCGGAAAAAGGGCGTAATCATAATGAAAATACGCTCCGACTGCAAGTTGTGCCGTAGTCGCCTCTTAACCCGCCGCTTTCTGTAAAAATGAATTTAATCAAGGCTTTAGCAGCGGTCAGCAGTATGACGCTGATCTCCCGCGTGCTGGGTTTTATCCGCGATGCCGCAATTGCGCGGGTTTTCGGGGCCGGTTTGGCCACCGACGCCTTTTTTGTCGCCTTCAAAATTCCTAATCTGCTGCGCCGGCTTTTTGCCGAAGGGGCGTTTTCCCAGGCCTTCGTCCCCATCCTCGCCGAATACAAAAACCGGCGCGGCGAAGCGGCGACCCGCCTGCTGGTTGATCACGTTTCCGGCGTACTCGGCATTGCACTGCTGCTGGTCACCGCCGCCGGCGTGCTGGCAGCGCCGCTGATCATTTCGATCAGCGCACCGGGCTTTGCAGCAACACCAGAAAAATTCCAGCTGACCGTCGACCTGCTGCGCATCACCTTCCCGTACATCATATTCATAGCACTCACCGCGCTGGCGGGCGGTATTCTCAATACCTGGAGCCGCTTCGCCGTGCCGGCGTTCACGCCGGTGCTGCTGAATCTTTCTTTCATCGGTTTCGCGCTGATCGCAGCGCCCTGGTTCAACCCGCCGGTCATGGCGCTGGCCTGGGCGGTGTTTGTCGGTGGCGTGCTGCAACTGGCTTTTCAACTGCCGTTTCTCGCGCGCATCGGGATGCTGCCGCGGCCGCGGCCGGATCTCGGCGACGAGGGCGTGCGGCGCGTGCTGCGCCAGATGGCGCCCGCGGTGTTCGGCGTATCGGTTGGTCAGCTGAGTCTGCTGATCAACAACATCTTCGCGTCCTTCCTGATCACCGGCAGTGTGACCTGGCTCTACTTCGCCGACCGGCTGATGGAGTTTCCGATGGGAATGCTCGGCGTCGCACTCGGTACCATCCTGCTGCCGAGCCTGTCAAAACGTCATGCCGAAGGCTCCACGCAGGAGTATTCGCAACTGCTCGACTGGGGGCTGCGCCTGACGCTGATACTGGCGGTGCCCTGCGCGGTGGCACTGGCTGTGCTGGCGGTGCCCTTGGTGACGACGTTGTTTCACTACGGCGCATTCACTGCAACCGATGTCATCAATACGCGGCACGCGGTCGTTGCCTATTCGGTCGGACTGGTGGGGCTGATTGCGGTAAAAGTTCTGGCGCCGGGTTTTTACGCGAGGCAGGACATTCGCACGCCGGTAAAAATTGCGGTGGTGACGCTGGTGTTCACGCAATTGCTTAATCTGGTGTTTGTCTGGCATTTGCGTCATGCCGGTCTGGCGTTGGCGATCAGCGTCGGCGCCTGCCTCAATGCAGGATTGCTGCTGCGCGGTCTGCGCAGTCGCCAGATTTATCAGCCGATGCCCGGGTGGGGCGCATTTATGCTGAAGCTGTTGCTGGCGGTTTATGCCATGGGAGCGCTGCTCTGGGTGTTGTCCGGCGATACGGCAAGCTGGCTGACTGCGGGGGCTCTTGAGCGCGTCGCTCGGTTGACGCTGCTGGTGCTTGCCGGTGCGGCGTGCTATTTCGGCATCCTCTGGCTTTGCGGCTTCAGGCTCCGCGACTTTAATCGCCGCGGCAGCGAATAGGAATCTTCACTTTCAGCGCTGCATGATGCGGCGCGATACATAGGACAGCAGATCCACCGCTGCGACGAGCAGGATCATCGCAATCAGGATCGCGCTGGTTTCATTCATGTGGAACAGTCCCATGTGAAAAGCCAGCATCTGGCCGAGTCCGCCGCCTCCCACGACACCGAGTACCGCCGCTGCTCGGATATTGTTTTCCCAGCGGTACAGCGTGTACGACAGCAGTTGCGGCAGGACCTGCACGAAGGTGGAGTACACAAAAACCCGCGTCGTCGGTACGCCGCGAACGCGCAAAGCGAATGCCGGGCCTTGCGGCGCGTTTTCGATGGCTTCAGCGAAAAGGCGCCCGAGGACGCCCGAAGTGTGCAGTGCCAGTGCGAGCGTGCCTGCGAACGGGCCCAGGCCGGCCGAAATGATCAGCAGCGCCGCCCAAACCAGTTCCGGGATCGCGCGCAGTCCGTTGAGCAGCAGCCTTGTCGGCGTTCGCCAGTATGCGGGGTCGCCGGGATGGGTTCTGCTGGCCGGCAGCGCGAGTGCGATGCCGGCGATTGCGGCGAGCAGCGTGCCCAGCGCCGACATGGCGATAGTTTCAAGGCTGGCCCCTGCCAACTTCAGCAGGAACGCCGGATCCGTTGACGGCGTCAGTAGTTCGGCCAGGAAACGGCCCATTTTGCGCAGCGCGTCGGCGGACAGGAATTTTGCCCATTGCAGATCGAGCGACCAGAAGCTGGCGATTGTCAGCACGAACAGCCCGACCATGAACCAGCAGGCCGCGCAGCGCGCCTCAAACAGTTTCGGCGGCAGGCGGTAAGCCTCGTTTGCCGCATCTGCGGCGGACTTCGGCGGGAGATTGTTCACGCCGCGGCCTCCATGCCATCAGTCGAATAGTTCGTGCTGCGTTGTCGGCCGCCGCTGGCAATCGCCTTGCTGCCGATCCCCGCTTGCGCGGGGCCCCTCGTCAGATAGCTCATGCCAGCATCTTCCTTAACCACGCACTGGCCTGGTCGGCGAGCGCCACCAGCAACATGAATACGATGAGCATGGTCGCGACTTCCGCGCCCTGGAACATTTTCATCGAGTTGTCCATCTGCTGCCCGAGGCCGCCGGCGCCGACAAACCCGAGCACCGCCGAGGAGCGGATGGCGCATTCCCAGCGATAAACCGTATAGCTGGTCAGTTCCGGTGCGCTTTGCGGCAGCAGGCCGTAGAAGAAGGCCTGCAGGCGCCCGGCGCCATTGCGCAGCAGCGCATGCGTGGCGTGTGTTTCGTCGCTTTCAAGGATTTCGCCATAAACCTTTCCGAGCATGCCGCCATAAGTCAGGGCGATGGCGAGCACGCCCGCCGTCGGGCCCAGGCCGACCACGCGCACAAACACCAGCGCCCACACCAGTTCCGGCACACTGCGCAGCATGATCAGCAGCCAGCGGATGGCCTGGCGCAGGACAAAGGGCAATGCGTGCATGCGCCCCGACAACGCCGAGATTGAGATCGCACTGGTGGACATGAAGGTCAGCGGGATTGCAATCATCAAGGCCAGCGCCATGCCGACAGTGGCGATGGCGACGGTACGCCAGGCCTCCCGCATGACCATCAGCAGGAATTCAGCTTCTATTTTTGGCGGGAAAAAATCGCCAATGAAGCGTTTCGTGGACTTGATGGTTGCAGGCTCGAACAGTGTCCATGGTTTGAATTCTGTAATGACCAGGGCCGGGGCCAGTAGCACGGCGGCGGCAAGCAGCCAGAACACGCGCGTGATCCAGGCGGGATCACGCAACTGTGGTGACACGATGGTGGCGGAGACAGGATTGTTCAAGGGCGTGATGCGGCTAGCGGCAATACAAAGGGGCTGAGTGCGGGTTTTCCGCCGCTTTTTCTTCACCCGTCGCCGGCGCGCCGAGCAGTTCATATTCGTGCTGGGCGTAAAGCTCTGCCAGCCGGCCATGCGTGACTTCCGCGGCCGGCAGATCGAACTGCAGTGCGCCGTCACGCAGGCCGATGACCCGCTGAAAGCGTTTTGCAACATCGACCTGATGCAGTGTGGTGATCAGAGTTGCGCCATGCTCGCGCGCCGCCTGGGTCAGGGTATCGATGGCTTGCGCCGCCCGCGACGGATCCAGCGAAGACAGCGGTTCGTCGACGAGCCAGAGTGAAGCGCTGGAAACCAGTGCGCGCGCCAGGCCGACGCGCTGGCGTTCACCCCCCGAAAGTCGATCGACGCGATCCCACAGTTTGCCGGCGAGGTCGAATTTTTCCAGCGCGGCCTGTGCTTCAGGAATGTGCGTCGGATAGAGCAGCGATCGCAGGCTCGCAAGCAGCGATTGCTGCGGCAGCCGGCCGGCCAGCACCGCGGTGATGACGCGTTGCCGCGGTGGCAGCGGCGGCGCCTGCGGCCCCAGAAATAATTTGCCGCGAAGTTTCTGCAATTGCGACACCGGCAGTTTCCACGGGTCGACGCCGTCAAGTTCAAGGCGACCGGCTGTGGGCTTGAGCGCGCACGCCAGTGCGTGCAGCAATGTGGTCTTGCCTGCGCCGGAGGGACCGATGATGGCCAACTGTTCGCCGGGCGCAACGTCGAGCGTCAGCGGTTTCAGCGCCGGAATGCTGCCGCTTGCGGCGGCCGGATGGCGCGCCGCAAGCCCTTCAATGGCAATACGCATGGATTACTTGATCAGACCCGCGCTGCGGCCTGCGCTCTCAAGATCTTTGTAATTCTCTGGCTTGGTCGCAATGTATTTGGTTGCGCGGTTCAGGGTCAGGATTTCCTTGCCCTCGGGCGTTGCCATCGACAGATCCAGCAGCGCCTTGGTGATACGTTCACGCAGGGCGGCAGGCATGTCCGCATGCACCGACCAGTTGTAGTTGAAATACGGCGGTGTCGTGAAAAACACGTCCACCTTCGTCGTATCGACCTTTTTCTCTTCGACGAACTTGCGCCATACGGTAATGTCGAGTGCCGCCGCATCGACGCGACCGCCTACGACAGACGCGATGGTGGCGTCGTGCGCGCCGGAATAGGCGACGCGTTTGAAATCCTTGTCCGGGTCGATCTTGGCTTGCAGCAGGAAGCTGCGCGGCATCAGGTGGCCCGAGGTGCTCGACTGCGAGCCGAAACTGACTTGCTTGCCCTTAAGGTCTGCAAGCGTCTTGATGCCGGAATCGGTCTGGGTGATGAATACGGAGCGGAACTGGGTGTCTTCCTCGCGTTGTGCGATCGGAATAATCTTGCCGCCGGAACGCAGCTGCGCCTGCACATGCGTGAAGCCGCCGAACCAGACCAGGTCAACCTGCTTGTTGACCAGTGCCTCGACCGCAGCGGGATAGTCATTGACGGGTGTGAATTCCACTTTCATGCCGACGGTGCGCTCGAGGTAGCGGGTCAGCGGTCCGAACTTGCGGATCTGCTCGGTGGCGGCTTCTTCGGGGATCGTGGTGACCTTGAGGGTCTGCTGGGCAAGTGCCGGTATCGCGGTCATTGCGGCGAATCCCAGGACGGCGAGGGTGTTGCGGAGCAGCTTGGTCAATACGGACTGCGACTGTGAAATCGGGCGGGACATGGTGTTTCCTTTTGATTGGAGTTTGTCGTAGTCGGGGTCGGAAGTGCCGGCCTGGCTCGCGTGGAGCTGGGCAGCATATCCGAGCACGACTCGGCGCGTGCGTGACGGGCTCAGATCGATCATGGTTGATGCCTCTGAAGGGTTTTAAGGCTGCATCCCGGCAACGACCGGTGGTACAGCATCGCAAACTACCGTAGCGGCACCGCAATTGCAAAGATATACGCGCTCTGCTGCGGGCGAGCCATCTGAAATCGGCTCAGGCTACAGCCTGCATATTGCTCGGCAGGGTTTCGCGGCCATGCGGTTTAATCAATTTTCGCGCCTGAAGCCTTGACGACTTTTTCCCACTTTTCGTTTTCCGCTTTCAGGAAGGCCGCAAATGCCGTGGGTGTGCTGCCGACGCCGTCGGCGCCGAGTGCCGCGAACCGCTCGCGTACTTCATTCGAGGCGAGTGCCTTGAGCACTTCGGTCTGCACGCGGGTGAGGCGTTCCGCCGGCACCTTTGTCGGTGCAAACAATCCGAACCACAGGTCAGCGTCATAACCGGCAATGCCGGCTTCGACAATGGTCGGCACCTCGGGCAATACATTGATGCGTTTTTTGCCGGAAACGCCCAGTGCGCGCACGCGTCCCTGTTTGATAAAGGGCAAGGCTACCACCGGCACGTCGAACAGGATCTGGATCGAACCGCTGAACATTTCCGGATAGACCAGCGCGGTACCTTTGTACGGCACATGAACGATGTTGATGCCGGCGAGCAGTTTCAGCAGTTCACCGGAGAGGTGGAACTGCGTGCCGGTGCCTGAAGATCCGAAGTTCAGCTTACCCGGCTGCGCCTTCGCGAGCGCTACGAGGTCCTTGATCGATTGCGCGGGAACCTGCGACGCCACCATCAATACGTTCGGCGAGGTGGCGATCTGGGTAATCGGTGAAAAATCGGTCAGTGAGTTGTATGGCGGTTTGGCATACAGATGCGGGCCGATGGCGTGCGTGCTGGTGGTGCCCATCAGCAGCGTGTAGCCGTCTGCGGTCGCGGTGACGGCAATGCGCGAGCCCAGCGTGCCGCCGGCGCCCGGACGGTTGTCCACGACAACCTGCTGGCCGAACAGCTCGCTACTTTTTTGCGCGACAACGCGGGCAAGGATGTCGGTGGCGCCGCCGACCGGGAAGGGGATGATCATGCGCACGGCGCGGTTCGGGAAAGTGTCGGCCGCCTGTGCGGACTGGATTGCACAGACGGACAGTACGGCGGCGCAGAGGGTGGCGGTGAGGGATCGGTTCATGGCAAAACTCCGGTGAATGTTGTTCGTTTTGTGCGGTCAATCTACTCCCGCGATCCGTGTATCTCAAGCAGGAATAATGCCCGCGCGCTTTCTAGAGTGCGGCGGCCCGTGTATTGCCCCCGCTCAGTGCGGCATTGACCACGTCACGGCTCAAAGTTGGTGCAAACAGCTCGATGAAGTCATAAATATAGCCGCGCAGCCAGGCATTGCGCCGCAGGGCGATGCGCGTCGTGCTCGGTTCGAACAGATGGTCGGCATTGATCAGGCGTACGCCGTGATCGCGCGCGGGATCGAAGGCCATCTTGGCGAGGATGCCAATGCCCATGCCTTGCTCAACATAGGCCTTGATCACGTCGGCGGCGACGGCGGTGAGTACGACATTGGGTTTGATGTTTGCCGAATCGAAGGCGCGTTTGATCGGTGAATTGGCGGTGAAGGCGAAGTCGTAGGTGATCAGCGGATACTGAGCGATTTTTTCCAGCGTCAGCGGGCCGGCGCCAAGCAGCGGATGGCGCAGCGGCGTGATCACGCTGCGTGTCCATTGCGCGCAGGGCAGGGTGACCAGTTCTTCGAATTCCTCATCCGACTCGGTGGCGATGCCGACATCGGCAATGCCGTCTCGGAGCATCGCGGCGATCTGAGCCGGGCTGCCTTCGCGCAGGGTCAGGCGCACCTGCGGATAACGCTGCGTGAAACGCGCAAACACTGGCGGCAGCGCGTAGCGCGCCTGGGTGTGCGTAGTGGCGACGACCATCGTGCCGCTGCCGCCGGCATTGAATTCGCGGCCGACCTCGCGCAGGTTGTCGGTGTCGCGCAGGATGCGTTCGGCAATGTCGAGCACGATCCTGCCGGGTTCGGTCAGCGCTGTGATGCGTTTGCCGTTGCGCACGAGGATGGTGACGCCGAGTTCTTCCTCCAGCAGTCGGATCTGTTTGCTGATGCCCGGTTGCGAGGTAAACAGCGATTCCGCGGCATCCGAAACCTTCAGTCCGTTGCGGGCGATTTCGCGCAAATAGCGTAATTGCTGTAAATTCAATGAGTTACCTTGATATCTCGTTCTTATATAACAAAAACAGCTTAATATTAAATAACATATTCTTGGACGATATATAAGGGGGTCCCTAGTATCGGCAGCCTCAAGGAGCGAGGTGCCGGACATGTATCTGTATGACGAGATCGATCAGCGCTT
>CANHZX010000127.1 GCA_947465215.1 Betaproteobacteria bacterium | reverse complement strand
TGCTGAAAATCGCGCAGGAAGAAGCAAACGGCGATCTTTTCAAATACCTCGACGGCGTTTTCAAGCGCTCCCAAACCCAGCCGCGTGGCGTCAGTGACGCCATCATCTGGGAGGGCGGCAATTTCACCGGCAACGTCAAACCGGTTGCCCACGCGCTGACCGACACCTTCGCGCTGAACGGAACCATCATGGCACTCGACGTGCTCGGCCTGCCCTTCCTCGGCGTTCCGATGATGGCCCAGTTCCGCCACGACACCAAACTGAAATCGCTCGAGTGGTTCGGCAAGATGGATTACACCTGCCTTAAGTGGTCCACCGCAGGTGACTTCATGGTCAATGACGGCGGCAAGAAAGTTGTCGTCGCCGGCAAATCAGCCAATGCCCCGCTGCGTACCGCTGCCGGTGTGTATTGCAACGTCCGCCCCTACGGCTCGATCACCAACGTGCGCTTCATGCCCGGCCTGCCGTATTCGCAGGACAACAAGAAGTTCGTAGTCGAAAAAGCCACCGGCAACATCCATTCGGAAATGAACACTCCGGGCGTGCGCATGGCGTATGCCGCGCGCCTATTCCTGCAACTGGTCAATGAGCGCGGCTGCATCGGCCGTGTCGCCACCAAGCCGACCCAGGCGAAGGAAGACGCCGTCAACGCCGGGCTGTTCCGCTGGATTCTGCAGGGCACCAAGTTCAAGCTGAAGCGCCAGTATGCGGTTGACGCCTACCAGGAACACAAGGAAAACGTCGACGCCATCGTTGCCCTGCTGCCGAAGGACTTCAAGGCCGGCATGGAAAACTGGGGCGGCGACATCTACGAACACATCTCCGACACCAACTTTGGCCTGCTGCTGCACGACATGATCGAGCAGCGCGAGTGCATCGTTTACTCGACCGACCTTGACGGCGACCGTCTGACCGACCTGATGGCCGATGCGCCGGACGTGTTGCGCAAGTGGGGCCAGATGATTCTCGACTACGCGAAGACCGGCAAGAAAATGGGCGACGTTTGGAAAGACATGGGCTTCACCATGACCAACGGCAAGGACATGACCAGCGTCATGTATCGCATGGAAGGCGCGCCGATCTACGAACAGACCCTCGGCTCGGCTGACGCCATGCTGCAGCGGCTGCTCAACGGTGACGAAACCGTCGGTGGCACCAAAGACCCCTACGATCCGCGCATTCACTTCGTGCTGATCAACGAGGCTTATAAGGCTGCCAATCCGGGCAACGCCGAACTGGCGAAATGGCTGGATGACCAGTTGGCCACCTTCGACAAGATCTACAGCAGCAAGCGTCCGCGTTACATCGACGGCTACAACCAACTCAAGGCCGCCATCAAGCCCTGGGGCACCAAGTAATCCAGCCTCAGCTGACCTTCGGTCAACGACCTAAAAAACGCCCGCAACCGCGGGCGTTTTTTATTGGGCTGCAGTTTCGGTTTACCCGCTATAAACCAATCATGGTTCTGCGGCCGGTTTGCCGGATTGTTTTGCATTGCGGAATATCACAATACGGCAAAATCAAATCATCATTTCATAGGGAAAATTAGCGTAATTTACAAAAATTGGACTTTCGGCGATTATCGGTATAATGCAGTGCAGCATCTGGTTTGACACGAAATTTTGTATTGTGAAATTTCCGCTGACGACTTCAGGAGCCTGCCATGACCGCAACCACATTGCCCGAAGGCATCGCAATACACGGCCCGATGCCCGCAGAATATCAATCGATCCTCACGCCGCAGGCCGTAACCTTCATCGCCAAGCTGGCCCGCAAGTTTGAAGCCCGTCGTCAGGAACTGATGGCGCAACGGGCACAACGGCAGCGCGAATTCGATGCCGGCAAGTTCCCGGACTTCCTGCCGGAAACCCGCAACATCCGCGAAAGCGAATGGACAGTCGGGCCCATTCCGGCAGACCTGCAGAACCGGCGCGTTGAAATCACCGGCCCCACCGACCGCAAGATGGTGATCAACGCACTGAACTGCGGGGCCAATGTATTCATGGCCGACTTTGAAGATTCCAACGCCCCGACCTGGAGCAACATGATTGAGGGTCAGATCAATCTGCGCGACGCCATTCGCAGTTCGATCACATTCCAGAGTCCTGAAGGCAAGCAATACCGGCTCAATGCACAAACGGCAACGCTGCTGGTGCGTCCCCGCGGCTGGCATCTGATGGAACATCACCTGCAAGTCGACAGCACACCGGTCTCCGGCGCGCTTTTCGACTTCGCGCTGTACGTTTTCCATAACGCCAAAGAAGCCATCGCGCACAACACCGGCCCGTACTTCTATCTGCCGAAAATGGAGAGCCATCTCGAAGCGCGACTCTGGAACGACATCTTCGTGATGGCACAACGCGAACTGGGGCTGCCGCTGGGTACGATCAAGGCCACGGTGCTGATAGAAACCGTGCTCGCCGCATTCGAAATGGATGAAATTCTTTACGAGCTTCGCGATCACTGCGTCGGCCTCAACATCGGCCGCTGGGATTACATCTTCAGCTGCATCAAGAAATTCCGGTCCAACAAGAACTTCTGTCTGGCCGACCGCAGCCAGGTAACGATGACCTCACCCTTCATGCGCGCCTATGCGTTGCTGCTGGTCAAAACCTGCCATCGCCGCAAGGCATTCGCGATGGGCGGCATGGCTGCGCAGATTCCGATCAAGAACGACCCCGCCGCCAATGAAGCCGCAACAGCCAAAGTACGTGCCGACAAGGAGCGCGAGGCGACTGACGGTTGCGACGGTACATGGGTTGCGCATCCGGGACTGGTCGGCATCGCCAGGGAAATCTTCGACCGGCATATGCCGGGTGCCAATCAGGTCTCCCGTCAGCGTCCTGACGTGCAGGTCACCGCAAAGGATCTGCTCGATTTCAAACCCGAAGCGCCGATCACCGAAGCCGGCCTGCGCAACAACATCAGCGTCGGCATCCATTACATCGGCGCCTGGCTCGCCGGCAACGGCTGCGTCCCGGTTTACAACCTGATGGAAGACGCCGCCACGGCCGAGATTTCGCGCTCGCAGATCTGGCAATGGATGCGCAGCCCGAAGGGCGTTCTGGATGACGGTCGCAAAGTCACCAAAGACATGTTCCGCAAATTGCTGCCCGAGGAACTCGCAAGGGTGCGCCGTGAACTTGGCGAAGAAGCATGGAGCGAAGGCCGCTACGAAGAAGCCGCAAAACTGTTCGATGAAATCACCACCAGCGATGACTACGTCGAATTCCTGACGCTGCGGGGTTATGAATGGCTGACCCGGAAACTGGAAACCCGCGCCACCGCCTAAACCGCAACCAAAGAAACCCCTTCCGTTAAAGGCCACTGCACCCGCGGTGGCCTTTCTTCGTACAATCCGGCCGTGCCCAGACTTCTGCTACTCAACAAACCCTATGGCGTCATCTGCCAGTTCAGTCCTTCGGGAGACCACCGGACGCTGAAAGATTTTGTTCCGGTCAGCGGCGTCTATCCAGCGGGACGACTCGACACCGACAGCGAGGGACTGGTCCTGCTGACCGACGACGGCGCCCTTCAGCATCGCATTACCGATCCCCGCCACAAACTGCCCAAGTCCTATTTTGTCGAGGTCGAAGGCACACCAGACGATGCCGCGTTGGCACCGCTTAGGGCCGGCATGCAACTTTCCGATTACAAGGCACGTCCGGTCGAAGCCAGCCTGTGCCCGCCGCCCGACTGGTTATGGCCGCGTACGCCGCCCGTTCGCATCCGCCGGCATATTCCAACGACCTGGTTGAGACTGGTGCTGCGGGAAGGCCGTAATCGTCAGGTCCGGCGGATGACTGCGGCGGCAGGTTTTCCGACTTTGCGCCTGATCCGTCATGCTATTGGTCCTTGGACCATTGAGGGCCTGCCTCCCGGGGAATGGCATGAAATACCTCCGGAATCACCGGGAAAGCCCATTAAAAACAACACTTAGTTGGTAAGGTTCGCTTTTTTGGCTTGTTGCCCACTTATGGTGCAAAACATTCAGTAAGACCACATTATGAATCTTACGCGAAACTGTCAACCAACCGGTTTTCCCCGCGTTATTGGCTATGACCGGCTTTCGGTCAAGGGTCAAAATTGGCCCGGTTGATCAACCATCAAATGAGGAAATTATGAACAAACTGCTCGCCGCTATTATCGCCGCCGCTTTCTCGACCGTTGCTTTCGCCGCTGACGCGCCGAAAAAAGAAGAGAAAAAAGACGCTCCGAAAGTTGAGAAAAAAGAAGAGAAAAAGGCCGACAAGAAGTAATTGTCGGATTTCTCGAAAAGGCAGGGTTTCGACCCTGCCTTTTTTTGCCCGAAATTTGCGTTTATCTTGTCAACCAAGTCGTAGCTCGTCCGTTATTCGCTCGACCGTCCTTTCGGTCAAGGCTGAAAAGCCTGGTTGATCAACCACTTAATTTTATTGAGGAAATTATGAACAAACTGCTCGCCGCTATCATCGCCGCCGCTTTCTCGACCGTTGCTTTCGCCGCTGACGCGCCGAAAAAAGAAGAGAAAAAAGACGCTCCGAAAGTTGAGAAAAAAGAAGAGAAAAAGGCCGACAAGAAGTAATCGTCGGATTTCTCGAAAAGGCAGGGTTTCGACCCTGCCTTTTTTTCGCCCTTAAATCCCCTCACCCGGCCCAAGGCTCCCAGGTTGTCATTTATAAATGCGTGGGGTAATGTAATCGTGCTCGTATGAGCCGCCGGCTGTAATCCGGCCCGGACGCAGACATTTAACCAAGGGAGGAATCATGAAAAAGCTGCTCGCAATCGCTATTGCCGCCATGTTCGGCGCCGTTGCTGTCGCACCCGCCTACTCGGCCGAGAAAAAAGACGAGAAAAAGACCGAGAAAAAAGAAAAGAAAGCCGACAAGAAGTAACCCTTCTGCCGACTTGAAAAGCAGGGCTGCGGCCCTGCTTTTTTTACCCCCGCTGACGACACGGAACCGGCGGGAAGCCGCGAATACGCGCCCGGCGATAAAATAGCCGGATGTTCAGCCCTGACCGCCAATGGAAACCCAACGTCACAGTCGCTGCCGTCGTTGAACGCGATGGCGCATTTCTTCTGGTGGAAGAACAGACCCAGGACGGCATTCGCTACAACCAGCCTGCCGGCCATCTGGAAGCCGGGGAGTCACTGATCGAGGCCGTCATCCGGGAAACCCTGGAAGAATCGGCCTGCGATTTCCGCCCGGAAGCCCTGCTCGGCATCTATCAATACCACCAGCCCTCCAGCGACGTGACTTATCTGCGTTTTGCCTTTACCGGAACGCTGTCTTCGCCCCATCCAGGCCTCTCACTCGACACCGGAATTCTGCGTGCGCTGTGGATGCCGGTCGAAGAAATCCGTGCCTGCCATGACCGCCACCGCAGCCCGCTGCTGATGCAATGCATTGATGACTATCTCGCTGGCAAGCGCCACCCCCTGCAACTGCTGCATCACCACCACTGAGTCCGAATGTCTCGCAAACAGAAAATTGTCGTTGGCATGTCAGGCGGAGTCGATTCGTCCGTCGCTGCCCTGCTGCTGAAACAGCAGGGGCACGAAGTCATCGGCCTGTTCATGAAGAACTGGGAAGATGACGACACCGACGAACACTGCACCACGCGCCAGGATCTGATTGACGCCGTCGCCGTAGCTGACCTCATCGGCATCGACATCGAGGCCGTGAATTTCAGCGCCGAATACAAGGACCGCGTGTTCAGCGAATTCCTCTGCGAATACCAGGCCGGACGCACGCCCAATCCGGACGTGTTGTGCAACGCCGAAATAAAGTTCAAGGCCTTCCTCGACCACGCAATGAATCTCGGCGCCGACCGTATCGCCACCGGCCACTACGCGCAGGTGCGCGAAGTCGACGGCCTGCATCAGCTGCTCAAAGCCGAGGACGGCAGCAAGGACCAGAGTTATTTTCTTTACCGGCTCAACCAGCAGCAACTGGCCAAGACCGTATTTCCGCTGGGCGACATATACAAACGCGACGTGCGTGACATCGCCCGCCGCGAAGGCCTGCCCAACCACGACAAAAAGGATTCGACCGGAATCTGCTTCATCGGTGAGCGGCCGTTCCGCGAGTTTCTCAGCCGCTACCTGCCTTCCAACCCGGGCGACATCGTCACGCCGGAAGGTCGGCGCATCGGTCGGCATATGGGGCTGACGTTCTACACACTGGGCCAGCGCCAGGGTCTGGGTATCGGCGGCACCCGCGACGGCGACGGTGATGCCTGGTATGTCGCCCAGAAAGACATGACCAACAACAGGCTGGTTGTCGTGCAAGGCCACGATCATGGTTTGCTGCTGTCGGACCAGCTGACTGCCGTCAACGCCACCTGGATCAGCGGCCATCCGCCCCATACGCAATGGGTCTACAGTGCCAAAACCCGCTATCGTCAGCGCGACGCCGCATGCTCACTGGAGGAAGCCTCCACCGGACGCTGCGTAGTTGATTTTGCCGAGAACCAGTGGGCAGTCACGCCCGGTCAATCAGTGGTGATCTATGAAAGCCGCGTATGCATCGGCGGAGGCATCATCGAATCGGCACGTCCGGCGCAGCCCGCGCTGTCAATGGATGACGCCTGTCCGCCGGAAACACTCGCTGGAAATAACTGAGCCGTTGATCAGGCCACAGTGTCCTTGAACGAAGGACGCTGCGCCAACTTGTCCGCGAGCCGCGCAAGATTGGGATGACTGCGCCGCCACGGCAGGTCGGGCAGGCGCAGTTCCAGCCAGCCCAGACAACAGCCGACCGCGATATCGGCCAGCGTGAAAAAATCACCGCCACACCATGGCTTGGCCGCGAGATCGTCCGCCATCGCCTGCAGCGCGCGATCGACCTTGCCCTGCTGGCGGCTGATCCACTCCGGCGACTGCTGTTCGACCAGCTTTTTTTTCTCATTGACCAGCGCGATTGCCGCATCGGTGCAGCCGTCGGCCAGCGCCTCCCAACGGCGCACCTGGATGCGCGGGCGCTTTTCTTCGGGAATCAGCCGGTTGCCGGGGCTCGCATTGTCGAGGTGCTCGACAATCACGCGTGAATCAAAAATCGTGTGTTCGTCGTCGAGCACCAGAACCGGAATCTTGCCCAGCGGGTTGTAGCGAATGACTTCGCTGTCCGGCGTGTTCGGCGAGTCGGTGACGAACTCGCATTCCATGCGTTTCTCGACCAGAACGACGCGCACCTTGCGGGTATAGGGACTGGTGACCGTCCCGATCAGCTTCATCATATGGATTGTTTCGCGAAACAGATTGCAGTGAAAAATGCGCGCGGATTATAGCATCGACATCCTTGACGCCCAATGCCGCCCGACGTTAGTCTGAAGCCTCCTATCAACCGCCTGCAAAGAGGTCACACATGGGCGCCGACGAACAGTTCATTCTGTTTACCCAACCGGGGTGAAGCAGCTGTCTCCGGGCGAAAGAGTTTCTTTCGCGCAAAAAAATTGATTTCATCGCCATTGATGTCCTGAACGATCCGGCTGGACGCGAACGCCTGCTCAAGTTCGGCGTACGCAATGTTCCTGTGGTTGCCAAGGGCGATCAGTTCGTATTCGGGCAGAACCTGGAAGATGTCGCCGAGTTTGTCGGCCTCCAGGGCACCGGCCATAAGCCGTTGCCCCCGGAAGAGCTGATCCAACGCTGGGTCATGGTACTGCGCGCCGCGCAACGGCTGATGAGCCAGTTGCCCGATGCCAAACTGCTTGAGCGGGTCATTCCCAACCGTGATCGTTCGATCCGCCTGATGTGCCATCACATCTTCCGTATTGGCGAGGCCTATCTCGAATCAGTGGAAGGCGGTGTTGAATATGCAGTCCAGCTCGCCAACATTCCACCGAAAGACGGCACGTACATGACCGGCGAAGAAATCGCGCGTTACGGTGACGCCGTCATCGCAAGGCTGGAAAACTGGTGGAACAAGCTCGAAGACAAAAGCTGTCAGCAGAAGATCAAGACCTTCTTCGGCATGCAGCCCATCCACATGCTCTACGAGCGTTCCACCTGGCACAGTGCTCAACATGCACGCCAGCTCGCCGCCGTACTGGAAGGCATCGGCATCACCCCCGATCAGCCCCTGACCCCGGCTCAGCTCGCCGGTTTACCGCTGCCCGAAAGGCTATGGGAATAATTATTTAAATTCAATAAGTTAATAACAATACGCCGGCATCATCGATGCCGGCGTATTGTTTGAATGCAGGCGCGATTACTGCGGCTTGATGCCCGCCGCCTTGATAATCTTCGCGTACAGCGCCAGATCGTCCTTGATCACCTGCGTGAACTCTTCCGGCGTATTGCCGACGAGATCGTTGCCGCCTTGCGTTGCCAGCCGGTCAATGACGTCCGGCATTTTCAGCGCCTTCACCACTTCGCGGTTCAGCCGTTCAATGATCGGGCGCGGCGTTCCCGCCGGCGCAACAACAGCCTGCCACTGCGTCAGCTGAAAACCCTTCAGACCGAGTTCATTCAGGGTCGGCACATCCGGCAGCGACGAAGCCCGCTTGCCGCCGGTGACGCCAATCGCGCGTAGCTTGCCGCTGCGGATCTGCGGTACTGCGGTGATCACCGTATCGAACATATAACTGATCTGCCCGCCGAGCAGGGCCGCCAGCGCCAGCGAACTACCAGTGTAAGGCACATGAATCGATTTCGTGTTGGTCATCAGGCCGAACAGCTCGCCCGACAGATGGTTGCCGCCGCCGATACCGGTCGAGCCATAAGTCATCTGCCCCGACTTCGACTGCAGCAACTTGATGAAATCCGGCAGTGATTTCACCGGTGCCGCAGGCGGCACCACCAGCACATACATGTACGAGGTGCCCTGGGTAATCGGCGCGAAATCCTTGACCGTGTCGTA